>DASYJS010000435.1:0-3762 GCA_035996225.1 Mycobacterium sp. | reverse complement strand
CGGTCTGCCACCACTGGGTCGCGTTCTGTATCGACACCGCAGGCCGTCGTCCCGACGGAGCGGTTGAGCCGGAAGGCGCCACCGTCGCCACCGATTCAGAGCCCGATTCGGCGGGTTCGCCCGGATCCGGATCGCGCGGCGCGAGTTCCACCTGGCAAGGGTAAGTAGTTTCGGGGAACCCGGGCAATGACGCCCACCTGATTTGTGTCACACGTCGCATCAAACGTCCTGATCACGAGGTTGCCACACCAGTGTGGAATCTCGGTAACACCTTCGCGTGGCGGATACCGAACGCGTAGACAACGCGCGTTGTCAAAGTTATCGTGAGCGCAGTCAGGAAGTTAGGGAGGTCGCGATGACTGCCGTGTCGACGACATGCGCCGATCCGCTCGGACCAGATTCCCTCACCTGGAAGTACTTTGGCGATCTGCGCACCGGAATGATGGGTGTCTGGATCGGAGCGATCCAGAACATGTACCCACAGCTCGGAGCGGGCGTCGAGGACCATTCGATCCTGCTGCGCGAGCCCCTGCAGCGGGTGGCCCGGTCGGTGTACCCGATCATGGGCGTGGTCTACGACGGTGATCGTGCGCCCATGACCGGTAAGCAGATCAAGCACTTCCACGACACCATCAAGGGCATCGACGCCGAGGGGCGCCGCTATCACGCGCTGAACCCCGAGACCTTCTACTGGGCGCACGCCACGTTCTTCATGCTCGTCGTCAAGGTGGCCGAGTACTTCTGCGGTGGGTTGACCGAGGCCGAAAAACGCCAGCTGTACGACGAGCATGTGCAGTGGTACCGGATGTACGGGATGAGCATGCGGCCGGTGCCCGAATCGTGGGAGGAATTTCAGGAGTACTGGGACCGGGTCTGCCGCGACGAGCTGGAGATCAACCAGGCGACGCTGGAAATCTTCCGGATGCGCATTCCCAAGCCGAAGTTCGTCTTGATGCCCACGCCGATCTGGGACCAGATGTTCAAGCCGCTGGTGGCCGGTCAGCGCTGGATCGCGGCCGGGCTATTCGAACCCGCGGTGCGCGAGAAGGCGGGCATGCGCTGGACCCCGGGCGACGAGATCTTGCTGCGCGTGTTCGGCAAACTGATCGAGCTGGCGTTCCTGGCGGTTCCCGACGAAATCCGGCTGCACCCTCGGGCGCTGGCCGCCTATCGCCGCGCGGAAGGCCGGTCTCCGATCGACGCGCCGCTGGTCGAGGCACCGGAGTTCGTGGCCCCACCACGCGACCGCCGCGGGCTGCCGATGCATTACTTCCCTCCCCACAAGTCGTTGATCGAGCGCGCCGGGTCGCTGGTGCACACCACCCTCTCGCTGGCCGGGCTGCGCCCCGCCCGGGGCCCCAGAAAGGCGCGTAAGGCCGCCTAAAAGCGCTCGAGCACACCCAGAGCCTGTGCGCTCTGGTACAGACAGATCGCCGCGGCGGCGGCCACGTTCAGGCTCTCCGCGCCGCCCGACATCGGGATCCGCACGCAACGGTCTGCTTGGTCGGTGATCTCTTCGGGCAAGCCGTGTGACTCGGGCCCGAACAGCCACGCCGTCGGCTTGCCCAGCAACTCGCCGGCCTCGTCCAGGCGCGTCGGGCCGTCGACCGTGGTGGCCAGCGTCTGCAGTCCGGCGGCCTGCACCGCGGTGAGGACCGCCTCGACGTCAGGGGCGGCGACGACCGGGAGCGAGAAGATGCTGCCGGCCGACGCGCGCAGGCACTTGCCGTTGTAGGGGTCGACGCTGTGCCCGGCGAGGATCACCGCCGCGGCACCCATGGCGTCGGCGAGGCGGATCAGCGTGCCCGCATTGCCCGGCTCGCCGATCTCGACGGCAACCGCGATCAGCCGCGGCGAGCCGGCGAGCACCTCCTGCAGTCCGGTCGCCGGCATTTCGCACACGGCCACCAGCCCCGCCGGAGTCACGGTGTCGGACAAGGCTTTTGCCGCACGCTCGGTGACCACATGGACCGGGCACTGCTGATTGGCCAGCAGTGTTGCGTGGCGCTGCGCAGCGAGTTCGGTGACGAAAACATCGCGAACCAGCCCGCGCGCCGACGCGGCCTCGAACAGGTTAAGGCCTTCGGCCAGAAACTGGTTCGCCCGCCGTCGCCCGACGTGGCGATGCAATTTGACCGCCGCAGCCACCCGGGCCGAGCGCTCGGTGAGCACCGGAGTTAAGCAGCTTCTCCGGACGGCGCGTTGACGTCCTTGGGCAGTGCCGCCCGGGCGACGTCGACCAGCGCCGTGAACGCCGCCGGATCGGTGATCGCAATGTCGGCAAGGTTTTTACGGTCGACTTCCACACCCGCGGCCTTCAGACCCTGGATCAGCCGGTTGTAGGTGATGTCGTTGGCGCGCGCCGCCGCGTTGATCCGCGAGATCCACAATTTGCGAAAGTCGCCCTTACGCGCCCTGCGGTCGCGGTAGGCGTAGCCCAGCGAATGCAGTTGCTGCTCTTTGGCTTTGCGGTAGAGCCGGGACCGCTGGCCGCGATAGCCTTTCGAGGCCGTCAGGATGCTGCGCCTCTTCTTGTGGGCGTTGACTGCCCGCTTTACGCGTGCCATGGATGTTCCTACTCTCGTTCAGACGTAAATGGTCGGGGTGCCGGTGCCAGGTCGCTGTGCGCCTTGGCCCGGCGCTGGGCCTATCGAAGGTCAGCCGTTGAGCATTGACTTGACACGCTTGGTGTCGTTGGCCGAGACCGTGATGCGGCCATCCAGCCGCCGCGTTCGTTTGGTCGATTTGTGCTCGAGCAGATGCCGGCGATTGGCTTGCTGGCGGACGATCTTTCCGGTCCCGGTGCGCCGGAATCGCTTTGTCGCTCCGCTGTGGGACTTTGCCTTGGGCATGTTTCCTCTAGTTCTCGCTGATTTCGCTGTTTCGTGCCAGGTCAGTTCGGTGAAGCGGCGGTGTCGCCGGTTTCGTCGACGTCGTGCTCCGGCTCGGCGCCGGCTTCTTCGGGGTGCCGTGCTCTGGCGCGTGTCTTCGCGCCGCGGTGCGGTGCCAGCACCATCGTCATGTTGCGGCCGTCCTGCTTCGCGGACGTTTCGACGAATCCGTATTCGGCGACGTCGCCGCCCAGCCGCTGGAGCAACCGGTAACCCAGCTCGGGCCGCGACTGCTCACGTCCGCGAAACATGATGGTGACCTTTACCTTCGATCCCGCCTCCAGGAAGCGGATTACGTGGCCCTTCTTCGTCTCGTAATCGTGATCGTCGATCTTTGGTCGCAGCTTTTGCTCTTTGACCACTGTCTGCTGCTGGTTCCGACGGGATTCGCGCGCCTTTTGCGCCGCCTCGTACTTGAACTTGCCGTAATCCATGATCTTGCAGACCGGTGGCCTGGCGTTGGGGGCAACTTCGACGAGGTCAAGATCTGCGTCCGCGGCGACGCGCAACGCGTCTTCGATGCGCACGATGCCTACCTGCTCCCCCCCTGGGCCAATCAATCGGACTTCAGGTACGCGGATGCGCTCGTTGACGCGGGTCTCAGTGCTGATGGGGCCTCCTTGTTGGGCTTCTGTCGTCTCGTCACGACCGGTGACTGGGCCCGTGGGATTCAGCGGTGGAAACACCACACCATCAGCAAAAAAGCCCTGCATCAGCAGGGCCCAGTGCCGACCGATCACGGCTCGAAACGCATTCAAGCCGCCCGCGCGATGCGCGGAACAAGCACCTCACGGTGCCTGTGACCGGACCGCTGCGCCTTGAAATAATTTCGCGGCTAGCGGTGGGAGTGGGACTCCACTTAACTGTCCCA
>DASYJS010000434.1:0-5937 GCA_035996225.1 Mycobacterium sp. | reverse complement strand
GACGCCGGGCCAGGCGCTGCCGGCGGACGCCGAGGCGCGCCTCGCCGACTTCACGGAGCTGTTGGCGACGGCGATCGCGAATGCAGAGAGCCGGGCCGAGCTCGCCCGGCTGGCCGAGGAGCAGGCGGCGTTGCGGCGGGTCGCGACGCTGGTGGCGCGTGGAGCGCCGCCGGAGAAGCTGTTCGCGGCGGTCGCTGAGGAGGTCGGGAGGCTGCTCGACTCGCACCTCGCCGGGATGGCCCATTGCAACAGCAATGACATGCTGCCTGTTCTGGCTACCCAACGCGGACCGATTCGAAGTGATCGCACTCCGGGACGCTCAGGACCGCGTGGCCGGCGTCAACACTCCTCGGCAGCTCGCCGCTCACAGCCGGTGGGCAAGCCGGGGGTAGCGGTGTGGGCGGTTACTGGCCGGGGTCGTTCGGGCCCCCTGGTGTCGACGGTGGCGTTCCATTCGTACCAGACCCGGCCGTGCGCACCCATGATCTCGGTAGGCGCGACGACGCGGAGGGTCGCCGAGTCGGGGTGACGCCGTTGTTCGTCGTGAGGAGGCGCAGCCGGCCGCGCAGACCAGACACGGCGCGGTCGGGTCGAGGTACGGCAGCGCCGCCGTCGCCTTGTACGTCACGCCACGATGGTGAGGCCGGCCCGCACGCACAGAGCGGCGTCCAACTCGTTCCGCCGTCGATGCCCTACCGGTATCGTTGCCGTAGATGGACCTGCGCGCCATGAGCTACTTCGTGGCCGTTGCCGAGGAACGGAACTTCGGCCGCGCCGCCGCGCGGCTGCACATGACCCAGCCGCCGCTGAGCCGGGCGATCAAGCAGCTGGAGATCGATCTTGGTGCTGTGCTGCTGGACCGTTCGTCCACCCCGATCACGCTCACCAGCGCTGGGACCGCGTTCTACGAGGAGGCCCGGCTGCTGCTGGAGCAGGCCGAGCACGTCCGGGCGCGAGTCGCGGCCACGGCTGGCACCGCCACCATCACCATCGGGATCTTGGCCAGAAACGCTGAGCAGGCCGGCGCCCGCCTAGCTGCCGCCTTCCGCCACCGCCATCCGGCCGTCCAGGTCAGCTTCCGCGAGGCTGACTTCACCGACCCCACCGCTGGCCTGCGGGCCGGCCTGGCCGATGTCGCCATCACCCGGGCACCGTTGGACGACACCGGAATCAGCACGCATGTGCTGCGCACCGACCCCGTCGGGGTCGTGCTCCGCGCCGACGACCCGCTGGCTGATCGCGGATCCCTGCGGCTGCGCGACCTTGCTGACCGCCGGTGGGTCCAGCAGCCCGACGGAACCGATCCCATCTGGCGCGCCTACTGGAACGGCACCGTGCCTGGCGGCGAGCTCCGGGATGGCCCTGTGGTACGCACCGTGCACGAGGGCCTGCAGGCCGTTCTGTGGAACGGCACCGTCGGGCTGGCCCCGCTTATACACCAACTACCGGACGGTCTCACTGCCGTTCCACTCGCCGATATGCCACCGAGCCGGCTGATCATCGCCTGGAACAGCACCAGCGCTAACCCACTGATCCGTTCCTTCACCCACATCGCCGCAGGCATCTACCGCTCGAAATAGCGCCCGCCGGATGGGCATCGGCTGACGGGCTGGCTGGGTCGTGCGTGTCCTAGTTGACGATCCCAGGACACGCGATGGAACCGAGGCGTCGGACCACACCTCACTTGGTTTTCACCGGGGCGCAATCACGGCGCGCGGGACGGAAGAAACCACCGGCCGTTCTGGATAGAGATCTTTTTCCGCAGAACGGGCGGTGGCTTCTCGCCCAGGGAAGTGGCCGCGCGTTGCCTCGCGGCGCGGCGAACACGGTCTCAGCGCTGCTTATCCCGTCGTCTCCGCCGCTCCTCCCGGCAGACCGTGGGCCGGGAGGAGCGCAGCCTGGCGGGCGTGAATGGTTTCCATCGCGAGGGAGGCGTGGGCGTAGCCGAGGTAGCCGGCGAGAAGCACCATCAGCGCGGTAAGAGCATCGTCGTCGAGACCGTTCTTGCGGGCAAGATCAAGGTGTGTGTCGAGGCGGTCGCCTGAAACCCCCTGGGCGACAAGCGCGGTGATGATGGCGAGGCTGCGGTCCCGGCCGGTCAGCGCCGGGTCCGCCCAGGCGGCCCCGCCCGCAAACTGGAACGCCTCCTCCGCGAAGACCGGACCGACCCGTGACGCCATCGCGGCGGGTACCTGGTCGTCCGGCACCTCGAAGATGCGGGCATAGGCGGCGACGCCGCGTGCGCGCCGGACGTCCGACGCGGCGTCGAGGTTGGCGCCCATCAGGCCGCGTGCTCCGAGTAGAGGCAGTCGACGCCGGACTCGATCCATTCCTGTCCAGCCCAGTCGGGGTGCCGCTCGATCATCAGCGTCCGCACTTCCTCGGCGATCTTCGGCTCGTCCATCCCCGAGTCCTGCCGCCGCCAGGTTTCGTCGCGCAGCTCCTCCAGGTAGTCGCGAACATCCACCAGCAGCTGGTGGCCGCCGATATCACCGTGGCCGGGCACGACGACCCGGGGGTTCTCGTCGATGAGCCGCTGCATCACGGCGATCCATCGCACCCCCGACACATCGGTGTCGTAGGGCGGGAACCAGGGGAAGATCGAGAACTGGCCGGTCTCCACCAGGTCGCCGGTGAACATCACCCCGGCGTCGGGGACCGTCACCACCTGGTCGCCCTTGGTATGGGCCTGGCCAGTGGGCCGTAGGTGGACGACCCGGCCGCCGAGGTCGAGATCGCAAGAGCCGTCGTAGACGACGTCGGGAGTGGTGAGCTTGACGCCTTCCAGCTGGCGCGCTACCGGTCCGCCCATTCCCCGGAACATGTCCAGGTAACCGGCGCCTCTGGTGGCCAGATCGTCCGCCTGCGCCCGGTTGGCAAGGTACGTCGCTTCCCCCGCGAACGCCTGCGCCCCGAACGCGTGCTCCGGGTGAAAGTGGGTCGTCGTCAGGTAAAGGCGGCGACCCTTGGCATAGTCGGCGGCGAACTTGAGTACCTTGTCCGCGTTACGCGGACCCATTCCTGTCTCGACAATCAACACTGAGTGGGTACCCCCGATCACGCCGATGTTCGGCACTACGTCGATGTGCCGGTTCGGCACCACCACCAGGTCACGGGCGATCTCCGTTACGCCCGTGATCTCCACCACCGGGTCCGGCCCGTGGTATTCAGGCATCAGAGCATCTCCTTCGCGTTCTGGGCGCCGCGTTCACGCGGCGACCGTTCCTCCGTCCTTAATGGCACCTGCGGTCACCGCCGGGTGTCCAACACCCATCCGGCACGCCCGATACCGAGCGGGTATGGATGCTCGTCGCCGTGTTTCGCGACGAAGCCCGCTTCCGATACTCCCTCCGCATCGGGGGAACCAGAACGGTATTGGACGGTGCCGCGGCCCAGTGGTGGACTGATGCCAGCCCTGGTGCGGGAGCAACTGTGCAGCGCACCTGTCGCAGTGGAGAGGTGATCGTGATGGACGTCGTCTTCGTCCCCGCGGGCGGCGGCGAGGTGCTCGCCGTCCCGGTACCGATGCGGATTCTGGAGGACGGCTCGAACACCGCGCACCGGATCGGGTTCATCGAGGCGCGTCTCCCCCCAGGCAGCGGTAAGCCGCCCCAGCACATTCACCGCGAGCACTCGGAGACGTTCTACGTCGTGTCCGGGACGGTGCGCTTCACATCCGCCGACAAAGACGTCGACGTCGCCGCCGGAGGACTGGTGACCGCGCCTGTCGGCGCACCGCACACCTTCTCCAACCCGGATCCGGACGAGTGGGCCACCTTTATCTGCACGGTGGCCCCAGACCTCTACATCGGCTACTTCCGCGAAATTGCCGACCTGCAGGCGCAATGTGAGACGGTCGACGAGAACGCCATTCTCGAAGTGATGGCGCGCTATGCGACCGAGCCGTACCGGCCGACCGGCCGCTAAGGGATCGGCCAAGAACTGTCGTCGGGGGAACGGCTACTGCCCGGAGCATTAGGCCAACGGCCGTTACCGGCTTTTGACACAACGCTCGACCCCTCCACTCGGAACTTTTGTGCCCTCAGCCTGTCGTTCACGGCTGACACGCTCGCGTTCCTTCGTGTGCTGCGCAGTACGGCCAGGACCGACGTGCTGCTCGGCCTCATCCGCAACCACGGTGACGACATCGAGTCGCGCTACCGCAACCAGCTGCGTGAGTTCCTCGACAACGGCGGCCAGCCCGCACCTCAGCGCAACAACTACGACTCGCGCATTGAACCCCGCTACCCGAACCTACAGCGCCGATTCGCGGGCAGGCTGCGCGTATAGCCACCGCAGCTACTCAATCGGACACCGGGGCCGAAGTCAGGCCCTCGTTATCGCACCAAGACTATAGTAGTACTTTGTTAGTTCGGGCGTCTTCGGTTGTGGGGCAAGGGTTGTAGCGGTTGGTGGCAGGTGTGGCATGCGCCGGTCCAGGTGGCCAGGAGGGTCTGCAGGGTTCGCAGGACGGCGTAGAGACTCAGGCCGGCGCATCCGCTTTTGGGTCCAGGCGTAACAGGGTGCAAAACGCCTGGGCCAGGGCGGTGAGGGTGACGTGGCGGTGCCAGCCGAGATAGCTGCGTCCTTCGAAGTGGTCCAGACCGAGACCGGTCTTGAGTTCGCGGTAGTCGTGTTCGATCCGCCAACGGATCTTCGCCAGCCGCACCAGGGTCTTGAGTGGCGTCGTCTCGGGCAGGGTGGACAGCCAGTAGTCGGTGGGCTCGTCCTCGCCGGGTGGCCATTCGGCCAACAGCCAGACGGCGGGCAGCACCCCGTCGTCGCCGCGGGGAATGTCGCGGTTGGCGGGACGCACCCGGATGGCCAGGAACCGCGACCGCATCGTCGCGGTGGGGTTGCCCTTGCTGCGTCGGGTGCCGTGACGCCAGGTGACCTGGCGCAGCGCGCCGCGACCCGCGGCCACGGCGAGGGCGCGTAGGTTGGCCGGATCGTCGCGGTAACGCGGTACCGGCGGGCGTCCCCGGCCGGCGTACGGCGGTGCGACCGGTACGGCGTCGACGGGGTGGGCGCTGGTGGTCGGCTTGACCGCCACCACGTAGGTCAGGCCGCGGTCGGTCAGGCCCAGCCGGAACCCGGTCGCGTCGCCATAGCCGGCATCGGCGACCACTGGCCGGTCCGCCGGCAGCCCCCACGAGCCGGTCGCCTCGTCGAGCATGTCCAACGCCAGCCGCCATTTCTCGACGTGACGCACGTCGTCGGGGACCTTCGACCGGGCCCGGCGGGCCCGGATCTGGGCGGCCTCCACCGGATCGTCGGTGGTGGTGTCGTCCCAGGACTCGGGCAGAAACAGCCGCCAGTCCACCGCCGCCGATGCGGCGTCGGTGACCAGGTGCACGCTGACCCCGACCTGGCAGTTGCCGGTCTTGCCCAACGCCCCGCAGTACTGCCGCGCCACCCCCGGCGAGGCGTCACCGTCCTTGGGGAAACCGACGTCGTCGACCAGGTACGCGTCCGGGCCGACCGTGGCCATAGCCCACCGGGCCAGGTTGGCCCGCACCACCGTGTAGTCCCACGTCGACGACGACACGAACTGCTGCAACCGCTGATGATCCACCCCGAGCCGCTCAGCCATCGGCTGCATCGACTTGCGCGCCCCGTCGGTGAGCAGCCCCCGCAGATACAACTCGCCGTTGACCCGCTGCTCGGCACGCCGCAACGCCGGCCCCAACATCTGCCCGGCGAACGCCTCCAACCGCGGCCGAACCCGCGCCATCTGCTCAGGAGTCACCCAACAATCACACCGCAACCATCGACGAAACCCATCGAACGACACGCCGTAAGTAACAAAGTACTACTAGTAAGTGCGTTGGCTGAAACTGCCTACCGGAGTCACGGCTGCCATCGGCGGTGCGATATCGCACCGGGAGTCAAGGCGGACGGCGCAGGAGAGCGATCCCTTGCACCCTTTTTCGGGCT
>DASYJS010000433.1:0-16595 GCA_035996225.1 Mycobacterium sp. | reverse complement strand
GCGGCGGTGGCGTGTCCTACCCCATCCCGTCCCCGGCGCCGGTTAAAGTATCGAACAGCTGTTCGGGAACGGACGGGTATTTGAGGAGACGCAAGTGCGCGTAATGGGCGTCGACCCTGGTCTGACGCGTTGCGGTTTGTCCATCATCGAGAGCGGTCGGGGCCGCCAGGTGATCGCGCTGGACGTCGACGTGGTCCGCACCCCCGCCGACCAGCCGCTGCACAAGCGACTACTGACCATCAGCGACGCCGTCGAGCACTGGCTGGACACACATCATCCCGACGTCATCGCCATTGAGCGGGTGTTCTCTCAGCACAATGTGTCGACCGTGATGGGCACCGCGCAGGCCGGTGGCGTGGTCGCGCTGGCGGCGGCCAAACGCGATATCGACGTGCATTTCCATACCCCCAGCGAGGTCAAGGCCGCGGTCACCGGCAATGGCGGAGCCGACAAGGCGCAGGTCACCGCGATGGTCACCAGAATCCTTGAGCTGCAAGCCAAACCGACCCCGGCCGACGCGGCCGATGCGCTGGCGCTGGCCATCTGCCATTGCTGGCGAGCGCCGATGCTGGCCCGGATGGCGGCGGCCGAAGCATTGGCCGCCCAGCAGCGCCACGCCTACCGGGCCAAGTTGGCCGCCAAGGCCAAGATCGCCAAAGCTGGAGCGGGTCGATGATCGCTTCGGTGCGCGGTGAGGTGCTCGGCGTGGCACTCGATCATGTGGTGATCGAAGCCGCCGGCGTCGGTTACCGGGTCAATGCGACACCGTCGACGCTGGCGACGCTGCGGCAGGGGAGCGAGGCCCAGCTCATCACCGCGATGATCGTGCGTGAGGACTCGCAGACGCTGTACGGCTTTCCCGACGGCGAGAATCGCGACCTGTTCCTGACGCTGCTGTCGGTGTCGGGAGTCGGGCCGCGGCTGGCGATGGCGACGCTGGCGGTGCACGACGCCGCGGCGCTGCGCCAGGCGCTGGCCGACGGTGACGTCGGCGCGCTGACGCGGGTGCCCGGCATCGGCAAACGCGGCGCCGAGCGCATGGTCCTGGAGTTGCGCGACAAGATCTATCCGGCCGGCGCGCCCGCGGCAGCACCGGCGGGCGCTGCTCTTAACGGCCACGCGGTGCGGGGTCCGGTGGTGGAGGCCTTGGTCGGCCTGGGCTTTGCGGCCAAGCAGGCCGAGGAGGCTACCGACAGTGTGTTGGCCGGCGGCCGCGAAAAAGGCGAGCAGGCAACAACTTCCGGTGCGTTGCGGGCCGCGCTGTCGTTGCTGGGCAAGGCTAAATGAGCGACGATTACTCCGAAGACTATTCGGATCGCGACCTCTCGCCGACGCTCACCGTGGGGGAGGGCGACGTCGATGTCAGCCTGCGGCCCCGTTCGTTGGGGGAGTTCATCGGCCAGGCCCGGGTCCGCGAACAGCTGCAGCTGGTGATCGAGGGGGCCAAAAACCGCGGCGGCACACCGGATCACATCCTGCTGTCCGGCCCCCCTGGGCTGGGTAAGACGTCGCTGGCCATGATCATCGCCGCCGAACTCGGATCCCCGCTGCGGGTGACCTCGGGGCCGGCGTTGGAGCGTGCGGGCGACCTGGCCGCGATGCTGTCCAACCTGGTCGAGCACGATGTGCTGTTCATCGACGAGATCCACCGCATCGCCCGGCCGGCCGAGGAGATGCTCTACCTCGCGATGGAGGACTTCCGGGTCGACGTCATCGTGGGCAAAGGCCCAGGGGCAACATCGATTCCGTTGGAGGTAGCACCGTTCACCCTGGTCGGCGCGACCACCCGGTCCGGCGCGCTGACCGGACCGTTGCGTGACCGATTCGGGTTCACCGCCCACATGGACTTCTACGAGCCGGGCGATTTGGAGCGGGTGCTGGTTCGCTCCGCCGGGATCCTGGGCATCGAGCTGGGCGCCGAAGCCGGAGCGGAGATCGCCCGGCGCTCGCGCGGGACCCCACGGATCGCCAACCGCCTACTGCGCCGCGTCCGGGACTTCGCCGAGGTGCGCGCCGACGGGGTGATCACCCGCGACGTCGCCAAGTCCGCTCTGGAGGTCTACGACGTCGACGAACTCGGGCTCGACCGGCTGGACCGGGCGGTGCTGTCGGCGCTGACCCGCAGCTTCGGTGGCGGCCCGGTCGGGGTTTCGACGCTCGCGGTGGCAGTCGGAGAGGAGGCGGCCACCGTCGAGGAGGTGTGCGAGCCGTTTCTGGTTCGTGCGGGCATGGTCGCGCGCACGCCGCGAGGCCGGGTGGCCACCGCGCAGGCCTGGACCCATCTGGGTCTGACACCGCCGGCCGGAGTCACCGGTCTGGCTCAACCGGGATTGTTCGAGTAATGGCGATCGCGAGCGCGGCAGAGCCGGGCGAAGCGGGTCGTCACCAGCAGATATAGGAGCGCCATGATCACCGCTGGATTGGTATTCGCCGCACTGGCGGCGCTATTGCACGTCTACATCTTCACGATGGAGTCGTTGACCTGGACCTCACCCCGGACCCGCGCCACCTTCGGCACGACCGCCGAGGAAGCCGAGACCACCAAGCTGCTCGCATTCAACCAGGGCTTTTACAATCTTTTCTTGGCGATCGTCGCCGGTATCGGAATCGTCGCGTTCGTCACAGGGCACCGGGAGGCGGGGGCCGCGCTCGTTTTCGCCGGCGTCGGATCCATGGCCGCCGCTGCGATCGTGTTACTGCTGGCGGCGCGGGACAAGGCCCGGGCCGCGGTGACGCAGGGGGCGTTGCCGTTGATCGCCATCGTGCTGCTGGTTCTCGGCGTCGCCACGTAACACTAGAAATACTAGAAACACTAGCCACACTGGTCACGGCCTCGGAAACCGCCAGAGGTTACAAGCGCACACCGCAGGGTATCCACGCGGTGCTGAAGTAGCCCGGCGTCTATGAGGAGAAGTAATGAACCACGCGCAAGACGGCCACCCAGGCAGGTTGTGGATGCCACGCTCCCGCGGTGCGGTTTGCGGGTTGATCCTGGTCATCCTGGGTGCTTGGGGTGCGTTGATACCGTTCGTCGGTCCGCATTTCAATTTCGCCTACACGCCCGACAAGGACTGGGCATGGAGCACGGCTCGCGGCTGGCTCGAGGTGCTGCCCGGCGGCAGCACCGCGCTGGGCGGCCTACTGCTGATTTTTTCCGGAAATCGGATCACCGCGATCGTGGGCGGCTGGCTGGCGGTCCTGGCCGGCGCGTGGTTCGTGATCGGTGGTGACGTCGCTCCGATGTTGGGGATCGGGTCCGTCGGCGATCCGATTGCCGCGACCGAACGCAAGCGGGCCGCACTCGAGATCTCGTACTTCTCCGGTCTGGGCGCCCTGATCGTGTTCGTGGGCGGCGTCGCGCTGGCGCGCCTGGCGGTGCGACTGGCCACCGATATCGAAGCCCTTGCGCGGGTGCGGTCGGCAGCACCGGCGGCCAGCGAGCCCGAATACATGTCGGGGCTGCAAGAGCCGCAGCGCGAGGTGTCCCCGGATGCCCTGACCACCCCGAGGGTGCCATCCGACCCGAAAGCCAGCGGTTGGCGCCGGAAGCGGGCAGACGCTGCGCCAGGACAGGGCGCCGCGTATCAGCGCTGGCCGCACGCGCAGAGCTAAGGCGTCACGCGCAGGCCGGTCGCCAGCCCGTATGCAGGCCGACGACCGGCTTTGCGGTGTCTGGCGACCTTAGAGCAGGCCGAGTAGTTGCAGGTCGCTGATGTACTTGTTGATGATCGGCGCGCTGATGTGTGGAATGTCTTTGTCCGGGCCGACTTTGGCGTCCTGGACGGCCGCACGGAACCGATCTGTCGGTGCCATCGACCCGCGGATCGGGTGCTCCGGCTTCTGGTAGTTGTGCAGCAGCGGCAAAAGCGAGGCATTGCGCTGCTTTTCGGGCAGCCCACGCAGGCTGGTCTCGAACCGCTGCAGCCACTCGCCGTAGTCATCGACGCGCTGGATAGCGCAGCCAGCAACGGCCGGGTCGATGAGCCAGTCGACGAACTCGTCCATGCCGATGCCGTCGTCGTAGGGGTTCATCACGTGGAAGGTGCGGAACCCGTCGGCACTTTGGGCGCCCAAGGTCGAGACCGCTTCGGCGATGAACTCCACCGGCAGCCCGTCGTAGTGGGCGCGTTGCCGGTTGCCGTCGGCGTCGGGCTCGTAGAACGAGGCGGGCGCAATGCCCGTGGCCACCAGGCTCAGCATCATCCGGGTGAACATGTCGGGCACGTTGAGCTGACCGGCATAGGTGGTGTCGGCCAGGATCATGTCGCAGCGGAACACCGCCACCGGGAGCCCACACAGGTCGTTGGCCTCGCGTAGCAGCACCTCACCGGCCCACTTGCTGTTGCCGTAGCCGTTGGCGTAGCTGTCGTTGATCTGGCGGGTGGCGCTGATCTGGCGGATGTCGGCGTCCTCGGTGAACGCCCCGGGCTTGATCTGGTCGCCCACCCCGATCGTGGACACGTAGGTATATGGCTTTTTCTTGCCGGTCAGCGCGATACGGATCAGCTCGGCGGTGCCCAGTGCGTTGGGGCCGAACAGCTCGCTGTAGGGCAGCACGTGGTTGACCAGGGCGGCCGGGTCCACAATCAGGTCGACCGTGTCGGCGAGCCGCTGCCACGCCTGTTGATCGAGACCCAGGTTGGCCTCGCCCTTGTCGCCCGCGATGACCTCGAGGTGATCGGCGGCCAACTGCTGGTAGTGCGCCAACAGCTTGGGGTCGCCTTCAAAACCGGGGGGGTCGAAGGTCTTGTCCAGGCGGGCCCGCGCGGTGGCGTCGTCCTTGGCGCGAACCAGGGCGATCACCTTGCCGTCGACCAGGTCCATGCGCTGCAGCCACTCCAGGGCCAGGTAGCGACCCAGGAAGCCGGTCGCACCGGTCAGCAGGACAGTGCGCACCTCGGTGCCGGCCGCCGGCAGGTTCGGTGCGGCAGCCAACGTTTCGGCGTCGAGGAACTTGTCCAGCGTCAGGTCACTGGCGTGCACCTCCACGGCGTCACGACCGTGCACGGCAGCGAAGGTGGGCCGCTTGGTGCCCTGGCGCTCACCCTCGATGTAGGTGGCGATGGCAGCCAGGTCGTTGGCCGGGCTGACGATCACGCCCACCGGCACGTCGACGTCGAAGATCTCGTGCAGCAGATTCCCGAAGGTCAACGCCGACAACGAGTCTCCGCCCAGATCGGTGAAGTGGGCATCGGGTGTCAGCTCCGTGGTGGCCGCGCCCAGTAGCGCGGCCGCGGCGCGGCTCACCGTCTGCAGCACCGGAGCCTGGGTCCCGCTGCGGCGCAGTTCGCTCAGCTCGTTGGCCTGGCCCGCGGCCAGGTCGGAGTAGAGCTGTTCGAGCTGCTCGCCGTAGTGTGCCTTGAGCTTCGGCCACGCCAGCTTGCGGATGCCGGTCAACAGACCATTCTCCAGCGTGAACGGCGTTGTCTCTATCAGGAAGTCGCGTGGCACCTCATAGGACTGCAGGCCCGCCTCTTTCGCGACCGTCTGCAGCGAATCCGCGATTCGCGGCTTGAGCTCGTCGGCTCCGAACCGCGCCAGCGCCTCTTCGCTGGGCACGATGACCGCGAGCAGGTAGGGGTGCGCGCTGTTGCCGTAGACGTAGATCTGCCGGACCAGCGGGCTGTTGCCGAACACCGCCTCGAGCTTCGCGACGGTGACGAACTCACCCTGCGCGAGCTTGAGCACGTTGTTGCGGCGATCGACGTACACCACCCGGTTGGAAGCGATCTCGGCCACGACGTCTCCGGTGCGGTAGTACCCCTGAGCGTCGAACACGTCGGCGGTGGTCTCGGGGCGCTTGTAGTAGCCGGGGAACATGTTCTCCGTCTTGAGCAGCAACTCACCCCGCGGATACGGCCGGTCGGTGGCGAAGTAGCCCAGATCCGGGACGTCGGCCAGCTTGTAATCAAGCACCGGAGGACGCTGCACCTCGCCGTCGAACAAGACCATGCCGGCCTCAGTGGAGCCGTACCCGTCCAGCAGATGCATATCGAGCAGGGTCTCGACCCAGGTCTTGAGCTCGGGGGAGGTGGGCGCCGAGCCGGTCATCGCGAAGATGAACCGCCCGCCGAGCTGGTATTGCCGCTGCTCGTCCAAGACCTCGGATTCGACGGCCTCGCGGGCCGCCGGGTCGGTGGGATCGGACAGCCGACGGTCGACCTGACGCAGGTATTCGCCGTAGAGGGTCTCCCAGATGCGCGGCACGAAGTTCATCTCGGTGGGCCGCACCAGCTCGAGGTCTTCCAGCAGAGTCGAGAGGTCGCTGCGGGCGGCGAAGTAGGCCGTGCCACCGTTGCCCAGCGTGCCGTAGAGGACGCCGCGTCCCATGACGTGGCTCATCGGCATGAAGTTGAGGGTGATCGACGCGGCGGTCGCTCCGAACCAGTTGCGGCTCGACCGGCGCCACATCTTGCCGACATTGCCCTGGGGATACATCGCACCCTTGGGTGCGCCCGTGCTGCCGGAGGTGTAGATCAACAGTGCCAGCGCGTCGTCGTCGATCGCGCCGACCGGCGCAGTTGAAAGTGCCTTCCCGCGCTCAATGACCTCGGCCAGAGTCTCGACCGTCACCGCGGCGTCGGCCAACGCGGCGCCGGCGGCCTGCACGGCCTCGCGCTCGTCGTCGACCTCGGGGTGGTAGTCGAACACCACGAGCTTGGCGGGCCGGTGGTCGCTGTCCAGGATCAGCTCGACGGCGTCGGACAGCTGGTTCACGCTCGCCGCGACGACGGTGGGCTCGGTCTCGATCACGATCGGCTTGAGCTGTGCGATCGCCGCGCTGGTCTGCAGCGGAACCGACACCGCGCCGATTTGGGCCAGCGCCACATCGATTGTGGTGAAGTCGACGCTGTTGAAGCCCAGAGCGGCCACCCGGTCGCCCGCCTGCACCGAGTCGTTGGTCAGGGCACGGGCCACGGCACCGGCACGTTCGCCCAGTTCACGGTAGGTGATGGTCTCGAAGCGGGGGAGCAGCCCCAGCACCGTGCGTCCGGTCTTGGGGTCTTGGACGAACTCCACAACGCGCTGCCCGAGGGCCGGGCGGTCGGCGTAACCATCGAGCACGGTCTGGATGATCTGCGGAAGTCGCAATCCAGACTGCTCAAGGGCCTCGGCGACGGCCGGGTCCGGCTTGGCTGCGGCGAACTGTGGGTCGTTAGCTGTCAGGTCCTCAATGCGGCGTTCGAGCCGCTCTTCACGAGTGGTAGTTGACATAACAATTCCTCGCATTACTCAGAAATTTAGGTTGTTCGCGCCACGCTGCGCTGATACTTAGAACGTTAGCTAAACTAAAGGTATTCCACAACGAAGTCGCCGACCATACGAATGTGAGATCGCACACTTGAAGGTCGTGAAAAGGGTGGATTTACAGGTCGGCCAGCAGGAGGCGTAGGACGTCGAGCCCCTCGGTGAGCAGCTCGTCGCTGATGGTCAGCGGAGGCAGCAGCCGGATGATGTTGCCGAACATGCCGCAGGTCAGCACGATGACGCCGGCGGCCCCCGCCGCGGTGGCCAGCTTGTTCGTCAGCTCGGCGTCGGGATCGCTGGTGCCGGACTTCACCAGCTCGATGGCGATCATGGCGCCGCGACCGCGCACGTCGCCGATCCGGTCGTCGCCGGCCTGCATCCGCAGCAATGCATCGGTGATCAGCCGCTCGATCTGCTGGGCGCGCTCGATCAGGCCGTCATCCTCGATGGTCGCGATGCTGGCCAGCGCCGCCGCGCAGGCGACCGGGTTGCCACCGAAGGTGCCGCCCAGGCCGCTGACGTGCGGGGCGTCCATGATCTCGGCCCGGCCGGTCACCGCCGACAGTGGCAAGCCACCGGCGATGCCTTTGGCGGTGCAGATCAGGTCCGGCTCGATCCCGTCGTGCTCGCAGGCGAACATCGCCCCGGTGCGCGCAAAGCCGCTTTGCACCTCGTCGGCGATGAAGACCACGTTGTTCTTGCGACACCAGTCCAGCAGGGCGGGCAGGAAGCCCTCGGCGGGCACGATGAACCCGCCCTCGCCCTGGATGGGTTCGATGATGACGGCGGCCAGGTTGTCGGCGCCGATCTGCTTGTCGAAGACGCTGATGGCTCGCGCGGCGGCCAGTTCGCCATCGGTGGCCAGCTCCTTGTCCAGCAGCCTGTCCCGGTAGGGGTAGGACATCGGCGCTCGATAGATCTCGGGAGCGAACGGGCCGAAGCCGCTCTTGTAGGGCATCGACTTCGCGGTGAGCGCCATCGTCATGTTGGTGCGGCCGTGGTAGGCGTGATCGAACGCCGCCACGGCGGGCTTGCGGGTGTAGGAGCGCGCGATCTTGATGGCGTTCTCGACGGCCTCGGCGCCGGAGTTGAACAGCACCGAGCGCTTCTCGCCCGAGCCCGGAGTAATCCGGTTCAGCTGTTCGGCGACCGCGATGTAGGACTCGTACGGCGTCACCATGAAGCAGGTGTGGGTGAACTCGGCCACCTGCTCCCGCACCGCGTCGATGACCCGTGGCGAGGAGTTGCCGATCGTGGTGACGGCGATGCCGGAGCCCAGGTCGATGAGGCGGTTACCGTCGACGTCTTCGACGATGCCGCCGCCGGCACGCGCGACGAACACGGGCAGGGTGACGCCGACGGCGTGGGACACCGCCGAGCTCCGGCGTTTGTTCAGTTCCAGCGACAGCGGACCAGGGATTTCTGTAACCAGCTGGCGGGTCTGCTCGAGGCTGGCCACAACGTCCTCCTCCCCGCGGCGCGCGTCTCACGTCGCGCTGAAAGCCTATCTGCACGAGGAGTCTTGGCGCCCGCCGAGGACTTGACCCAAGTGCCCACCGCGGCGGTCGGCGCAGGTGCCGATCGGTTGCGAGCTATGGCCTGCCAGACTGAACGGGCACACTGGACCCGTTACGCGGTGCGTGACCTCCCGGCCGGCCCGGCACCGACCGTTGGAATACCCAGCAATACCGATACGAAAGACAGGCGCGTTCGATGGAGAGTTTGGTTTTGTTCCTGCCGTTCCTGCTCATCATGGGCGGGTTCATGTACCTGGCGTCGCGTCGCCAGAAGCGCGCGACGCAAGCCACCATCGACCTGCACGAATCGTTGCAGCCGGGCGATCGCGTACACACGACGTCCGGTCTGCAGGCCACCGTCGTCGCGCTCACCGACGACACCGTCGACCTCGAGATCGCGGCCGGCGTGGTGACCACGTGGATGAAGCTCGCCATCCGCGACAAGATCCTGCCGGAGGATGCCGACGACTTCGACGAAGACCTGGACGAAGACCTCGCAGAAGACGAAGACCTGGAAGAATCCGAAGATTCCCAAGGCCCCGCCGACGGGAACCGGGTGACCAAAGATCAGTGACCACCCTGACGCGATGAGCGGTTTGCGCGACGCGGACACGTAGGCTCTGTCGGGATAAGAACCGATTCTCAAGGAGATGTAAGGAAAGTGGCATCGTCTTCGGCGCCGGTGCACCCCGCCCGCTACCTGTCGGTTTTCTTGTTCTTGCTGATCGGCGTCTATTTGCTGGTGTTCCTCACCGGGGACAAGCGGCCCAACACGAAGCTTGGCATCGATCTTCAGGGCGGCACCCGCGTCACGTTGACCGCACGTACCCCGGACGGCTCGCGCCCGAGCCGGGAGGCGCTGGCGCAAGCGCAGCAGATCATCGGCGCGCGCGTCAACGGCCTGGGCGTGTCCGGTTCGGAGGTCGTGGTCGACGGCGACAACCTGGTCATCACCGTGCCCGGAAACGACGGCAGCCAGGCCCGCAACCTGGGACAAACCGCTCGGCTCTACATCCGCCCGGTGCTCAACGCGATGCCGGCCCAAGGTGCCGAACCCCAACCCTCGGCCCAGCAGCCTGCCGCACCGCCCGGCGGTGCCGGTGCCCCGGGAGGCCCCCCGCCCGGCCTCCAGCCCGCGCCCGGCCAGCTCGCGCCTCCGCCTGCCGGCCAGCCCGCGCCAGGGCGGCCGGCGCCGCAACCGCGTCCCTACCCGCAGGACCCGCCGCCGACCCCCAGCCCCGCACCCGCGCCCGCGCCGGCGCCCGGAGGACCGGCCGGGGAGGCGCCGCCGCCTGAGGCGCCCGCGCCGCCCGATCCGCGCAAGGATCTCGCCGACCGCATCGCCGCGGAGAAGAAGTTGCGGCAGAACACCAGCCAGTACGTTCAGATGATCGCGCTGCAAATTGAGGCCAAACGCTGCAACGACAACGATGTGCTGGCCGGCAACGACGACCCGGCGCTGCCCCTGGTGACCTGCTCCACCGACCACAAGACCGCGTATCTGCTCGCGCCGTCGATCATCAGTGGCGATCAGATCCAGGACGCCAGCTCCAGCATGAACCAGCGCGGCATCGGCTACGTCGTCGACGTTCAGTTCAGGACCGCGGCGGCGAATACCTGGGCCGACTTCACCGCCGCCCACATCGGTACCCAGACCGCGTTCACCCTGGACTCACAGGTCGTCAGCGCCCCGATGATCCAGGAAGCGATCCCCGGCGGCCGTACCCAGATCAGCGGCGGCGACCCGCCCTTTACCGCCTCCACCGCGCGCCAGCTCGCCAACGTCCTGAAGTACGGCTCGCTGCCCCTGTCCTTCGAATCCTCGGAGGCCCAAACAGTCTCGGCGACACTGGGATTGACCTCGCTGCGCGCGGGCCTGATTGCGGGCGCGATCGGTTTGTTGCTGGTGCTGGTCTACTCGCTGCTGTACTACCGGGCATTGGGAGTGCTCACGGCATTGTCGTTAACTGCCTCTGGTGCAATGATTTTCGCGATCCTGGTGCTGCTGGGCCGCCAAATCAACTACACCTTGGACCTGGCGGGTATCGCAGGTCTGATCATCGGTATCGGGACCACCGCCGACTCGTTTGTGGTGTTCTTCGAACGCATCAAAGATGAGATCCGCGAAGGGCGTTCGTTCCGCTCGGCGGTGCCACGAGGCTGGGTGCGGGCCCGCAGGACGATCGTCTCGGGCAACGCTGTCACCTTCCTGGCCGCCGCCGTGTTGTACGCCCTGGCGATCGGCCAGGTGAGGGGTTTCGCCTTCACGTTGGGCCTCACCACGGTCCTCGACATCGTGGTGGTGTTCCTGGTGACCTGGCCGCTGGTGTACCTGGCCTCCAAGTCGCCGACGTTGGCGAAACCGAAATACAACGGCCTGGGAGCAGTGCAACAGGTCGCCCGCGAGCGCCGGGCTTCGTCAGATGTGAAGACGGGACGGGGATAGCGTGATGGCCGCAAAAGAGATCACCGAAGCCAGCGAAGATGCCGCGGAACTGACCTCCGACAGCACTGCCGCGCTGCCACGCCACAGCTTCCTCTCCCGGCTCTACACCGGCACCGGTGCGTTCGAGGTGGTCGGACGCCGCCGGCTCTGGTACGGCATCAGCGGAGCGATCGTTGCGGTGGCGATCCTTTCGATCCTGGTGCGGGGCTTCACGTTCGGGATCGACTTCAAGGGCGGCACCACGGTGTCGATGCCCGCCGCGGGCGGGTCGGGCACGGTGCAGACGTCTCAGGTGTCCGAGGTCTTCAAAAAGACGCTGGGCCACGATCCTGCATCGGTGGTCACCGTCGGCAGCGGCGCTTCGGCGACGGTGCAGATCAGTTCGGAAGCGCTGTCCAACGATCAGACAACGCAGCTGCGCAACGCCCTGTTCGATGCCTTCCAGCCCAAGGGCACCGACGGTAAGCCCAGTAAGGCAGCCATCAGCGACTCGGCGGTATCGGAGACCTGGGGCGATCAGATCACCAACAAAGCGTTGATCGCGCTGGCCACCTTCCTGGTGCTGGTCAGCGTCTACATCATGGTCCGCTACGAGCGCTACATGGCCATCTCGGCGCTGACGACCATGGTCTTTGACCTGACGGTGACCGCCGGCGTGTATTCCCTGGTCGGGTTCGAGGTGAGTCCGGCGACCGTGATCGGTCTGCTGACAATCCTCGGGTTCTCCCTCTACGACACCGTCATCGTCTTCGACAAGGTCGAAGAGAACACGAAGGACTTCCAGCACACCGCCCGGCGGACCTTCGCCGAGCGAGCCAACCTGGCGATCAACCAGACGTTCATGCGCTCCATCAACACCAGCCTGATCTCGGTGCTGCCGGTACTGGCGCTGATGGTGGTGGCGGTGTGGCTGCTGGGCGTCGGCACCCTGAAAGACCTGGCGCTGGTGCAGCTGGTCGGCATCATCGTCGGCACCTACTCGTCAATCTTCTTCGCCACGCCACTGCTGGTCACGCTGCGCGAGCGCACGGAGATTGTGCGCACTCACACCCGTCGGGTCGCCAAACGACGCAAGCCGGAGTCGCGGTCGCGCGCGGCCGCCGACGACGTCGACTCCGACGAGCAGACGAAGTCCTCCGACGAGGAATCGCCGCAGGAGAACACCCAGACCAGCACCAAGCACGCCACCGAGGCCGGCAAGCCGGCACCGAACAAGCCGGCGCCGGGTGCCCGGCCTGTGCGGCCCACCGGTACCCGGCGCCCGACCGGCAAGCGGAACGTCGGCCGGCGGTAGCCGCGATGGCCAGCTGGCGCGGATGGGCGAGCGTCGGCCTGGCCGTGTCGCTTGCCGTGGTGATCACGCTGACCGGGTGCTCCGGTAGCGCCGCCTCGCAGATCGACTACGTCATCGACGGACCGCTGAACACCTACAACGCCAACACCACCGTCGGTTTCGCGTCGGCTGGGGCGCAGGCGTTTGCCCGGACGCTGATCGGATTCGGCTACCACGCTCCCGACGGACAGGTCGTGGCCGACCGCGACTTCGGCACCGTCTCGGTGGTGGGTGGCTCGCCGTTGGTGCTCGACTACCAGATCGCCGACAACGCCGTCTACTCCGACGGCAAGCCGGTGACCTGCGACGACCTGGTGCTCGCCTGGGCGGCTCAGTCGGGCCGGTTTCCCGGTTTCGACGCCGCCACCCAGGCCGGCTACGTCGACATCGCCAACGTCGAATGCATACCGGGGCAGAAGAAGGCGCGGGTGTCGTTCGTCCCGGACCGCGGCGTCGTCGACTACACGCAGCTGTTCGCCGCGACCACGATGATGCCGTCGCATGTCATCGCCGACCAGCTGAACATCGACGTGACCGCGACGCTGCTCAGCAACAACGCGCCGTCGGTCGCACAGATCGCGCAACTGTGGAACACCACGTGGGACCTCAAGCCCGGTCTCAAACCCGACGAGATCCACAAACGCTTTCCGTCGTCGGGACCGTACAAGGTCGAATCCGTCCTGGACGACGGCGCCGTGGTGCTCGTGGCCAACGACCGGTGGTGGGGGCCCAAGGCGATCACCAAACGGATCACCGTGTCGCCGCAGGCGCCCGACATCCAGGACCGGGTCAACAACCGCAGCGTCGACGTGGTGGACGTCGCGGCCGGGTCATCGGGAACGCTGACCACCCCGGATAACTACGAGCGCACCGATTCGCCGTCGGCGGGTATCGAGCAGCTGATCTTTGCCGCGCAGGGACCGCTGGCGCAGGCCAAGGCCCGCCGCGCGTTCGCGCTGTGTACGCCCCGCGACGTGATTGCCCACGACGCCGGGGTGCCGATCGCCAATTCACGCCTGTCTCCGGTCGCCGCGGATGCCGTCGCGCAGGCCGACGGCGCCGCCGAGGCCGGCCCGTTCAACAAGGCGGATCCCGCTGCCGCCCGCGATGCACGGGGTGGTGCGCCGCTGGCGATGCGGATCGGCTACCAGGGACCCAATGCGCGACTGGCGGTGACCGTCGGGACCATCACCAAGTCATGTGCCGCGGCCGGTATCAGCGTCTCCAACGTCACGCTGGACACGTCCGGGCCCCGGGCGCTCAAGGACGGGAAGATCGATGTCCTGCTCGCCAGCACCGGCGGAGCCGCCGGCAGCGGATCCACCGGATCATCGGCGATGGACGCCTACGACCTGCACAGCGGCAACGGCAACAACCTGTCGGGGTATGCGAACCCACAGGTCGACGGCATAATCGGTGCGCTCGCGGTATCTGCCGACCCGGCCGAGCGCGTTCGGCTGCTCGCCGAGGGCGCACCGGTACTCTGGGCCGACATGCCGACACTGCCCCTATACCGCCAGCAGCGCACGTTGCTGATGTCGAAAAAGATGTACGCGGTGAGCAGCAATCCAACCCGTTGGGGCGCGGGCTGGAACATGGACCGATGGGCGTTGGTGCAGTGACGCGTAGTCGGGAGGACGCGGCGCTGGCCAACCTCATCGAGTCGTTGACCAGGCATGTGGCCGACTTTCCCAAGCCGGGAGTGCAGTTCAAGGACCTCACCCCGGTGTTCGCCGACCCCAAGGCGATGGCCGCGGTCACTGACGCCATCGCGGCCCTCGCATCCGGCGCCGACCTGGTGGCCGGCGTCGACTCCCGCGGGTTCTTGGTGGCGGCGGCCGCGGCGGCCCGGCTGGGCACCGGTGTGCTGGCCATCCGCAAGGGCGGGAAATTGCCGCCTCCGGTATACACCGAGAGCTACGACCTCGAGTACGGCAGGGCCGCTCTGGAAATCCCCGCCGACGGTCTCGACCTGCGGGGCCGCAAGATCATGATCATCGACGACGTGCTGGCCACCGGCGGGACTCTGGGCGCCGCAGCCCGACTGCTGAAACGTGCCAAGGCCGACGTGCTCGGCGTGGCGGTCGTCATGGAACTCACCGAGTTGGGTGGTCGTGCGGCGCTCGCCCCTTTGCCGGTAGCCAGCTTGAGCCTCGTATGAGGGGATATCCTCGAGGTTGGAGGTGACTGACGTGGCGGATGAGCAAAGCACGGCGCAAGCTGTTGTGCCGCCTCCCGAATCGCTACCGCCCGTCGATACGCCGGAGCCGCCGGCCGAAACCCTGAAGACGTCGAGCAGCGCATCCCGGCGAGTCCGGGCCCGGCTGGCCCGGCGGATGACCGCCCAGCGCAGCACACTCAATCCCGTGCTCGAGCCGCTGGTGGCGGTGCATCGGGAGATCTATCCCAAGGCGAACCTTTCGATGCTCACCCGAGCGTTCGAAGTCGCCGACCAACGCCACGCCAGCCAATTGCGGCATTCCGGTGACCCCTACATCACCCACCCGCTGGCCGTCGCCAACATCCTTGCCGAATTGGGCATGGACACCACGACTTTGGTGGCCGCGCTGCTGCACGACACCGTCGAGGACACCGGCTACACGCTGGAGGCTTTGAGCGAGGAATTCGGCGACGAGGTGGGCCACCTCGTCGACGGGGTGACCAAACTGGACCGCGTCGAGCTGGGCAACGCCGCCGAAGGCGAGACCATCCGCAAGATGATCACCGCGATGGCACGGGACCCGCGGGTGCTGGTCATCAAGGTCGCCGACCGGCTGCACAACATGCGCACCATGCGCTTCCTGCCGCCGGAGAAGCAGGCACGCAAATCCCGTGAGACGTTGGAAGTCATTGCGCCCCTTGCACATCGACTGGGTATGGCCAGCGTCAAGTGGGAGCTGGAAGACTTGTCCTTCGCGATCCTGCACCCCAAGAAATACGAGGAGATCGTTCGCCTGGTCGCCGGGCGCGCGCCGTCGCGGGACACCTACCTGGCCAAGGTCCGCGCCGAGATCACCGCCACTCTCAACGCGTCGAAAATCAAAGCAACCGTGGAGGGCCGCCCCAAGCATTACTGGTCGATCTACCAGAAGATGATCGTCAAAGGGCGCGACTTCGACGACATCCACGACCTGGTCGGCGTCCGCATCCTGTGCGACGAGATCCGGGACTGCTACGCCGCTGTGGGCGTGGTGCACTCGCTGTGGCAGCCCATGGCGGGTCGATTCAAGGATTACATCGCCCAGCCCAGATACGGTGTCTACCAATCCCTGCACACCACGGTCGTCGGGCCGGAGGGCAAGCCCCTGGAAGTGCAGATCCGCAGTCGCGACATGCACCGCACCGCCGAATACGGCATCGCTGCGCACTGGCGGTATAAGGAAGCCAAGGGCCGCAACGGTGTTCCGTATCTCCATGCCGCCGCCGAGATCGACGATATGGCCTGGATGCGTCAGCTGCTCGACTGGCAGCGGGAGGCCGCCGACCCGGGTGAGTTCCTGGAGTCGTTGCGTTACGACCTCGCGGTGCAAGAGATTTTCGTGTTCACCCCCAAGGGCGACGTCATCACCCTGGCGACCGGGTCGACGCCGGTGGACTTCGCCTATGCGGTGCACACCGAGGTCGGCCACCGATGCATCGGCGCCCGGGTCAACGGGCGACTGGTCGCGTTGGAGCGCAAGCTCGAAAACGGGGAAGTCGTCGAGGTTTTCACGTCCAAGGCGCCCAATGCCGGACCGTCACGGGACTGGCAGCAGTTCGTCGTGTCGCCACGGGCCAAGGCCAAGATTCGGCAGTGGTTCGCCAAGGAGCGCCGTGAGGAGGCGCTCGACACCGGCAAGGAGGCGATGGCCCGCGAGGTGCGCCGGGGCGGGCTTCCGTTGCAGCGCTTGGTCAATGGCGAATCCATGGCGGCGGTGGCCCGCGAACTGCACTACACCGACGTGTCGGCGATGTACACCGCGATCGGTGAGGGCCATGTGTCGGCGCGCCACGTCGTGCAGCGGCTGCTGGCTGAGCTCGGCGGCATCGATCAGGCCGAAGAGGACCTCGC
>DASYJS010000432.1:0-21183 GCA_035996225.1 Mycobacterium sp. | reverse complement strand
GTTCGCGGAAGGATATGCAGATCGCCCTGCGGTGGGGTGGCGGGCCCGCCAGCTGACGACCGATCCGGCCACCGGTCGCACCACCACCCAGTTACTGCCCCGATTCGACACCATCAGCTACCGCGATTTGTGGGCCAACGTCGGTGCCGTAGCCACGGCGTGGCGGCGCAACGAGGCCAATCCGGTGATACCGGGCGACATTGTCGCCACTGTCGGTTTCGCGAGCGCGGAGTATCTGACGCTCGATCTGGTATGCGGCTACCTCGGCCTGGTAGCGGTGCCCCTGCAACACAACGCAACGGCCTCGCGGTTGCAGCCGATCATCGCCGAAACCGAGCCGCAGGTGCTCGCGACGGGGGCCGGGTATCTCGATCTTGCCGTCGAGGCGGTCCTGGGCAGCACGTCGTTGCGGCGCCTCGTTGTTTTCGATTACCGGCCGGAGATTGACGACCAGCGGGAGAACCTGGAGCGCGCGCGGGCGACGCTGGCGGACGCCGGCATGGCGGTGACCATCGAGACCTTCGACGAATTGGTCGAGCGTGGGCGCGCGTTGCCACCGGAGCCGATGTACACCGGCGAATCCGACGAGCGGCTGGCCATGATCATGTACACGTCGGGGAGCACCGGACTGCCCAAAGGTGCGATGTACACCGAGCGCATGGTTTTGAAGCTGTGGACCAACGAGCTCTACCCCGGCTTCGCCGACATACCGGTGTTCAACGTGAACTTCATGCCGCTCAATCACGTGGGCGGGCGGATACCGCTGGCGTCGTCGTTCCAGGCGGGCGGCACCAGTTACTTCGTGCCGGAGAGCGACCTGTCCACATTGTTCGACGACTGGAATCTGGTGCGCCCCACCGAGATGGGCATGGTGCCCCGCGTCGTCGAAATGCTGTACCAGCGCTACCAAAGCGCGGTGGAGCGACTCGTCGGGCAGGGCGCCGAACCCGAGTCCGCGGACGTACAGGCGAAAGCCGAGCTGCGCGAGCGGGTGCTTGGTGGGCGAATCATCACCAGTTTCTCCACCACGGCACCATTGGCCGCCGAGATGAAGACCTTCATCGAGTCCTGTTTGGACGTGCACGTGCTCGACGGCTACGGCCTCACCGAGGTGGGTATGGTCTTCAAGGACGGTGTGATCACCCGGCCGCCGGTGCTCGACTACAAACTCATTGACGTTCCCGAGTTGGGTTATTTCCACACCGACAAGCCCTATCCGCGGGGTGAGTTGCTGCTGAAGTCACTGACGGCCTTCCACGGCTATTTCAAACGCCCCGATGTGACTGCGAATGCGTTTGACCCGGACGGCTACTACCGCACCGGCGACGTCATGGCCGAGCTCGGGCCGGATCGTCTGGTTTACGTCGACCGGCGAAACAACGTGTTGAAGTTGGCGCAGGGCGAATTCGTCGCGGTGGCACGTCTGGAGGCTGTCTTCAGCAGCGCGGCCCTGGTTCGCCAGATCTTCGTGTACGGCAACAGTGAGCGCCCCTATCTGTTGGCCGTCGTGGTCCCGACCGTCGAAGCCCACGAACGGTTCGCCGGCGATCCCGACGCTCTCAAGGCCGCGTTGAGCGAATCTTTGCGCCGCACCGCCAAACTCGCCGAGTTGCAATCCTACGAAATACCCGCGGACTTTCTAGTGGAGTCCGAGCCGTTCAGCGAAGACAACGGCCTGCTGTCGGGCGTCGGCAAGCTACTGCGGCCAAAACTCAAGGAACACTACGGCGAACGGCTGGAAGACCTTTATGCCGAACTGTCCGCCACCCGGACGGCAGAGCTGCGCGCGCTGCGCGAGGGAGCAGCGGATCGGCCCGTGATAGACACTCTGACGCGCGCGGCCGAGGCGTTGCTGGGCCTGGCCGGCGGTCCGCCGGAACCAGACGCCCAATTCCTGGACCTCGGCGGCGACTCGCTGTCGGCGCTGACCTTCTCCAACCTGCTGCACGACATCTTCGACGTGGAAGTGCCGGTGGGCCAGATCATCAGTCCGGCGTCCGACCTACGCCAACTCGCGGAATATGTTGAATCCGAACGTGAATCCGGCTCCAAGAGACCCACATTCTCGACCGTGCACGGCCGCGGCGCCACCGAGGTCCACGCGTCCGAGCTCACCCTCGACAAGTTCATCGACGCCGAGACCTTGGCCGAAGCCCCGGCCTTGCCGCGCGCGACCGGCACACCGCACACGGTTCTGCTTACCGGCGCCAACGGCTACCTCGGCCGCTTCCTCACCCTGGAATGGCTCGAGCGGCTTGCCGAGACCGGCGGAAAACTCATCACCGTCATCCGCGGCACGGACACCGCAGCTGCCACCAAGCGGCTGGAAGCTGTCTTCGACAGCGGGGATCCACAATTGCTGGAGCGGTTCCGCACCTTGGCCGCCGATCACCTAGAGGTCGTCGTCGGCGATATCGGTGAGCCGAATCTTGGCGTGGACCAGTCGACTTGGAAGCGCCTCGCGCAGAGCGTGGATTTGATCGTCCACCCGGCCGCGCTGGTCAACCATGTCCTGCCTTACGACCAGTTGTTCGGCCCCAACGTGGTAGGAACCGCCGAGTTGATTCGCCTGGCGATCACGGCGCGGATCAAGCCCGTCACTTATCTCTCGACCGTCTCGGTGGCCATGTCAGTCGACCCCGCCAGATTCCTCGAAGACGGCGATATCCGCACCGTCAGCCCGGTGCGCCCCGTCGACGACAGCTACGCCAACGGATACGGGAACAGCAAGTGGGGCGGCGAGGTTCTGCTTCGTGAGGCACACGACCTGTGCGGGCTGCCGGTCGCGGTCTTCCGGTCCGACCTGATCCTCGCGCACAGCCACTATGCCGGGCAGCTGAATGTGCCAGATATGTTCACCCGGTTGATATTCAGCTTGCTGGTGACCGGTATCGCGCCGTTCTCCTTCTACCAGACCGATGCCCAGGGAAACCGGGCCGTCGCACACTTCGACGGTCTGCCCGCCGATTTCGTGGCCGAGTCGATCACCACGCTCGGTCAGCAGATGGCAGCGGCTGCTGAGGACTCCGGCAGCTATCGATCTTTCGACGTGATGAACCCACACGACGATGGCATCTCGCTGGACGTATTCGTGGACTGGTTGATCGCCGCCGGTCACGATATCCGGCGCATCGACGACTACGGCGAATGGTTGCAACGATTCGAAACCGCTATTCGGGCCCTACCCGATAAGCAGCGTCAGCACTCGGTGCTGCCTCTGCTCGAGGCTTATCGGAAGCCCGAGCAGCCGCTACGGGGCGCACCTGCGCCGACGGATGTGTTCCGCGGTGCAGTGCAGGCGGCCAAAATCGGCGCGGACAAAGACATTCCGCACCTATCGGCGGAGCTGATCGACAAGTACGTCTCAGATCTGCAGCTAATCGGTCTCTGGTCTGGCCCGAAAGGCTAACTGTGCAAACCGTTCTTGACCGCGGCGTCTTGCTTACGGCCGATGTCGGTTGGCAGCCCCGGATCGATGGGGTCGCCAGGCGCGCCGTCGAATTCCAGGTTGACGAGCGCACGGCCCTCGGTGAACAACAACACCGTGATCGACTGCGAATTGTCCGGCGACATACCCGAAATCATCGCACCGTTGGAGCCGACGTCGACGGGCTGCCACGTGCCGGTGACCTTCTTCGCGTAGTTCGTTTTGGTGTTCTCCAACCCGGCGGCCGCTACCGCGGGATCGTCGACGATCAAGATGGTGTCCCCGATTCGCCGGCTGTTGTCGGCGTTGACGAACAGTTGGGCAACACCAGTCGTGTTGTTGAAGTTCAGCACCGGTGGTTCCGGTGCAGTGAAGTCTCCGCCGAGATCATTGGGCTGGATCAGCAACGCGCTGTAATCCGCAGGGTGTGCGGGCGAGGGCTTCGCCGCCGGCGTCGAACCGGCCACGCTGGTGGATGGCGGCGACGACGTTTTGCTGTTGTTGCCGCACCCGCTGATCGCTATGGCGACCACCACGGTGGCGACCGCCCAACCGGTGACAGTCATCCGAGCACGTTCCATGGGCACTCCTTCCAGCGGCAACAAGGTCAGCGCATATGAACATACGCGCACGTACCAACCGACGGGCACTCCTTCGCACCTATGCTGGCGAGGGGCCGGGGCTGACAGGTTCGATTCACGCGGTGAGGAGATCGAGATGATGACTGCAGTGGCGCGCGCCGTACGGTTCGACCGCTACGGGGGCCGCGACGTGCTGTACGTGGGAGATATCGAAATGCCGACCCCCGGCCAAGGCGAGGTGGTGGTCGAGGTTCGTGCCGCCGGAATCAACCCCGGCGAGGCCGGCATCCGATCGGGGGCGATGCATGAGATGTTCCCCGCCACATTTCCCTCCGGTGAAGGCAGCGACCTCGCCGGGGTCGTGACGGCGACCGGCCCCGGGGTCACCGAATTCGCGGTCGGCGACGAGGTTCTTGGGTTCAGCTTCGGGCGATCCAGCCATGCCACCCACACTGCCGCCCCGGTGGACCAGTTGATCCGTAAACCTCCCCAATTGAGTTGGGAGGCAGCAGGTTCGCTGTACGTCGTCGGTGCGACAGCTTACGCAGCTGTCCGCGCGGTCGCGCCGGAACCCGGCGAGACGGTCGCCGTTTCAGCGGCTGCCGGCGGTGTCGGCAGTCTTGTCGTCCAGCTGTTGGTCCTCCGTAAGGCAAAGGTGCTTGGCATCGCCGGAGCGGGCAATGCCGATTGGCTGCGTGCGCACGGCGTTGTCCCGATCGCCTACGGCGAGGGGTTGGCCGAGCGCCTGCGCGAGGCGGCACCGGACGGAATCGACGCGTTCATCGACCTATTCGGCCCGGACTACGTCCAACTCGCCGTGGATCTTGGGGTGGCACCGGAGCGCATCGACACCATCATCTCGTTCCAGAAAGCCGGCGAAGTCGGCGCCAAGACCGAAGGCAGCACCGACGCGTCCACACCGGAAGTGCTCACCGAAATCGCCGACCTGATCGCCACCGGCTCCGTCGATTTCGACATCGCGGCCACTTATCCGCTGGAGCGGGTGGCTAACGCTTTCGAGGAACTCGAACGCCGGCACACGCACGGCAAAATTGTTCTGCTGCCCAACGGTTCGCCGTAATCGTCAGGCCATGCCGGCCTGAACGATCTTGATCACGACAAATACGACGGCCATGACGAGGTAGCCGCGCAGGATCAAGAGCCCGACCCGGCGAATCGGCGACATGGATGGGCGGGCAAGGAAAGCCAGGTTTGGCGTCTGCCAGTTCAGCCGGTCCTGTTGGCCGCGAGCGCGGCGTTGCGCGCCAGTGAGCAACGGGACCAGCTCCGCCTCGCGGCGCCCGACGTGCCGGCGGCCGACGATGATCGCCAGGACGCCACCAATGCCACCGACCATTGCGCCGGCCACGAGCCCTCCCTCGAGGGTGGCTGTGGACAGGGCCGGGAAGAGCGTCGTTGCCGTCAACGCCAGCGACAGCAAAACCAGCGACCACACGATGGCCCACGCAGCGATGTTCTGCCGCACGGTGTTTACCCATGGCCCCAGAACCGCCCTGTCATTGCAGAGCAGCACCAGAAACACGGTCGCGGAGGGCAACAGGATGCCGGCAAGCGCCTGCACGCCTTGGGTGACCAGGCCGAGGACGTGATCGGGACTGAATGCGACCGCGGCCGATACCCCGAGCAGTAACGCGTAGCCGCCGTAAAACCATGGCGCATCGCTGATTTTCCAGTGCAGTGAGTGCCGCTTGCCCATCGCATCACCGATGGCATAGGTGGTGGCCAACCCAATGGCGTTGGCCCCGATCAGCGATCCGTCCAGCAAGATGATCGCGAACAGCACCGCCACCGTGTTGCCGAGGTGGCGGCCCAGACCGGTCGCAACCGCCCCTGCGTCGGTGAAGTTGCCGATGTCCGTGGTTCCGGCCAGACCGAACGCGGTCACCGCCATCAGCGCCGTCGCGCCGGCGATGACCACAACGATTCCGATAATCAAATCGGCTCGTGCATAAGGGATCCAGCGTGCTGTGATGCGCTTGTCCACCACGTTGGACTGTTGGAAGAACAACTGCCAGGGCGCAACCGTGGTACCCACGATCGCGATGATCAGCAGCAGGACGGTGGAGTCCAGCCCGCCCGGGAACTGTGGGATCAGTCCGCTTGCGACCACTTTCAGACTTGGATGCACCAGCAGCACCATCGGGATCATCACGACGTTCACCGCGATCAGCAGAAACATCAGGCCCTCCCAACGCCGAAACGAGCCACCGGCCACCACGGCGAACAGCAATACGGCGGCGGCGGGGATGGCAACGGCCTTCGGGCAGCCCAAGAATCCCAATGCCAGTGCCACGCCGATGAATTCGGTGACGATCGTCAGGGCGTTCAGGATCATCAGGTCACCGACGCTGAATGCGCCCCAGAACTTTCCGAAGCGCTCGAAGATCAGGCTCGCGTGTCCAACCCGGGTGACCGCGCCCAAGCGCAGCACCATCTCCTGGTTCACGTACAACACCGGGATCAGCAAGGCCAGGGTCCACAACAGGTTCATCCCGTAGTTCTGGCCGGCCTGCGCATAGGTCGCAACGCCGCCGGCGTCGTTGTCGCCGACCATCACGATCAACCCGGGACCGGTGATGACCATCAGGGTCCGCAATCGCCGCCACCGGCCGCTGAATGCGCCGGCGTCGTCACGGGCGATGCGGCCAAAGGCTCCGACAATGTCGCCGATGTGCGCAGAATCCAACGCGGCCTGCCCGGTCGCGCCGCGCTGCCCGGCGGAAATCGAGGTCATCGGGTTCTCGCTATCTGAAGTTGGGCCATAACGATCGAGTGCTCAGCGCGCCCCAGCGGCGGGCTGCTAACCCCCGCCCACCGCTGGGGACCGCTTGGCGGAACAAATCACCGGTGGTTGCCCACGCTGTCCGACGACTCTGTCCCCGGCGCCGCCGAGAGCACGGCGATCGGCATCCGCGATACATACACGTTCGCCCGCTGTTCGGGAGTCGGGATGCGTATGGCGCACAGCCTGTTTGTCAGCAGCCGACATGCACGCAGCATCGACCGTCCGCGCAGCTTTCCAGCGCCGCGAATACGTTGTGCAACAACAAAAGTCATGATCTTCCCCCTGCAGGAAGTCCGATCGGCTCGTCAGGATGCCGAGTGCACCCAGTGCATCCACTGCCCTCGGCAAACCGCCAATACGGCTGTGGGACAGCGAAGTCCAGAAAGGTGCGTCAGCGGAAAGAAATGCCGGAACCGGATCGGAACAAGATGGATTTCGGATGGGAACTATCGCCGGGACTCATCTCGCCCTCACCTCCTCACGGCCAGGACACACGCGGGTGTCATCACATCCACCTACGCGGGAGAGGTACGAATGCCAGGCCAACAGCCCGCCTACCGCACCCCTCTCGTTGGAGCTTCGGCACTGCACGGCGTATCTGGAACATCTCCAGAAGCCACTTGGGCTCAACCCTTGGGTCCGGGAAGAGCTGTCCTGACCCGGGGCGTCTCTCGACGTTCGGGGTCAGTGGCCTATATCCGTGCAGACGCCTCACCTACCGAGGTGCTTGCCGATCCATGCTGGCACCGCCACCCGCTCCTCGTCAAACGCCGAGGCAAGAATTCCGCCCAGCGTGTTCTGACTCACATCGGTGGCCGTAGCCGCTGTCACGACCGCGCGACGCCGAGGCCTACCCTCAAGGCATGGCCACAACGTTGCAAGACCCTCGCGTCGAGACGGTGCTCGACCGGATGTACGCCGAAACGAAGGACCAGATGTCGCTGCTGCGTGAGCGGCATGGTCAGTTCGATCGACCGATGACCACAGCGGAACGCTCCGAGGCGATGAGCGAGTTCTACATCCCGGTGACTCCGGACGCCGGCCGGCTGCTGTACGCGCTGGTGCGGGCGACCCGTCCGACCACGGTCGTCGAATTCGGAATGTCTTTCGGTATCTCGGCCATTCATCTCGCGGCGGCGGTTCGTGACAACGGCGTCGGGCGTGTGGTGACCACCGAACTCAGCGCGACCAAGATAGCCGCCGCGAAGAAGACGTTCGCCGAGACCGGTTTGGACGATGTGATCACCATCCTCGAAGGAGATGCACTGACCACGCTGGAGGGCCTTGGCGGGCCTGTCGAATTCGTGCTGCTCGACGGCTGGAAGGACCTCTATCTTCCGGTGATCAAACTGCTCGAACCCAGCCTTACCACAGGCGCTTTGGTCATCGCCGATAACGCCAGCGCGGCCGACATGGCGCCCTATCTCGATCGTGTGCGCAATCCCGCCAACGGGTACACCAGCTTCAACTTCCTCGTCCGGGAAAGCGACAGCATGGAAATCAGCTGCCGCACCGACGACTAACGGCTAGCGCAGGGACTCTTCGAGCCAGGGCGTCAGCCACTTCACCCCTTCCGGGGTGAGGTGGACGCCGTCACTGCGTACCTTGATGCCGTCGACCTTGGCGGTGTAAACCCCGTCCGGACAAAGCTTTTTGTTCAGGTCCAGGATCGCGGCGTTTGGGTGCTGCGCAACCGTCTTGCGCAGCATGGCGTTCCACTCATTAACGCGATCCGGCTGGTCCTCCGGATACAAGCGGCCATCCGGCTTCTCACCGCCCCGGCTGTACGGCACGGTGGCAACCACCACTCGAACGCCGCTGGCGCTCACGATATTCAGCGCCCGTTCCAGTTCACCGTTGAGATACGCGTCGAAGGTCGGATCACCGATGTGGGTCCACTGCCCTTCGTTGACACGGTCCACCGTCTCCCAGCGGCCGATGACCAGCAGCGCCACGTCCGGCTGGTCTTGACTGATCTGCGTTGACCACCTGCCCGGCCAGGAGTCGCATTCCGATCGCTGATCCAGGGTTTGGCCGATGTACCGATACGGCGTGCCGCGGACCAGGCTGCACCCGATGACGGTGTGGTCGAGGAACGCGAATCCGGGCGTCGGCGGAAGATAGTGCATCCAGGTCCACCCGATCGAATCACCGAATACCGAAACGGTGAACGGCCGGTTGGGGTTTCGCGGCCCGACCGGGCGACTCCCGCCCGGCGTCGCCGGGGATACCGCAGCGACTGCCGAAACGCCGGGGGGCAGGCCGGCTTCACGCAAACCGGTCCCGGTCCCGACCGGAATCACCAGCAACGTCACGGCGGCGGCGCTGGCCACGGTGGCGGCGGCCAGCGGCAGCAACGCCACCCGGGCCGGTCGCCAGCGTCGGATGGGTTGTTCGATCAGCCACCACGATGCGGCCGCCACGGCCAACGTGAGCCCGCACCGAGCGGCGAACAGCGGGAATCCCGCCCATCCGGTGCGTTCGCCGTTGAGCGCCAAAAAGATTGGCCAATGCCACAGGTAGACGCCGTAGGAAATAGTGCCCAGCCACACCAGTGGGGGCGCGGCCAGGATGCGGGCGATCAACCCGCGCTGCTCCAGTGCCACCGGGGCGACCACGAAGACGGCCGCTATGGCGACCCCGATCAGCAAACCATGGCGAAAATCGCCGATACTGCCCGTTGCGTAGTGAGCCGCCGCGGCCAGCCCCGCCACGCCGACAACCGGCAGCAAGCGGGCGACTCGGCGCCCCCATCGACTCCGGATCATGCACCAGCCGCGGTTCAGCGACGGCCAATCCCGAACCAGCAGAGCCGCTGCCGCCGAGCCGACCAGTAAAGCCTGCGCACGGGTATCGGTGCCGAAGTAGATTCGGTCCCGCGTGGTGCCGGAGACCAAGACGATGGCGGCCGCAGCGGAGGCCAGTGCCCCCAGCGTGGCGATCACGAAGATGGTGAACCGAACCTCGCCGACGGTGGTCCGCATGAAGTAGCGCTTGGCCCGCGCCGCCAGCAGCAGGGTCACCACGATGAGCAGGACCGGCCAGATGAAGTAGTACTGCTCCTCGACGCCGAGCGACCAGGCATGCTGCAGCGGCGACGGCGGCGCGCCCTGCGTGAAATAGTCGGTCTTCTGTGCGACGAAGCGCCAGTTCGCCACCCATAAGAACGCCGCGATCGCGTCGTCGCGTAACCCGGTAAGGGCTTGGGCGGGAAGAAGTTCGCGCGCCGCGCCCACGGCGAGCACCATCAGCACCAGCGCCGGCAGCAGTCGGCGGCCCCGGCGAATCCAGAACCCGGTCAGGTCGATACGTCCGGTGCGCCCAAGCTCGTCCAGCAATAGCGAGGTGATCAGGAATCCGCTGAGCACAAAGAAGACGTCGACGCCGAGGAACCCACCACTCATGCCGGGGATGCCGCCGTGGTCGGCGAGTACCAGGGCAACGGCGACCGCGCGAAGTCCGTCCAGCGCGGGAATGCCGCTGTGTCGCTCGGGTTTGTCCCATATCGCGAGCCGGCCGACACGGCGCACCGGGGCAACCCAACGGGCCCGCCGAGCAGAACGTGCCGGCGCGGGTTCCGTCCCGCCCGGCTCAGTGCTCGCTTTTAGCGCGCCCTGACCAGCCTGTTGCCCGGCGCTGTAGTTGCTGCCGATATGTCGTCGCCCCTCCTCTTGATCTCAGCAAGCTTAGAGGCGGGGCCGTGCGATACCAGCGAAGACACGCGACGGTCTTCCTGGGTAGTGCGTTCCTATTTCGACCTAAAGTGTCATGCCTTGTCGGGTGCGTAGCCCAACGTGCTCTTGACCTCCAGATACTCGTGGAACCCGAACTCACTCCACTCTCGGCCGTTGCCACTGCGCTTGTAGCCGCCGAACGGCGCGTTCATGTCGAAGGCATGGTTGATCGTCACCCAGCCGGCCCGAATCTTGCGGGCAACCTCGCGAGCCTGGTCGAGGTCGGCTCCCGAAACGAACCCGGCCAGGCCGTATTCGGTGTCATTGGCGATTTCGACGGCGTGGTCGATGTCGTCATAGCCGAGGATGCACAGCACCGGCCCGAAGATCTCCTCACGCGCGATCGTCATGTCATTGGTGACGTTCGCGAAAACGGTGGGCTTGACGTAGTAACCCTTGTCCAGGCCTGCCGGCCGGCCCGGGCCTCCGGTAACCACGGTCGCGCCCTCGTCGACGCCTTGCTGGATCAGCCGCTGCACCTTATCGAACTGCGTCTTCGACGCCACCGGCCCGATTGTCGTCCCTGCGTCAGGATGACCCACCGTGATCTTTTCGGCCGCCTCCCGCGCGATGGAGATTGCCTCGGCCATACGGGAATTCGGGACCAGCATGCGCGTCGGAGCGTTACAGCTCTGCCCTGAATTCGGCATCATGTTGGCCACGCCGGTGCTGACGCCCTGGGAAAAGCCGCTGTCGTCGAGGACGATGTTGGGGCTCTTGCCGCCCAGCTCTTGGGTCACTCGCTTCACGGTCGGGGCAGCAAGCTTGGCGACCTCGATGCCGGCGCGGGTGGATCCGGTGAACGACACCATGTCGATGTCGGGGTGGCTGGCCAGGGCCACGCCCACGCCCGCGCCGTCGCCGTTGACCAGGTTGAACACCCCGGCCGGCACGCCTGCCGCATCCAGGATCTCGGCGAAGATATACGGCGAATACGGCGCCACCTCAGAGGGTTTCAGGATGACCGTGCAGCCGGTCGCCAGCGCCGGGTAGACCTTGACCGCGACCTGGTTGATCGGCCAGTTCCAGGGCGTGATCAAGCCGCACACACCGATGGGCTCCTTGGCGATCAAGCTCGCCCCTTTGTGTTCCTCAAACGGAAAATTCTTCAGCGCGTCAATGGCCGTGGTCAGGTGGCCGATCCCGAGGAAGACCTGCGGGCCCGCGGCCAGCGAGGCCGGCGCGCCGATTTCCTCGGTGACCGCCTCGGCGAGGTCGTCCGCGCGCTTCTGGTATTCGGCGAGGATGGCCTGCAACAGGTCCAGGCGCTGTTCGCGGGTGGTTTGCGACCAGCCGGCGAAGGCTCGCCGGGCAGCCTTGACCGCCACGTCGACATCGGCCGCAGATCCGAGTGAGATCTTCCCGGAAACCTGCTCGGTTGCCGGGTTTTCCACGTCAAAAGCATTGGGCCGCAACGGGTCGACCCACTGTCCGTCGATGTAGAACTTCAGGTATTCGCGCATCGGATCGATCCCTTTCTACGGGGGTGTGCTTATTGTGTGCCTTCGGCGTACCAGGTACGGAATCGGTCGTACTTAGGCATCTCCTCGGAGTTGGCCTTCGGGTCGATGCACACGTGCACAACACCGACTTTGCCACTGGCGTAGGCGCGAGCGATCGCCGGGCCGATCTCCTCTTCCTTCTCGACGTACTCGCCGTGGCAACCGAAGCCCTCGGCAACCTTGTCCATCCGGACGTCCTTGCTCCAGTGCACGCCGGGCTGCGGCGACGGCTGCTCGAACGTGCGCTTGTACACGCCGACTTCCAAGCCCCACTGGTGGTCGACGCCGACAACGCACACCAGCGGCAGGTTCTGCCGCGCAGCGGTTTCCAACTCGGCGATGTGAAAGAGGAACGCCGAGTCACTGGTCAGGAGCATCACTGGACGTTTGCCGCCCTCGGCGACCGAGGCGCCGACGGCGTACGGCAGACCCGTGCCCAAGTGACCGAAGTTCTGGTTCCAGATGACGTCGCGCGGCTTGGCCTGCGAGTAGGTCCACTGGAAGATCACGGTCGCGCCGCCGTCGCGCACCATGATGCCGTCCTCGAGTTCGTTGAATGCCTTGGTGGCCTCGACGACGTAACGCGCCGGGTGGATCGGCGAGCGTCCAGACGGTGCCGATTCCGCCATGTCCGCAAGCTCTTTCGCATCCTTTTGGATCAGGATCGGCAGCGCGGGTGCGGGTTTGCGCGGAGAATCTTTGAGCGCCTCGACCAGCTGCGGCACGACACCGCGCAGATCGCCGACCAGCGCCACGTCGACCGGGCGGTTGACGCCGATGGCGGTCGGGTCCTGCTCCACGTACACCCATTTGCGGTTCGCATCGTTGCCGGCCCAATGCTGGGTCCGGCCGTAGTGCATCGGCTCGCCGAGTTCGGTACCCAGCGCGACGCACAGGTCGGATTTCTCGACAGCCTCGTTGGCGGCCGGGGAGAACAAGTAGGGGAACGTCCGCTCCTGCAGTCCCGGGATGAACGAGGTGCCCCCGGAGGTCTGAATCACCGGGCAGGCCATCAGCTCGGCCAGCTCCTTGACCGCCGGGCCGGTGCGCGATGTGTGGACCCCGTGTCCGACCAACAGGATCGGGCTCTCCGCGGCCCGGATCAACTTCACCGCTTCGGCTACCTCGCGCTCACCCGCGGTCTGGTTGACGAGCCGGTATCGGTTGGGCGGCAGCGGATCCGGCACATCAAGCTCCTCGAGGATGACATGCGACGGAAACTCGACATATGACGGGCCGGGAGTGCCCGACATGGCGCGGCGGATCGCCTCGTGAATGATCTCGTCGGTCTGGTCGGCGTATTCTATCGAGCTGCTGTACTTGACTGAAGGCGCGAAAAGCCCTTCCTGCTGCACGAATTGGATCCGGCCGCGGCGCACCCGGCGCTCGGTAACGCGGGCGCGCTGGCCGCCGAGGAAGATCACCGGCGAGTTCTCCACGAGGGCGCACATCATCGCACCCGCGATGTTGGCCACACCCGGGCCGAGCGTGCCGATGCACAGGCCGGGCTTACCCGTCATCCGCGACACTGCCTCCGCCATGAATCCCGCGCTCAGTTCGTGATGCGGTGCGACCACGGACCACCCCCGCGCGTCGGCCTCGGCGAACATGTGCACGAAGTTCGGGTCCGGGATGCCGAACAGGGTGTTCACGCCCTCGGCCTCGAACAGGTCGAGGATGCGTTTGTAGACTGGCACAGCCATCGTCGGAAACTCCTTCACTAACAATATATTTCGTTGGTAAGCGCTATCCAGGGTTCGCGTCGACGGCCAGGCCCAGCTCCTCGAGGACCGCTGCGGTGTCGGCGCCCAGCTCCGGCGCCGGCCCCGCGACGCGACCCGGTGTGCGAGAGAACCAGGTGGGCACACCCGGGAAGCGGACCGGCCCGTGCGGGGTGTCCACCGTCTCGAACATGCCGACGGCGTTGAGGTGCGGGTCGTCGAACAGCGCACCGGGAGTGTTGAGTGGCGCGGCCGGAATCTCGAGTTCGCGCAACAACTCCAGCCACTCTTGGGTCGAACGCTGTTTCATCGTCTCGGCCACCAGCCCGTAGACGGTGTCGATCTGGCGGGCCCGCTGTTCCAGAGTCGAATACAGTTCACTGGCCCACGGCGGGCGCACGGCGTTCATGAACGCGTTCCAGTGCTTGTCGTTGTAGATCAGCGCGGCGATGTATCCGTCGCTGGTGCGGTACGGCCGACGGTTGGGCGCCACGGTTCGCGGATACACCGCCGGCCCCAGGGGCGGGTCGAACAGTGCGCCGTTGGCATGTTCGACGAGCATGAACGAGGCCATGGTTTCGAACATGGCCACTTCGACTTCCTGCCCCTCCCCGGTGCGCGCACGGTGAAACAGAGCCATGGTCGTGGCATACAACGCGGTGAGCCCGGCGACCTTGTCGGCCATGATGGTTCCGACGTAGTCGGCCTCGCCGGTCAGTTGCTGTTGCACGGCCGGGAGGCCGCATTCCGCCTGGATGGTGTCGTCATAGGCGGGCCGGTCCCGATCGGGTCCGCGGCGGCCGTATCCGTAGCAATTGGTGTAGACGATCGCGGGGTTGATCGCGGCGACGTCGTCGTAGCTGAAACCGAGCTTGTCAATCGCTTTGGCGCGCATCGAATGGATGAAGACGTCTGCGGTCTCCACCAGCCCGCGCAGCGCGCGTGTTCCGGCCTCGGTTTGCAGGTCCAGCACGACGCTGCGCTTGCCCCGGTTGACGTTGACGAACACACCGCTCATTCCCGGCGCGGGTCCAACCGAGATGTAGCGGGTGTTATCACCTTGTGGCGGTTCGACTTTGATCACATCAGCACCCATGTCAGCCATGATCTGCGTGCAATACGGCCCCATCACCATCGCGGTGAGGTCGATTACCCGCACACCGACCATGGGACCGGTGTGGTTAGCCATGGACTGCACCCCGATCGTTTGAGCGGCGGGCCAGTTCGAAGCTGTAGCGGATGTGCTGGTCATGCCCGTCGGGCAGGACCGGAAAGACCAACGGTGCCTCGATGTTTCGGATCGCGTCGAGATGCTGGCCGACGTCCTCGACCGTCCACGACTGCCGGCACACCCCGGGGCTTTCGGCGATGACGGCCCGCGCCACCCGGCCCGCCAGCGCGATGAACAACTCCCCGCTCACCGAACAGGATTCGTGTGCCAGCCAGCCCACGACGGGCGCAACGAGTTCCGCGCCCATCGGCGGATAGGCCGAAGTGTCGATGCCGGCGGCCATCCGGGTCACCGCGGCCGGCACGATCACGTTGCAGGTCACGCCGTCCGCCGCGCCTTCGAGCGCCGCGACATTGGACAGCCCGATCACGCCGGCCTTGGCGGCCGCGTAGTTGGCCACATTATGGTTTCCGTACAAGCCGCCGATCGACGACGTGAGCACGATGCGCCCGTAACCCGCCTCGCACATGACCGGAAATGCGTGTCGCACAACGTTGAACGCGCCGCGCAAGTGCACGTCGAGCACCGCGTCGAAGTCCTCGTAACTCATCTCCTTCAGCGAGGCGCGGCGCACGTTGCCGGCGTTGTGGATCAGAATGTCGATGCCGCCGTAGTGGTCGAGCGCGGTCTGGATGATCGCGTCGGCACCGTCGCGGGTCGCGACCGACGCAGTAGATGCGACGGCTTCTCCCCCGGCCGCCCTGATCGCATCGGCCACCTGCTCGGCCGGACCGGCGTCGGGTCCGTCGCCGGCGAGGCTGCGGCCGTGGTCGTTGATGACGACCTTCGCTCCGCGCTCGGCGAGCAGTCGCGCGTACGCACTTCCCAACCCGCGGCCGGCGCCGGTCACGACGGCAACGCGGTCGTCAAATCTCGCGACCGTCATGCGTCCAAGACCAGACCTTCCAGGTCCCCCTTGTCGCGCCACAGCCGCAGCAGGTCCTCGAAAGCGTAGAAGCCGGGCCCATACGGTTCACCCAGGTGTGACCGGATTCCTTCTCCGCCACCGCCGCCTTCGTTGTTGTAATAGCCCGGCGTGCATTGGGCGTCGAACGCCGAGTTGTCAATGGCGGTTTCCCGGACTGTGGTGCACCAGTCGTCCTGAGCGCTTTGGCTGGGCTCCACGCTGGTCACGCCGCGGGCCAGGGCTTCGGCGATGATGTAGGCGATGTGTTCGCCCTGCAGTTCGTAGTTGGCGGCGATATTGGCGGAGATGCCGACTTGGGTGAAGCCGGTGTAGAACTGGTTCGGGAACCCACGGCTGGTCATGCCGTGCAACGTTTGGTAGCCGTCACGCCAGTAGTCGAACAGTGACAGCCCGTCGCGTCCCTCGATCGTTTCGATCGAGTAGCGGCGGCTGATCTCGGTGGTGATCTCGAAGCCGCTGGCATAGATGATGCAGTCGAGCTCGTATTCGATGCCGTTGGCGACCAGCCCCTTCTCGGTGGCCCTTTCGACGCCCTTGCTCGACGACACGTCGACCAGCGTCACGTTCGGCCGGTTGAAGCTCGCCAGAAAGTCGTCGTTGGAACAGGGCCGCTTGCACAGGAATCGGTAGTAGGGCTTGAGCGCTTCGGCGGTCGCCTCGTCCCCGATCAAGGTGTCGATGCGGCGCCGCAGCCGCTCCATGATCTTGTAGTCTTCCTCTTCCCGGATCGCCATGAACTGCTCGGGAGTCATGGACGCGGGGTCGTCGAGGGCAAGCACCCGGTTCGCGGTGTTGCGCCCGAGCTCGGTCCAAAAGTCGCACACCAGATCCGGCTGGCCCAGCGCCATGCCCTCAAACGTCCATCCGTGGAAGTTGCGCTGACGCTCCCGTTGCCACCCCGGCTGCAATGTCTGGACCCACTCCGGATCGGTCGGGGTGTTGTTGCGCTCGTCGACGGTGGACGGGGTGCGCTGGAATACGGACAAATGCTTGGCGTCGCGCGCCAGGAAGGGCACGATCTGGATCCCGGTCGCGCCGGTGCCGACCACCCCGACGCGCTTGTCGGCGAGCTTGTCCAGGCCCCCGGTGGAGTCGCCGCCGGTGTAGTCGTAATCCCATCGCGATGAGTGAAAGCTGTGTCCGCCAAACGTTTTGATCCCGGGGACGCCGGGCAACTTGGGCCGGTGGAATGGGCCTGACGCCAGCACCACGAATCTGGCTCGAATGTCGTCGTCGCGATTGGTGCTGATCCTCCAGCGTTGGATCTCCTCGTCCCAGCGCAGGTCGTGTACCTGGGTAGAGAAGATCGCCGAGTCATACAGGCCGAAATGTTTGCCGATGCGCCGGCAATGCTCGTAGATCTCGGCGCCATCGGCGAACTTCTTCGACGGCATGAAGTCGAGCTCTTCGAGAAGTGGTATGTAGCAGTAAGATTCGTTGTCGCATTGAATGCCGGGGTAGCGGTTCCAGTACCAGACACCGCCGAAGTCGCCGCCGAGCTCGATGATCCGCACGTCATCGACGCCCGCCTTCTTCAGGTGGGCACCCGCCAGCAGACCCGCGAAGCCGCCACCGAGAACCGCCACGTCGATGTCTTCGGCGATCGGGGCGCGTGGCGTCACGGGCGTGTAGGGGTCCACTTCGTAGTAGCCGGCGAAATCGTCTTCTAGTTCGATGTACTGCTTGGAACCTTCTTTGCGCAGCCGCTTCTCGCGCTCAACCCGGTATTTCTCGCGCAGCGCGAGAATATCGACGTCGTCGGGCGTCTGCGACGGCCCGCAGTTGTCTTGGTACATCGTCATGCGCGCGGCTGCTCCTTATCTGAAAGTTGTCGGGGCTCGCCGGTGCCCATGTACTTCGACAATTGGTAGTGCAGGTTGACGGTGCTGCGTTCGCGGTACGGGTTGGGCTTGGTGCCTGGGAAGCCCAGGGATTTCATGCCCTGCTGGACGGCTGCCATGTTTGAGAAATCCTGTGGCAGGACCGACCGCCAGCGGGGGTCGCCGACCGGTGTGTATTCCCACTCTGTCTGGGGCTCTTCGCCTTTCGGGTACAGTTCGAACACCGATACCTCGAAGATGCACTTGTCCGGGTGGTAGCTGGGGTGCGGCCGCGCGCCGTAGCACAGCGCGCTGGTCAGCCCCTGCCCGATCTGGAAGTTCGGAAAGACCTGCCACGCGGTGCCGGCCTGCCCGAGGATGTCGCCCGGGATCGTTGGCCAGACCACACCGCGGGCTTCATCGTCGCGGCGTGCGGACGCCAGCCAATGCTCGAGAACCTTGTCGGACGGAGTGCCCTCGGGTAATTCGTCCACCAGCCGCTTGGCGGCGTTCACCAAGGTCTGCGTGGTGGTGGCGTTGGTTTCCTCCATCGTGTACACCTGCATCTGCGCGGTGGACACCCGCGGATCGGCGCCTGTGCCGAGGCGAATCTTGGACTTGGTGGCTTCCAGGTCTTCTGGAGCGTCGTAGCCGATGTTGCTGTGCTTGCCCTGCGCCTTGGCCCAGCCCTTGAACTCGCCGAACTGGTTGAACTCCGGATGCGTCGTGTAGACGTGGTAGGTCTCGTTGAACGCCTCGAGCGCAACCTTCCAGTTGCAATCGAAGTTCAGCCATTTGCGCCACTTGAAGCGCATGTTCTGCAGGCCGAACGGATCCAGAATCTTCGCGGCGGGGAACAGGTAATCGGCCAGCGGCTCGCAGTCGGGGTCCATGTTGATCCACAACCAGCCGCCCCAGGTGTCGACCTTGACCGGCCGAAGGTGGGTGCTGTCGGGTGTCAGCGTTTCTTGCCAGTCCTGTTGTTCGCGGATGTGCGTGCACGCACCGTCTAAGCCATAGGTCCAGCCGTGGAATCCGCAGACGAACGACTTGCGGGTTCGCCCGTAGGCGTTCTTCGCGCCTTCGGGTCTGTCGATCAGCCGCCGGCCGCGGTGCATGCAGACGTTGTGGTGGGCCCGAAATCCGTCCGATTCGCCTGCGCCAGTGCGCACCACGACGATCGAGTCGTCGAGGATGTCGTAGGTCAGGTAACTGCCCACCTCGGGCAGCTCTTCGACGCGGCCCACCTGCTGCCAGACTTTCCGCCATAGCTTGTCGCGCTCGGCGCGGGCATACTCCTCGCTGATGTACGCCTCGACGCCGATTGTCATCGGTTTCGACAACTCTTCGGCCGCTGTGGAATTCACATCTTTGGCCAGGTCGGTCATCACATCCTCCTAATGGCTGCGCGGAAGGATTCGTCCTTGAGAAACAACGAGGTGCTGTCTGCGTCGAGGTGGCTCCATTTGAGGTTGAGTCCGCCATCGACGAGCAACGTCTGGCCGGTGATGTAGTTCGACAAATCCGAGAGTAAGAACAGGATCGCGCCGGCCTGCTCCTCGGGCCGCCCGCGCCGCCCCATCGCGATGGCCTGGCGATCCCGGTCCGGGTCCTCGTCGACGTAGGTGCGCGAGGCTACGGTTTCGGTGACGCCCGGCGCCACCGCGTTCACCCGGATTCCGGCCAGCGCCAGCTCGAGCGCCATGGTGCGGGTCATCGCCGTGATGGCGGCCTTGGCGGTCCCGTAGGCAATGTGAAACGGCGCGGTATTCATGCCGCTGATCGAGGAGATCGACACGATCGACCCGGGCCGCTGTTGCGCGACCAGTTCGGCGGCGACGGCCCGGCTCATGAAAAAGGCCGTCTCCAGATTGTCTGTGAAAACCGTGCGCCAATCGCTGCGCGTCACCCTGGTCAAGGGCATCCAGGTCGATGGCGCGGCGCCGCCGGCGACATTGACCAGACCGTAGAGTTCGCCGTCCGCGTTGCGCGCGTGCTCGATAACCGCGGCAATACCGTCGTCCGTCGACGCGTCGGCCGCAACGGGGATCACCGCCAGACCCTGTTGAGCGAGCGGAACCACGTGTTCGTCGAGGTTTTCCTTCGACCGGCTCACCGCAATCACGGTGGCCCCCGCCCGGGCGGTCATCGCCGTCACGGTGGTGCCGATACCGCCGCCTCCGGCGCCGGAAACCACCACGACGCGACCGTCGAGTTTGAGGAAGTCCTCCATGGCCTGCTTCCGCCCACAACGGGATGTGATGCACTATTTGTCCGGACAAAATATTGCATTCTGTCCCTTGGAGAACACTATTCCCATCGCGGAACTCCGCTGTCAAGGTAGGACACGATGGGCTGACGGCTATTGTCTGGACTAGCTTGACTTTGATAACGTCCGGCCAAACGGGCACTTCCGTCTAGCAGGGAAGGATTCCGGCAACACCATGGCCATCGGCGCACAGCCCTCGCGGTATGCCTCCCCGATTTCCGGGCCACACGAGGTCGAAACCGCCGAGTCCTGGCGGCTCGAGCGGGTCACCGCCCCCAGCCGGCTGTTCGGCGCGAACGGTCTGCGCACCGGCCCCGACGGTCGCGTCTACATAGCGCAGGTGACCGGCAGCCAAATCAGCGCGCTCGATCACCGCACCGGGCAGCTGGGCACGGTCAGCGCCAAGGGTGGCGAGATCATCGCACCCGACGACGTTGCATTCGACGCGAGCGGCAACCTGTACGCGACCGAGGTCATGAACGGTCGGGTCAGCATGCTCGACACGGCCGGCCATACCCGGGTGCTGCGCGACGATGTTCCGTCGGCCAACGGCATCACCGTTCACCAGGGCCGGTTGTTCATCGGTGAGTGCCGCGAGGGCGGTCGCCTGCTGGAGTTCGACCTGACCGGGGGGCCACCGAGGATACTGCTGGAAAACGTGCCCTCGCCGAATGCGATGGAAGTCGGCCCGGACGGTCTGCTGTACTTCCCGGTGATGGGCGCCAACGAGATCTGGCGCATCGACCCCGATGGGGGCGAACCACAATGTGTCGCACGCGATCTCGGTGTCCCAGACTCCGTCAAGTTCGACTCGCAGGGCTGCATCGTGTCGACCCAGGTGGCCAGTGGACAGGTGCTGCGCATCGACCCGCGCAGCGGCGAACAACGGCTGCTCGCCCAGCTCAATCCGGGGCTGGACAACTGCACCTTCGTCGGCGACCGGCTGCTGGTGTCCAACTTCACCGGGGAGATCACCGAGATATCGCAGGACGGCGCAACGCGAACCGTGTTGCCCGGTGGCCTCAATTGGCCGCTGGATCTGACCATGGGCCACGACGGGCAGCTTTACATCGCCGACGGCACGTATTTCTATGTCGTGCTGCCCGACGGGTCCCTGCAGACCGTCGGAATGCTTTTCAGCCCCGGCTATCCGGGATTCCTGCG
>DASYJS010000431.1:0-6846 GCA_035996225.1 Mycobacterium sp. | reverse complement strand
ACTTTACGAATCCCCGCCGGGGTAGGTCGCGCCGGCCAGCTCAAGGATCTCGGCGCGGTCTGCGGGCAGGATGAAGCCGGATCCGATGGCCTTGTCCAGCGCCGCGGTGAAACTGTCCAGATACTCCGCGGCCCCACCCGGGTAGAGCCGGCCTAACGTTGCCTCGTCAAACGGTTCGCCGGAGCCGAAGATCGCCGACATCAGGCTCTCGGTGTCGTTTTCCCAGGCGCCGTCACCCGACGTCCGTGCAATCGGCACGTCCACCCACGGTGTCCTGACGCCGCCCTGCGCCAGACCTTGCGAGTCCAGAACCGGTTGTGGCAGCTCGGTTTCGCGCATTTCGATGGGTGGCGCGATCGGCGGCGCCTCGCCGGCTGCGACCCAGGTGTTCAGCGCGGCAACCGCCGCCTGCACGACGTAGTGGTGTTGAGGCGCGAAGTTGATGTAGTGCCCGAGCTGCTGACCCATCAGCATGTTGGTCGGTGCGTAGGCGGCCACGATGTCCTTGAGCGGCGCGGAGCCGTTGTCGATCGGCGCCACCTGGATCGTGTAGTTGTCAGCATGCGCGGCACCGGGAATCTCCCAGACCCGCAGCCATTGGTTGTCGGGCTGCCTGGCGAAGTAATAGCCATGCCGCACGGCGCCGAAAAGGTCGGTTTCGGTGATGATCGTGACGAGCGGGACGCGCAGGTCGGGACGGAATGCGACCGCTTGTGGTGTGCTGGAAACTAATTCGTCGAATACGGACCCGCCGTCCAATGGTGCGCCAGAAGCAAATCGGGAGTGCACCAGAAAACCGTCGTAGACCCGGGCGAGCGGGTCGACAGCGTTGATGTAGGTGGTGAGAAACATCGCCGACTGCGACTCACCCAGGGCGACAACGTGTTCCGCGCGCAACCCGCGCAGAATGGCCACGTCGTCCGCAGTCCTGAACAGCCCTCCGGCCTGGGAAAAGATGTCGTAGCTAAACGCGTCACCCGGGTGGCACAGCGAGGCATACCGGGTCGGATCCTGACTTTTCAGGGACATGTCCATACCGAGCATGCTGGTGCCCCCGTCCACCCCTACCTGCTGGGCCGAGACCGCGACGTACGCGTAGCCCGCGCGCAGTATTTCGCGGTGCGCCATCATCCACACGGCGGGAGCGTCGATGCCGCCGCTGACGTTGAGCCACTCGACGAGTACCGTCCCGTTGAACCGTGCCGGATCGGCCGGCGTCAGCGCCGCGATCCGAGTGGTGTACTCGGCGGTACCCGAAGGCGTTACCTCCCAGCGGCCGTCGGGACTCAACTCCGAGGTGGGGCGGTAAGAAGAGGCCGTTCCGGAGACGAAGAACTCCTCGGCGACATAGCCCAGGTCGCCAATGTCGAAGCCGCCCAACAGTAGGAATGGCTTACCGGGCACCGGCGTGATGCGGGGGGACTCCGCCATGGGCTACACCCTTCTCGGGATCGGCAACTGCCCTATCACAGCGAACGGGGCAGCCCAAATTTCGTGAACAAAGCGTCGTCCAGGAATGCAACCACATGCGACACCCCGTCAGCGCGCACATCCAGCACATGCAGCTGAAACGCCACATGCTGCTCGCCGGTGCGCATGTACAGCGCGGCGGCGGGCTGTCCGTTGGCGATCAGCGGGAGCATGCGCATATCGCCCGCGGATTCGGCGGGGCACTGCTGGTGAATCAGCGCGATGATGGCCTGCGCACCTTGGTACCAACCGGTGTACGGCGGCATCTCCCAGACCGCCTCGGCGGTGAACAATTCCACCAGCCGGTCAATGTCGTAGGACTCGAACGCCGCGATGTAGCGGGCCAGCAGGTCCTGCGCTTCGGTCGAATCCGGCGCTGCCAGGCGGTCGCTGGAGCTGGGCCGGACGGTGTCCAGCTGGGACCGGGCCCGCTGCAGCAGGCTGTTGACCGCGGTCGTGGTGGTGCCGATCGCCTCGGCCACTTCGGCGGAACGCCACTGAAGTACTTCGCGCAGGAGTAACACCGCCCGCTGCCGGGGTGAGAGATGCTGCAGCGCAGCGACAAATGCCAACCGCACCGACTCGCGGCCGCCCACGATGACCGACGGGTCGGCCGGGTCTTCCATCAGGTCGGGCAGTGGCTCCAGCCAGGGCACCTCGCGGCGTTCCACCAGCTCGGCGGTCGGATCCGAGCTGGGTCCGCCGAGCCCGGTGGGCAGCGGCCGCCGTTGCCGCCCCTCCAGCGCGCTCAGGCAGGTGTTGGTGGCGATGCGGTGCAGCCAGGTCCGGAGCGACGACTTGCCTTCGAAGCGGTCGTAGGCCTTCCAGGCCCGCAGCAGCGTCTCCTGCACCAGATCTTCCGCGTCGTGCAACGACCCGGTCATCCGATAGCAGTGCGCAAGCAATTCGCGGCGGTACGGCTCGGCCTGGGCTGAGAAATCGCCGTGGCCCCCACCCGCGGCGGGGGTTTCTGGGTCGTCGGAGTTCTGCGCGAGCAAGCTCACCCGCATGAGCCTACGCAGAGCCGCGGGCGATAGCGCCCTAGGAGCCATTACGCTGCCCCTAATGACTAGGACTCGGCCATGACCCGCACTGAACGGAATTTCGACGGCCTGGGCGGCGTGCGCATCGTGTACGACGTCTGGACGCCGGACACGCCGCCGCGAGCGGTGGTGGTGCTGTCGCACGGTCTCGGAGAGTACGCCCGCCGCTATGACCATGTCGCCCAGCGCTTCGCCGCTGCCGGACTGGTCACCTACGCGCTGGACCATCGCGGTCACGGCCGCTCCGGGGGCAAGCGCATGCTGGTCCACGACGTGTCCGAGTACACCGCCGACTTCGACACCCTGGTCGGTATCGCCACCCGGGAACACCCCGGCCTCAAGTGCATCGTGCTCGGGCACAGCATGGGCGGTGGGATCGTCTTCGCCTACGGCGTCGAACGCCCGGACAATTACGACCTGATGGTGCTGTCCGGTCCGTTGGTAGCCGCCCAGGATCAGGTGGCGCCGGTGCTGGCGTTCGCCGCCAAAATCCTCGGTGCTGTGCTGCCCGGCGTGCCGGTCCAGGACCTCGACGTCGACGCCATATCCCGTGACCCAGCAGTGGTGGCGGCCTATAAGGCTGACCCGCTCGTCTACCACGGCAAGGTCCCGTTCGGTGTCGGCCGGGCGATGCTGCAGGTCGGCGAGACCATGCCGCAGCGGGCACCGGCGCTGACCGCGCCGTTGCTGGTGGTGCACGGTGAGGACGACCGGCTGGTGCCCGTTGCCGGCAGTCGCCGCCTGGTCGAATGTGTGGGGTCCACCGACGTCACGCTGAAGGTGTACCCGGGGCTCTACCACGAGGTCTTCAACGAGCCCGAGCGCGACCAGGTGCTAGGCGATGTCGTCTCGTGGATCACCGACCGGCTCTAGGCGAACTGTCGGATCGCTCCCGTATTTTGGCGCTATGACCCGCGCCGGCGACGATGCAGAGCGAAGCAATGAGGAGGAGCGGCGCTATGACTGACGACAAAATGCTGGCGCGCATCGCCGCGCTGTTGCGTCAGGCCGAAGGCACCGACAACGCGCACGAGGCCGATGCGTTCATGAGCGCCGCGCAGCGGTTGGCGACGGCGACATCAATCGACTTGGCGGTCGCCCGGTCCCATGCGTCCAACCGTTCGGCGGCCCAAGCGCCGACCCAGCGGACCATCACGATCGGGACGGCCGGCACCAAGGGGTTGCGGACATACGTGCAACTCTTTGTGCTGATCGCGTCGGCCAACGATGTGCGCTGCGATATCGCGTCGAATTCGACGTTCGTCTATGCCTATGGGTTCGCCGAGGATATCGACACCAGCCACGCCCTGTACGCCAGCCTGGTCGTCCAGATGGTGCGGGCATCGGACGCCTACCTCGCCTCGGGTGCGCACCGGCCCACGCCGACGATCACCGCCCGGCTCAACTTCCAGCTGGCCTTCGGGACCCGCGTCGGTCAGCGTCTGGGGGAGGCACGCGAGGAGGCTCGCCGCGAGGCCACCAAGGACCGTAGCCGCCGGCCAGGCACCGCTATTGCATTGCGGGACAAAGAAGTTGAGCTGCACGACCACTACCGCAGGGCGTCCAAAGCCCGCGGCACCTGGCAGGCCAGCCGGGCCACGGCGGGGTATTCGTCGTCGGCGCGGCGCGCGGGTGATCGGGCCGGACGGCGAGCGCGGCTCGGCAACAGCCCCGAGTTGCCCGGGGCGCGGAGCGCGCTCGGAACGTGACCGTCGGGGATTCGACGAAGCGGGATTCCCAACGCGCCAAGGTGTACGCGGCCGAGGAGTTTGTCCGCATGTTGTTCGACCGTGCCGCTGAGCACGGATCGTCGGCTGTGGAATTCTTCGGCACGCAGTTGACGCTGCCCCCGGAGGGGCGATTCGGCTCCGTCGCGTCGGCGCAGCGCTATGTTGACGAGGTGCTTGCGCTACCGGCGGTCCGGGAACGCTGGCCCGGGGTGTCACCGCTGCGAGTGCGGTCACGGCGGGCCGCTACCGCGGCGCACTACGAAAATTACCATGGCACAGGTGTTATCGCGGTCCCCGACCGTGACACCGCCGACTGGGCGCTGCGCGAGCTGGTGATGCTGCACGAAGTGGCGCATCACCTGTGCGAGGCACAGCCGCCGCACGGTCCGGAGTTCGTCGAGACGATCACCACGTTGGCGGAACTTGTGATGGGACCGGAACTGGGGCACGTGCTGCGGGTGGTCTACGCCAAAGAGGGCGTGCGGTGGACGGCGACGATGCGGCCCGCTGAGGAGCCGGACAATTGAGCTCGGGCGAACTAGACGACCCGGACGTCCGGGCGCGTGACATCGAAAGCCGGATGACCGACGACGAGCGATTCACGTTGCTGGTCGCGGTGATGGGGGTCTCGGAACTGTGGCCGCTGCCCGATGACCGCATCCCGCCGGGTGTCCCGATGAGTGCCGGGTATGTGCCCGGCATCCCCCGGCTTGGCATCCCGGCCCTGCGGATGAGCGACGCCGGCCTCGGGGTCACCAATCCCGGCTACCGGCCGGGCGATACCGCCACCGCGCTGCCGGCCGGGTTGGCGCTGGCCGCCGGTTTCGACCCGGCTCTGGCTCGCGCCGCGGGCCAGTTGATCGGTCGCGAGGCCCGCAGCCGCGGATTCAACGTGCAACTGGCGGGCGCGATGAATCTGGCGCGCGACCCGCGCAATGGCCGCAATTTCGAATACGTCTCGGAAGACCCGCTTTTGACCGCCACGATCGCCGCGGAGTCGGTCAACGGGATACAGCAACAGGGCGTCATCTCGACGGTCAAGCATTATTCGCTGAACTGCAACGAGACCAATCGGCACTGGCTGAACGCGATCATCGATCCGGACGCACATCGCGAATCCGATCTGCTGGCCTTCGAGATCGCCATCGAGCGGTCGCAGCCCGGCACGGTGATGACGGCCTACAACAAGGTCAACGGCGACTACGCCTCGGCAAATGGCGTGTTGATCAACGACGTACTGAAAGGTGCCTGGGGATACCGCGGTTGGGTGATGTCCGATTGGGGTGCCACACCCGGCTGGGAGTGCGCGCTGCACGGCTTGGACCAAGAATGTGGTGCCCAGATCGACACCGTGTTCTGGCAATCCGAAGCATTCACCGGACCGCTGCGATCCGCCTACGCCGACGGCAGGTTGCCCAAAGGCCGCCTCTCCGACATGGTTCGGCGGATCGTGCGGTCGATGTTCGCGGTCGGGATCGACCAGGGCGGGACGGCGGCCAGGCCCCTTTCCGGGCCGGATATGGTCGCACACCACGAGATTGCGCTGCGGATCGCGCGGCAGGGAACTGTGCTGCTGCAGAACCGCGGCGCGCTGCCGCTGGCTCCCGGTGCCCGTATCGCCGTCATCGGCGGTCATGCGCAGCTCGGTGTGCCGACGGGCTACGGGTCGAGTGCCGTCGTCCCTCCGGGCGGCTACGCGCACGTGCTTCCGATCGGCGGGCCGGGCCTCACGGGTGGCGCCCGAAATCTGTACCTCTTGCCGTCGAGCCCGTTAGACGAGCTGAGGAAGCAATTCCCCAACGCGCAGATCGAGTTTGATCCCGGGATCAGCCCGGCGGAGGCGGCGCTGGCCGCGCGGCGAGCAGACGTCGCGATCGTGTTCGGGATCCGCGTCGAAGGCGAGGGCTTCGACAGCACCGACTTGTCGCTGCCGTGGGGCCAGGACGCGGTCATCGCTGCCGTGGCGGCCGCCAACCCCGACACCGTGGTGGTGCTCGAGACCGGCAACCCGGTGGTCATGCCGTGGCGGGACGCGGTGAACGCGATAGTGCAGGCGTGGTATCCGGGGCAGGCCGGTGGTCAAGCGATCGCGGAGATCGTTGCCGGCCAAGTGAATCCGTCAGGAAGGCTGCCGATCACGTTCCCGGTCGACCTCGATCAGACACCGCGTCCGGAGCTGACCGACCTCGGCGCCGGGTGGGGGACACCAACGACGATCGACTACTTCGAAGGAGCCGAGATCGGCTACCGGTGGTTCGCCGTCACGGGTCGCACGCCTTTGTTCGCGTTCGGTCATGGCCTGTCCTACACCAGCTTTGAGTACCGCGACTTGGCGGTCACCGCTGGTGACACCCTTACCGCGAGCTTCAGCGTCGTCAACACCGGCGAGCGCAGCGGGGCCGACGTCCCGCAGCTGTATCTGACCGACGCGGCCGGCGAGCAACGCGTGCGGTTGCTTGGATTCGAGCGGGTCGAGCTGGACCCGGGCGCGACGTGCCGGGTGAGCATCACGGCCGACCCACGCCTGCTCGCCCACTACGACGGCAGTGCCGAGAGTTGGCAGATCAAGTCGGGCCGCTACGCCGTGGCGGTCGGCGCCTCGG
>DASYJS010000430.1:0-4324 GCA_035996225.1 Mycobacterium sp. | reverse complement strand
CACCTGTAGCAGGGCTTGCTGGATCAGCCGATCCGTCACCGTCGGGATGCCGAGCTCACGCTCGCCTCCCCCAGATTTCGGGATCGTTACGCGTCGCACCGGCATGGGCCGGTACGTCCCCGACAACAGCTGGTCGCGAATGACGGGCCACGTGGTGCGCAGCTGTGTGGCGGTCTGGTCAATGTCCAGCCCGTCCACACCGGCCGCGCCCTTTGGCTCGCACTCGTTTCCAGGCCTGAAGCAGGTTCTCTCTCGCCAGGGCCGCCATAAGCAGCCCCGGCCCCGTGTTCCCCGGTTCATGACGCGGACGGCCTGTTTCGTCGCTGCCCGGACCGCGCGCGGCTTCACCGCGTTCGGCTTCGGACCGCCCCGCTGACGCGGGCATCTGACGCGATACACGCCGTATCGTCACGTCGTTGAGCACTCCTCCTCGTTCGGCCCTTCGCTGGCGGTTTCCCCGCCACCTACTACGGCCTCGGCTGACTTCTCGTTCCGGTTCGACACCGTCGTCCTTTCGGACGTGAGACGAGATCTCCCCAGGTAAGAACGCACTCCTTCACCGCACCGCCGCCGGATCTACGCCGCTTTCCCTTGGTCACGAGAGCTTCGCGGTTTCGTGCCCGCTCGCCCTGGTCGGCAACGCCTTTTATCCGGTTCTTGTTCATCGGCCCGCGGCTTCGCTCCACGCTTCCTCCCCACACTCGGTCACCCTCATGCAGTTGCGCTTCACTTCGTTCGCTGTGACCAGCTTACGGCGGGACTTGCACCCGCAAGAGTGCGCCCATGCTGGGCGCACACAAAAAAGGAGGCAGCTCGATCGCTGCCTCCCTTCAATCGTACCCATGGGAGCTCAGCGATAAAGCGAGCGCTCACGAGCGACCTGGTCAGCAGTGTATACAGGCGCTTTTTCATCGAATCGGGACCAGCCACTGTCGCGGTAAAGCTTTCCACGGACACCAATGTCGACTGCCTTGTGCCGCTGAAGGATAGCCTGCGAGTCCGTGGCACGCGCATCGTCAACCCGGGCGGTGACAAGAGTTCCCCCACGACGGACCCCTTCCGCATAAAGGTTGGCTTCATCCTCGGGCACGCCGGCGCCGGTCAGCGAACCAATGATCCCGCCGGTGGCTCCCCCGACCGCCGCACCGGCGACCGCTCCGACGGCCGTTGCGACGAGCCACCCCGCCGCGACCACGGGTCCGACGCCTGGTATGGCCATGATTCCGAGGCCGGTGAGCAAACCGCCAACCCCGCCGACAGCGGCGCCAACTCCTGCTCCCGTGCCAGCATCTTCCGCGGCATCGGAGCTCCGCTCATCCCGATGCCAGTTTTCGGAGTTGTTGGCGACGATGCTGATCTCGGAGCGCGGTACGCCGTTCGCTTCAAGCGCGCTCACCGCCGACGAAGCGGCGTCATAGGTATCGTACAGCGCCGATACTGTTTTGGTCATTCTGAACTCCTGTTAGTTGACGGTGACGTTGCCTTGATAATCGAGGCTCACCGTGTGGGCCGTGCCACCTTTGGAAGCTTTGCCGCGCCACACGCCGTCTTTGTCCTTCATCAGGCCAGACACATCGTTGTATCCGGCGGCCTCAATGCGGCCCTTTGCCTGAGCTTCGGTGAAACTGTTCGCACCCGCCGCCGGGGCGCCAGGGTTGACGGTGGATGAAGTAGCCACGGCCGGAGTTTTCGCGTCGGTACTTGCCGGAGTTTGCGCGAAGGCGCTCCCATACGTGAACAGCATGGCAGCCGCGATAGCGAGCTTCATTCTATCCTCCTAGTAAATTGTATCCAGATGCTAATGGGCCACCGTGAGCTTTGTTCCAGGTGTTGGACGTCTCGACGCCGACGCGGTGTGGCGGTCCATGTCGTCGGTTACCGTCACATCGTCGCCACTTTGCGCGCCAAACCCGACGCGTTGACCAATGCACTGCTTACGGGCGGCGGCCGGCGCCTCCCCGTGCTCGACGGGGAGAGGCAACAGACGGAACGTGAAACGCGGGTGTCGCGCGATACTTCGTCGGTGGATGAAGCTGTCTCGTCCCAGCCATTGTCGCGATCAGGCCAGACCGACGGTCTTGTCATCGGGGGCTATCTCAGACAGGCTTGTAAGCTCGTCACCTTGTGGCGCGAATCTTCCCGCGACCACGCTACTCCCATCGGGATTCCGCCACGTTTCGCAAAAGTCGTCAGGAAAAGTCCGAGCTGTCGCGACATGTTCAGCAACCGCCCATTTGGGTCGAAATGCGCCCCGATGACATGGCTGTTTGTGTTTGGATCGTGACCGATTAGCCTGCCTTACCGCGCTGCAAGGAGCGAAATGATCGCCGACACCACGCGCCCGCGGCGGAGGGAATTGCCTCGTTATTCAAGCACTCAGAGTCTCAGTCGCCCTTAGTGACCTTCTTCGACTTTTCAGTTGATACGGTGCCATCTGCGTTTGCAGTGGATGACTTGCTTTTCTCGACCGTCCTGTCTCCAAACAGGCCTTCCTTGTGCTCAACCGTCTTCGACTCCGTCGAAGTCGGTATGCCGGAATCGGTAGAACGGCTCTCGGTTTCGTGGTGTAATCTGCCGCTGTCACCGCTCTGGATCCGAGAGCCAGGGGCACAGCGAGCAACAAAGCTGTGGTTCTCATGGCGCTTCCCTGAATGCCACCGAATAACTCATGGCGGCCGAAAAACGAGGCGGGCTTCATCAAATGAAAAAGGCGTCCGGCAGACAATGGCCGTGCGCGACAAAACGGGCTCTGTCGCGAACATTTTGGGCTGAGCCGGCCATGGCATCATTGGTCCCGGCTCAAATGGATACACCACGGTGTGACGGTGACGGATCGGCTGATCCAGCAAGCCCTGCTACAGGTGCTGCAACCCATCCTTGATCCAACCTTCAGCGAACACAGCTACGGCTTCCGGCCGGGCCGAAGCGCGCATGGCGGCGTCCTCGCGGCGCAATCCCACGTGCAATCGGGCCTGCGGGTCGTCGTGGACGTGGACCTGGAGAAGTTCTTCGATCGGGTCAACCACGACATTCTCATGGATCGCTTTCGGAAACGGATCGGCGACGCCGGGGTGATCCGGCTGATCCGAGCCTATCTGAACAGCGGGATCATGGCCGATGGCGTGGTCCAGGAGCGCGTGATGGGAACGCCGCAAGGCGGACCGCTGTCGCCGCTGCTGGCGAATGTCTTGCTCGATGACGTGGACAAGGACCTGGAACGCCGGGGTCATCGCTTCGTGCGCTACGCGGACGACGCGAACGTCTATGTTCGCAGCCGCAAGGCGGGCGAACGGGTCATGGCCTTGCTACGGCGGCTGTATGGCAAGCTGCGTCTGACGGTCAACGAGACCAAAAGCGCGGTGGCCAGCGTGTTCGGCCGTAAGTTCCTGGGATACAGCTTCTGGGTCGCTCCCGGAGGCGTCGTCAAACGCAAAGTGGCCGTTAAGCCACTGGCGGCGTTCAGACAACAAATTCGGTGGCGGACCCGCCGGTCCAGCGGGCGAAGCCTGTCGGATGTGGTGGAGCGGTTGCGGCCCTATGTTCTGGGATGGAAAGCTTACTTCCGGTTGGCGCAAACACCTGGGGTCTGGCGTTCGCTCGACCAGTGGATGCGGCACCGGTTGCGGGCCGTTCAACTCAAACAATGGAAACGCGGCAAGACCATTCACAGGGAACTGATGGCACTGGGCGCGAACCCACGGTCGCGCGGCAGGTGGCGGCGAACAGCCGCCGCTGGTGGCGCAACAGCGGGATGCAGCTCAATGCCGTTCTGACTCTGGAATGGGCTGACGGGCTGGGGATGCCTCGTCTCTCATGACCTCAACTTCTCGAACCGCCCGGTGCGGACCCGCATGCCGGGTGGTGTGGCAGGGGAGCGGCCAGTATGGTCGCCCCCTATGCCGATTACGTGTTCTCGTGCCGGCGCGATCCCCATCGAGGGGAGCGAAGTAATGCGTCATGCCCAGCGCCTTCAATGATGTGGAGTGTGCTGTGTCGGATGGCGGCGGCAAAGCGCTCCGACATTCGCTTGAATACCACCCGGTCTCCGGCTCCGGCGATGATCGTAACCGGCGAGGTCAGCAGTTTGTATTGGTCGCGCATCGCCAACGCCGATGAAATCATCTGCCCTCCGTCCATTGAGGTGGCGCGAATTTGGGATGGGAACCAGGTTCCATTTGTAAAGGTTCTCACGACCCGTACCATGGCACACTGATGCCGTTGGGGCCGTCCACCCCATCTGTCCCTGTTCGACGAACGCGACATGGCCTCCATCACCAGCCCCGGCTTTCCGGGTGAGCGGCTCATCGTGTGCCGCAATCCGGAC
>DASYJS010000429.1:0-5116 GCA_035996225.1 Mycobacterium sp. | reverse complement strand
CGCTCAGGCCAGCGGGCAGTGGGACGACTACTGCGAACTGTTCACCGAGGATGCCCTCTATATCGAGCACTTCTTAGGCACCTACCACGGGCGCGACGAGATTAAGCAGTGGCTCATCCCGGCCATGACCGCGTGGCCGCAAATGCGGTTCCCCGTGCAGTGGCGCACCTTCGACGAGGAAGACGGGCTCGTCGTGTTCGCCGTCGGCAACGACATGCCTGACGTCGACGGGAACGGGCCCTACTCGGTTCCGTCGTGGACTCTTCTTCAATACGCGGGAGACAACCAGTGGTCGCGTGAGGAAGACATCTATAACCCCGACGCCATGCTCAAGATGCTGAGTCGGTGGTGCGATGCCGCGGGCGTCTCATTTCCCGCCCCCGAAATTCACACCTGATGGATTTCGCAAAGTTCCGTCTGCGTGACGACGAACGAAGGCAACTTCTTGCGGTGCAGACCGAATGCACTGTCGCGTGGCTCAATAGCGACGGTTGGCCGGTGTCGGCATTCCTCACCTACGTGTTTGAGCGCGATGCCTTCTGGGTGACGTCCTTCCGCGACCGTCCCCGCATCGGCTGTCTAGTCGCTGACCCCCGAAGCACGGTCGCAGTTTCCAGCGCAGGTAAACCACTCGGCCATGGCCGGATGATCAGTGCCCGGACATTGGCAGTCGTGCACGATGACGTGTCCACAGCCGAATGGTTCTACCCGCGGTTCTGCAAAATGGCCGGCTTGGACGCCGCGGTGTTGGCCCGGCAGGACCGCGTCGTCGTCGAGCTTCGTCCGCAAGCGTGGAACAGCTTCGACAGCAAGCGAATGCTCCGCCGATAGTCAGCTTCGGGGAGCGATCGCCACCCTGCGATAGCGATGCGCCTACCGACAAGGCCGTGAGTTCTGTGAATTGACGGGCCTGCGGTAGTAGGGTTACACCAGCTCACAGGGGGTGGCGATGTCAGTCGATGCTGGTCTGCTGCACACCGACATGGATCTGCGCGGCGAGGCAAGGCTTCGGGCGGTGCGGTGCAGCTGCGTTACATAAGCGTCCCGGCGCTGATCGGCGAAGCCGGCGGTGATCCCTGGGCGATCAACCACAGCCTCCAGGAGGGGCGTCCGGCACAGATTGCCGACTTGGCGGCGGCGTTCCACGCTGCGGGGCGATGCACGACCGAGTCCAACGCGGCATTCGATGAAGCGCGCCGTCGTTTTGCGGCGTCCTGGAATCGGGAGAATGGCGAAAACCCGATCAATGACGCTGCCGAGGTGCAGCGGGTGACCAAGTCGCTGGGCGCGCAGTCCTTGCAGCTGCCCAAGATCGGGACCGATCTGGAAAACATCGCCGCCGCCCTGGCCCAGGCGCAGCGAACCGGTGCGGTGCTGATCTCGACGTTGGAAAGCCAGCTGCAGCAGCTCGACAACGAAATCGGCCAAGCGTTGGAACTGGAGAAAACCCCCAAGCTCACGGCGGCGCAGAGATCCGAGCTCGACGCTCACATCTCTCAACTCGAACAGCACGCCATCGACGACACCAAATCCGCTCTCGCCCAAATTAATTCACTCCGCAACGGCTACTCGGACTACTTGCAGAAATCCATGGCCACGCTGCACGCCGACGGATACGACCAATCCCTCCTGCAGCAATTGGACGCAGATACCCGGATCCCGCCGCGGGGCACCAACCCCGAGGACGTGCACAAGTGGTGGACGTCGTTGACGCCAGAGCAGCGACAACAGCTGATCGCTCAGCGCCCCGAGGAGATCGGCAATCTCAACGGCGTCCCGATCAGCGCGCGCAGCAACGCCAATCTCGAGGTGTTGAACCAGGACCTCAACCGGGTGCGTGACATCGCCGGCCGCAACGGCGTTTCGGTGGATGACGTGCTGCGTGATCCGGCGAAATACGGTCTGACACACACCGACATCACCCGCTATCAGAACGCCGATCAGACCAAGCAAGGCCTCGACCATGACGCGGGCAATGACCCGCTGCACCCCAACCCGACCTTCTTGTTCGCTTATGATCCGCTGGCATTCGGCGGCAAGGGCCGCGCAGCCATCGCGATCGGCAATCCGGACACCGCCAAGAACACCGCGGTGATCGTGCCCGGAACCAGCAGCAGCGTGAAAGGCGGCTGGCTGCACGACGGCCACAACGACGCAATCAACCTGTACGAACAGGCCAACGCCGCCGACCCGAACAATCCCACGGCGGTGATCGCGTGGATGGGTTACGACGCCCCCAACGACTTCAACGACGCCCAGCGGATTTCCACCCCAGCGCTGGCGCGGACCGGCGGTCAAGCCTTGGCCCAAGACGTCAACGGCCTGTGGGCAACCCACCTCGGCGGCGGCGAGCACATCACCGTGCTCGGCCACTCGTATGGTTCGACGTCCGTGGCCGACGCCTCCGCCCTCGGCGGCATGCACGCCAACGACGTCGTCCTATTGGGCTGCCCCGGAACCGATCTCGCCCCCAACGCCGGCAGCTTCCACCTTGACGGCGGCCACGTGTACGTGGGAGACGCCTCCACAGATCCCGTCGGCATGCTCGGGCAGCTGAACGGCGCAAGCAAGCACTTCTTCGGCGACGATCTCGGCGGCCAATTGCTGGGGACAGACCCCGGACTGGGGACCGACCCCGCGGCCGATGGATTCGGATCGGTGCGGTTCCGCGCCGAAGTGCCGGGCTCTGACGGCATCAACCCGCACGACCACTCCTTCTACTACCACCGCGGCAGCGAAGCCCTGCAGAGCATGGCCGACATCACCTCGGGCCACGGCGACGCCTTGGAATCCGACGGCCTGACCGCCCCACACCGCTATCAGCCAGGGAAGGTCAACATTCCAGGACTCGGCCCGGTCGGCATCGGCATACCCGGCACGCCGCCCGTCATCGACCCAGAGTGGCAACGCTCGCCAGGATCAATCACCGATGACCATCTCTTCGATGCCCAACACCATCACTGAGGGCCGGCGCCTGTGGCCGCGGCAAGCGCTGCTTGCCGTGGTGGCAGTCGCGGTCATGTTGCTGGGAGGATGTGCACTAGTGCCACATAAACCGCATTCGGCCGGTTCGACCAACCCATATGAAGATTCGGCCCACCCGCTCACCGACGATCAGGCCATGGCCCAAGTGGTCGAGCCGGCCAAGCAGATCGTCGCCGCCGCCAACTTGCAGGGCGTCAGCGGTGGATTCTCGTTCGCGTCCTGCAACGACCAAGGCGAGCCGCCCTATCAGGGCACCGTCGCGGTCACCTTCCTCGTCCACGGCGACCCCGATGCCTATTTCCAGCAAGTCCGCGCCGCACTGATTGCCCACGGCTGGAACGACGGCCCGCTACCGGGACAGCACTACCACGGCACAACGCTGAACAAAGACGGCGTGACCGCCAACATGAGTTTCCTGCCCTCCGACCACAGTTACGGCCAGATCATCCTCGACGGCCAGTGCCGAAATACCACCGACCACCACCGCGACGGCAAGACCAACAGCGTCAACATCACCGACCAGCTCACTGCGCGCTGAAGATTTGGATCGCCGCCTCGAGCGGCGTAAAGACTTGCGCTACACAGAGCTACGAGTTGTCGGCCAGACAAATTAGTGAAGCGGCCACCGAGGGTCCTCCCGGTGGCCGCTTCGTCAGGCCATTATGCGATGTTAGCTTTCACCCGCGATTCGCGTGTCGTTTTCACAACTTCTTGCCGCGATCCGCAACTCGCACAGCGGATGCCCGCGACGGGGGCAGGTCATGGCCCCTCGGGTAACCAACGTGGTAACCGTTCGGTGGGAATGAGTTCACGTTTAAACTGGCCGAATGGTGGCATCCGCGATGCTATGAGCGTGCGGATGAATCTCGCCGACGTGGTGACGAAGATGGTGGAGTTTGTGCGGGCCGGCTACCCACAAGGCGTTCCCGCGACCGATTGCTTTGCACTGCTGGCGGTCCTTCGCCGTCGGTTGCCCGACGACGAAGTGGCGGCGGTGGCTGCAGAGCTGGCCGCTCGCGGCGAGTTGAAAATCGACACGGCTGAAATCAACGCAGCCATCACCCGTATTACCGACGTGCCGCCGTCGTCGGATGAGCTCGATCGGGTCCAGCGCCGCCTAGAAGCCATCGGCTGGCCTTCCGACCCGGACAGTTAGACCACATGAGGACCGCGTTCCATCACCAGCTCGACGCGCTGAGCCAGAGCATTGCCGACATGTGCGATCTCAGCGGCACCGCGATGGCTCAGGCCACCGAAGCCCTGCTGAACGCGGACATTGTCGTGGCTGAAACCGTGATCAGCACCCACCAGGACTTCATGATCCGGGCCACGCAGGCCGAGAACGACGCCTACAATCTGCTGCTCCTGCAGGCTCCCGTCGCCACCGACTTACGCGCAGTTCTGGGCAGCCTGCAAAACGTCGCCGACGTCTACCGCATGGCCGCCCTGGCCCTTCATGTCGCCGACACCGTCCGGCGCCGGCACCCCTCCCCCGCCATCCCCGAGGACATGAACGGCTACTTTGCCGAAATGGGCCGCATCGCTGTGGATCTCAGCCGGACTGCTGCGAACGTTGTGCTGTCGGGAAATCCCGACCTAGCCGCCAAACTCGCCTACGACGACGATGCGATGGACGAGCTCCATCGACTTCTGTTCAGCCTCCTGATGGACCGGCAGTGGTCTCACACCGTCGCCACCGCGGTCGACGTCACTCTGCTAAGCCGCTACTACGAACGGTTCGCCGACCACGCCGTGACGGTAGGTCAACGGGTTATCTTCCAGGCCACCGGCACCCACGTCGCCCAACATCAGGTCGAGCAGCATCCCACCGCGTGATGCGGTGAGCCGCGTATCCGGGCGCAGCGACTGCCGACAGGGCGCAACAAGCTTCCCGCCGTCGCGGACAAGCGCGGCTACTGCCGACAAGTTGTAACTTGCCCCACGAAAAGAGCCCGCAGGTATGAATTTGGCAGGTGGACAGACTTCGGGATTTATCCATAGCCCTTTTTGCCTAGAGCATTGAACTCCTTGGTATGGATTTCTTGATCGGGACAGACTCGAGGATTTATCAAAAATCTATTGGTTAGTTCAAATGTCGCCAATGTTGGTCGAGTTTCTTGATTTTGGTGGA
>DASYJS010000428.1:0-15789 GCA_035996225.1 Mycobacterium sp. | reverse complement strand
TCATACCCTCTGTTAAACACGTGTAAACCAGATTTTATGAGATTCCTCACGATGCGTTTTGTCACATCTGTACTGGCGCAACGCTTTGTCACATCCGCACTGGCGCAACGCAATAGAGCAATTGCGCCGACGGCTGGCGATCTGAATCGATGAAGTCAACGAAAGAACGTTCCGCCATGGCCATGTTCGCCGGCGGACGACCTGCCTTGATCGGCTAGAGGGTGAGATCGCCAGCCCCCTGCTCACGCGACGACCGAATAGCGACTCATTCGACACAGATAACTTGCTTTCGGAGCGACGGTGATTAGCTCTCCGCTGCAGCTACCCGTTCCCACGCTGATGACAATCGACTCGGAACCAACAACACTTCGATCAGCCCAATGGCCACTGTCGCCGCTTCACGGGCCTTCTCGGCTACCGTCGACACCATTGTCGTGCCTTTCATTGAGGGGATGCTTAGCCGCTTGCGGCTGAGGTGGCGTCGGGATAGCCGCTATTCGACACATGTAAACCTGTTGCAGGTCATTCAGCTCGAACGCCGGTGCGCAGTGCGCGCTTAAGCGGTTAACCAGACCATTCACGGCATTTGTATTCAATCGGCGATAGGCGGCCGCGCGGCGCTAAAGGAAGTTGCACTATCGACGTGCGGCGTCTACTGTCGCGCTCGTGCGTCTTCTCAAGAGTGCCGTAGTAGCCAGCACCCGCAGCGGGGTCTGATCCAGACCGACCCCCCGCTGTGGGTCGGAAGCTACTACCGTCGGTCGCTCCTGCTGACCAGAGAAGACCGACACAATGCCTCTTACACAGACTCTTTCCGAGCCACTCTCCTTACTAGAGCTGGACCCCTCGAGCGCTCCGGCGCCAGAGTGCGGGGCCAACGCGTGGTTCGCCGAGCACTTTGGCGTCGCATTGCCGCGTGGCCTGCGGGAACAGGCCGACTCGATGTCCTGGGAGAGCTTCGTTACGACCTACGGGCACACCGCCGGCCCGCTGCGGCTAGGGCACTGGGTGTGCGCTGACCCTGAGCGATCCTCTCGGCGGCTCGGTCCACACGTCCGCAACTTCCGGGCGATGATTGCCGTCGGCGATTGCCTCAGCAGCTCGACCGCTGCCGCCAGCGGGCCGATCGCCGCACTCACCGCGATGCTGCATGAGCGCGGGATCGCCATCGAGACACTGAAGTTCCATCAGATGGCTTCGCACGAGGGCACCGCCACCTTCATCTGCGGCAGTGACGGCCTGCGCGCCGACTGGGCACTGGGCCTATCCGAGGATCCGACGCAGTCGGCGCTGCGCGCGCTGATCGCGTGCGCTAATCGGCTGCTGGCCTGAGCTCGCCGAAATTCGGTTTCAGAGCGGGCGCAACATAATTGGCATGCCGTCTTTCGGCACCGGCATGCCGCCGTAGTCCCACTCCGCCTGATAGCCCGGGCGGGGCAGCTCGAGCCGATACTTGCGCAGCAAGCGATGAAGGATCGTCTTGATCTCCAACTGCCCGAACACCATTCCGATGCACTTGTGCGCGCCCCCGCCGAACGGTGTGAACGCATAGCGGTGCCGTTTGTGCTCATTGCGCGGCTCGGTGAACCGGTCCGGGTCGAATTTCAGTGGGTCCGTCCAGAATTCGGGTAGCCGGTGATTCATGCCGGGGTACGCGATGACGTTGGTGCCCTTGGGGATGTAGTAGCCCAACAGTTCGGTGTCGCGGACCGTCTGCCGCATGGCCCACTGCACCGGGGTCACCAACCGGATCGACTCGTTCATCACCAGGTCCAGCGACTCCAGTTTCTCCAGCGAGTCGATGTCGAGCGGCCCGTCGCCGAGGCGGTCCGATTCTTCGCGGCAGCGCTGCTGCCACTCGGGGTGGGCGGCCAGGTTGTAGGCCATTGTCGTGACCGTCGACGTCGAGGTGTCGTGCGCGGCCATCATCAGGAAGATCATGTGGTTGACGATGTCTTCGTCGGAGAACTTGTTGCCGTCGTCGTCTTCGGTGTGGCACAACACCGACAGCAGGTCGGTGCCCTCCTGGCCGCGTTGTTCCTTGACCCGCTCGCGGAAGTAATTCTCCAGCAGCTCGCGTGCCTTGAGGCCCCGCCACCAAGTGAACGGCGGCACGGGAGTACGGATGATTGCGTTGCCCGCGCGCGTGGTGACCGCAAACGCCTTGTTGACCTTGGTCACCAGATCGTGGTCGGTGCCCGGCTCGTGGCCCATGAACACCATCGACGCGATGTCGAGCGTCAGCTCCTTCATCGCCGGGTAGAGAAGAAAGCGCGCGTCGTTGGCAACCCAGTCGTTGGCGATCGTTTTCGAGACCACCTGGTCCATTTGCTCGACGTAGCTGACCAGCCGAGAACGGACGAAGGCCTCCTGCATGATCCGGCGGTGGAACATGTGCTCTTCGAAGTCCAGCAGCATCAGGCCACGGTTGAAGAACGGCCCGATCACCGGCACCCATCCCTGCTGGGAGTAGTCCTTGTTGCGGTTGGAGTAGATGACCTGCGCGGCGTCCGGACCCAGCGCGGCGATGCCCGGGAGCACGGGCGAGTCGCCGAAGACCACGGGCCCCTTGGTCTCGTAGAGGAACATCAGATAGTCCGGACCGCCGCGCAGCATCTCGATGATGTGCCCGAGGACCGGCAGCCCCGCGTCACCGACAGCGGCCTTGAGCCCGCTGCCCGGCGGCGGGTCGGCGAGTTTGCGCTCCGGGAACTGAGTGCTCAGCAGCTTGCGTTCCACCATCCCCATGCCGGGAAAGTTGTTGATCGACGGCGTAAACCGACGCCGTGCCTGATCGAGCAGGTAATGCGGGGTGCTGATGGTGGCGGGCATGGACGCTCCTTTGCGGACCCGGGGCTGGTGACCTCCGTCACTCGCCACTATCCTTCGGGACAAAGTTGACGGCTGTCAAGTTTGTATTTGGAGCAGTGTGGTGCATCGTCAGGGAATGAGCAGCAACGCGGAGCCGGGCGAGCCGGCCACGCGACGACGTGGCGACAAGCACCGGCAGGCGATCATGCAGGCGGTGCGTGAATTGCTGCAGGAGCGGCCGTTCGCGGAGCTGTCGGTCAGCACCATCAGTCTTCGAGCCGGGGTGGGCCGGTCCGGCTTCTACTTCTACTTCGATTCCAAGTACGCGGTGCTCGCGCAGATCGTGGCCGAGGCCACCCAAGAGCTCGAAGAACTCACGCAGTTTTTTGCTCCCCGTCAGCCCGACGAGTCACCGGAGCAGTTCGCCAAGCGGATGGTGGGCAGCGCCGCCGCCGTCTACGCGCACAACGACCCGGTGATGGCGGCCTGTAATGCCGCCCGCTACACCGATGTCGAGATCCGGGACATTCTCGAGCAGCAGTTCGAGGTGGTCGTGCGCGAGATCGTCGCCATCGTCGACGCGGAGATGAAGGCCGGGACCGCGAGTCCGATCAGCGACGACATCTCGACGCTGGTGCGCACGCTGACCGGCACCACTGCGTTGATGCTGACCGGTGACCCGGCATTTGTCGGCGGAGCGGACGACGACATCGACCGTCGCGTCCGGCTTCTCGAGCAGTTGTGGCTGAACTCGTTGTGGGGTGGCGGCCGGGGATAACGCGCCCCAGCCGTTACCGGCGGTATCGTCGCCCTCATGGCGCAGAGGGGATCCGCGCGGTACTTCGCGGGAAAGCGCAGTCTTGTCACCGGCGCGGCCAGCGGCATCGGCCGGGCCACCGCGTTGCGGCTGGCGGCGCACGGGGCCGAGTTGTTCCTGACCGATCGCGACGCCGACGGGCTGGCACAAACCGTGGCCGACGCCCGCGCGTTGGGCGCGCAAGTGCCGGCGCACCGGGTGCTGGATATCGCCGACTACGACGAGGTCGCCGCGTTCGCCGCCGACGTCCACGCCACGCACCCAAGCATGGACGTCGTGATGAACATCGCCGGAGTTTCGGCCTGGGGGACCGTTGATCGGCTGAGCCACGAGCAGTGGACCAAGATGATCGCGATCAACCTGATGGGCCCGATCCACGTCATCGAGACGTTCGTGCCGGAGATGGTGGCGGCCGGCCGCGGGGGCCATGTGGTCAATGTGTCGTCGGCGGCCGGACTGGTCGCGCTGCCTTGGCATGCCGCCTACAGCGCCAGCAAGTACGGGTTACGCGGCCTGTCCGAGGTGCTGCGTTTCGACCTGGCCCGGCACCGCATCGGGGTTTCCGTCGTGGTGCCCGGGGCGGTGAAGACGCCGCTGGTCAAAACCGTCGAGATCGCCGGCGTAGACCGTGAAGACCCCAAGGTCAGCCGGTGGGTCGACCGTTTCAGTGGTCATGCGGTGTCGGCGGAAACGGCTGCCGAAAAGATCTTGGCCGGAGTGGCGAAAAACAGATACCTGATCTATACGTCGCAGGACATTCGGGCGCTGTATGCGTTCAAGCGGCTGGCGTGGTGGCCTTATAGCGTGGCCATGCGTCAGGTGAACGTCATCTTCACCCGGGCGCTTCGGCCCAGCCCGGCGCAGCTAGGCCGGCATGACCAATTCGAGTCGCACCCCGAGTAATCGGACCGGACGGTCGAGTTCGAACAGATCCAGGACCCTCAGGGCGGCTGCGACGATGATGTCGGGATCGGTGGTGGGCGCCGGCAGCTTGCGGATCTTGGTCCGCGTGTAGAACGTCGCGGTGCGCACCGTGACCGCTACCCGGGTGACGACACGTGCCGACGCCGCGACGTCGTCCAGGGCTTGTCTCGCCAATTCTGTTACAGCAGAGTTTATTTCGGAGCGGTCAGTGAGGTCGATCGGGAAGGTGACGACGTGGCTGCGCGAGCGTGGAACCCAGGGCTCGGCGCTGACCTGCGTGTCGCCACCGCCCTTGGCGAGCAGCAGCAGCCACAGGCCGGTGCGCGGTCCGAAGGCCGACGTCAGCAGTTCGGCATCACTATTGGCCAGCTCTCGCACGGTGTTAATATCCAGCGCTGCAAGCTTTTTCGCCGTCTTCGGGCCCACGCCCCACAGCGCGTCGACCGGACGATCGGCCATCACGTTCATCCAGTTCGCGTCGGTGAGCGTGAAGACGCCGCCCGGTTTCGCGAAGCCGGTGGCCACCTTGGCGCGCTGTTTGTTGTCGCTGATGCCTACCGAACACGACAGCTCGGTTTCCGAAAAGACAACGGCGCGAATCTGTTCCGCGACTTCAACCGGATCGGCTGCCGTCACCGCCACATAGGCTTCGTCCCAGCCCCATACCTCGACCGGGTGCCCCAGGTCCCGCAGCAATCCCATCACCTCCTCGGACGCCTCGTCGTAGGCGGCCGGATCTGATGGCAAGAAGGTGGCGCCGGGGCAGCGTCGAGCGGCGGCACGCAATGGCATGCCCGCGTGCACCCCGAACTCGCGGGCTTCGTACGAGGCGCAGGTGACGACCTTGCGCGGTTCGGTGGGATCACCGCTGCCACCGACGATGACAGGCAGCCCGGCCAGTTCGGGATGGCGGCGGAGCTCGACCGACGCCAGAAATTGGTCGAGGTCGACATGCAGGACCCAGCTCGATGTTGGCGAGGCCATGGGGGTCAGGTCACCGCCCACACAGCTTGCGCGCCAAGCTTTCCCAGGCGCCACCCAGCGTCTCGAGGGTGTGTCTGCCGGAATTCAGTTGGTGCTCCACATAATCCACGTCGAGCAGGGCCAGCAGCGCGTCGGTCTGGACATCGAGATCGCCGCTGGCGTGGGCCGCCTGCAACAGCACCCGCACATGGGTGCGCTGCACCGCTGCGGCTCCCACGTGGCGGGTCACCGGATCGCCTTTGGCCGCCGAGAGCAGCTCGTGGTGGGTGTGCACGAAGCCCATGCGGTCCCGGCCGAACGCCACCAGGCGATCCATCGGCGGCGCGTCGGGGCCCAGCGGGGGCGGGCCGAACAGAAAGGCCTGCTGACTGGCGCGTTCGTCCTCGTCGAGCAGCACCATCATCAGCCCGGCGCGGCTACCGAACCGGCGGAACAGCGTGCCTTTTCCGACACCGGCGGCAGCGGCGACGTCGTCCATCGTGACCGCGTCCGCGCCGCGGGTGGCGACCAGGCGGCGCGCTGCATGCAGCAGCAGCTCGCGGTTGCGCGCCGCGTCACCTCGCTCCTGTGGCAGCTCTCGCGGCGCCGACACGGGCAACTCGCCCAACCTCTCGACACCGCTCACCACTGCACTTTAACGCGGCCGGAATAAAACGGACTACAGTCCGTTTAAGCCGTGGAAAGATGTAGACCAATAACCGAAGGGAACGGACCAGTGGCAGAGATCAAAGTCGTGGCGTTGGTGGGGAGCCTGCGCGCTGCATCGATAAATCGCAAGATCGCCGAACTCGCGGTCGAGATAGCGCCCGACGATGTCGCCATCACCGTGTTCGAGGGGCTGGCGGACTTGCCGTTTTACAACGAAGAGATCGACGACGTCATGAACGCCGACGCGCCGCCGCTGGCTTCGGTGGACGCGCTGCGCGCCGCGGCCGGCGAGGCGGATGCGGCCCTGGTGGTCACCCCCGAGTACAACGGCAGCATTCCGGCCGTCGTCAAGAACGCGATCGACTGGCTGTCTCGACCGTTCGGCAACAGCGCGTTGAAGGGCAAGCCGTTGGCAGTGATCGGGGGGTCTTTCGGACAGTACGGCGGAGTGTGGGCGCACGACGAGACCCGCAAGTCATTCGGCATCGCCGGCGCACGGGTAGTGGAGACGATCAAACTGTCGGTGCCGTTTGGAACTTTGGAGGGCAAGGCTCCCGCCGAGCACGCCGAGCTGGTGGCCAATGTGCGCGACGTGGTCGGCAAGCTCGCGGCCGAGGTCGGCTGATTGGCGGTATCCAACAAGCCGCTCACTCGGTGACCAGCAGCGTTCTAGCAAGTTAATAGCTAAAGCCGCCAGCTAGCCTGGCGGCTTTGCTAGCGGCGGGTAGGCGCCCACACGGCACCGGTGTTGTCGGTGGGCGGTGCTATACCGATACGCATGGGCGTCTTTGACGGGGTTTGTGATCTGCGACACGCCGGGGCGGGCATGTGCGTCAGGGCTTACGACCAGGGAATTTCAGAATTGTTATTCGGAACATCTTGTATCTCGAGATCTTGTCAGCCCCTAGGTGTAGTGTTTCGACAGCCGGCAGATCCCAGGTTCACCAAGCCAGACCGGCCCGGTGAACCACCCGGAATCGGCTGGAAGGTTCGAAGCCAGGTGCTTCGACCTGACAGCCGCAGGACGGGAATCTTGGGGCTTGACGGAGCGCTGTACTTAGCGCAGTTGTAGTGCCCCAAGCAGTTGCCAGTCCGTAACAAATCTTCGACCTTCTTTCCGCAGAGGAGCGGCTTCAATGAGCATCACCGTGTACACCAAGCCGGCATGTGTGCAGTGCAGCGCTACCTACAAGGCTCTCGACAAGCAGGGCCTTGCCTACGAGAAGGTCGACATCAGCCTGGATGCCGAGGCGCGCGACTACGTGATGGCACTGGGCTATCTGCAGGCTCCCGTGGTGGTGGCAGGAAGCGACCACTGGTCGGGCTTCCGGCCCGATCGGATCAAGGCGCTTGCCGGGGCGGCGCTGAGCGCCTAGTCCAGTAGATGAGCAAGTAAGGAGGTTGCGGTGCCATGGACATCACGCAGTGCAACCTCGTCTATTTCTCTTCCGTATCGGAGAACACCCACCGCTTCGTCCAGAAGCTGGGTGTTCCCGCCACGCGGATACCGCTCCATGGCCGCATCGAGGTCGACGAACCGTACGTATTGATCTTGCCCACGTACGGCGGAGGCCGGGCCACGCCGGACATCAACGACGGCGGTTACGTCCCCAAACAGGTCATCGCATTCTTGAACAACGAGCACAACAGATCGTTCATCCGTGGCGTCATCGCCGCGGGCAACAACAACTTCGGCACGGAGTTCGCCTATGCGGGCAATGTGGTGTCCCGCAAATGCGGCGTGCCGTACCTCTACCGGTTCGAACTCATGGGTACCCCGGACGACGTGGACGCCGTCCGCTCGGGCCTTACTGACTTCTGGAAGGACCAGACGTGTCACCAACCGTCACAGCTGCAGAGCCTGTAGCCGCCCCGCACGCCCTTCCGGGCGAGACGGACTACCACGCGCTCAACGCGATGCTCAATCTGTACGACAAAGACGGCAAGATCCAGTTCGACAAGGACCGGGAAGCCGCGCATCAGTACTTTCTGCAGCACGTCAACCAGAACACGGTGTTCTTCCACAATCAGGACGAGAAGCTCGACTACCTGATCAAGGAGAACTACTACGAACGCGAGGTGCTCGACGAGTACTCGCGCAACTTCGTCAAGACGCTGCTCGACCGGGCCTACGCCAAGAAGTTCCGGTTCCCGACGTTCCTCGGCGCGTTCAAGTACTACACCTCGTACACGCTGAAGACGTTCGACGGGAAGCGTTACCTGGAGCGGTTCGAGGATCGCGTCGTCATGGTGGCGCTGACCCTGGCCTCCGGTGACACCATGCTGGCGGAGAAGCTCGTCGATGAGATCATCGACGGCCGGTTCCAGCCGGCCACCCCGACGTTCCTCAACTCGGGCAAGAAGCAGCGCGGCGAGCCGGTGAGCTGCTTTTTGCTACGCATCGAGGACAACATGGAGTCCATCGGGCGGTCGATCAACTCCGCTCTGCAGCTGTCCAAGCGCGGCGGCGGAGTTGCGTTGCTGCTGAGCAACATTCGCGAGCACGGCGCGCCCATCAAGAACATCGAGAACCAGAGTTCGGGCGTCATCCCGATCATGAAGCTGCTCGAGGACTCGTTCTCCTACGCCAACCAGCTCGGTGCGCGCCAGGGTGCCGGCGCGGTGTACCTGCAGGCGCACCATCCCGACATCTACCGGTTCCTGGACACCAAGCGGGAGAACGCCGACGAGAAGATCCGTATCAAGACGCTGAGCCTGGGCGTGGTGATTCCGGACATCACCTTCGAGCTGGCCAAGAAAAACGAGGACATGTACCTGTTCTCGCCGTACGACGTCGAGCGCGTCTACGGTGTTCCGTTCGCCGACATCTCGATCACCGAGAAGTACTACGAGATGGTCGACGACGCGCGCATCCGTAAGACAAAGATCAAGGCGCGCGAGTTCTTCCAGACGCTGGCCGAGCTGCAGTTCGAGTCCGGCTACCCGTACATCATGTATGAGGACACGGTGAACCGGGCCAACCCGATCGAGGGCAAGATCACCCACTCGAACCTGTGCTCAGAGATCCTGCAGGTGTCCACGCCGTCGCTGTTCAACGAGGACCTGTCGTATGCCAAAGTGGGCAAGGACATTTCGTGCAACCTCGGTTCGCTGAACATCGCCAAGGCGATGGACTCGCCGGACTTCGCGCAGACCATCGAGGTGTCGATCCGGGCGCTGACCGCGGTGAGCGACCAGACCCACATCTGGTCGGTGCCCTCAATTGAGCAGGGCAACAACGACTCTCACGCTATCGGCCTCGGTCAGATGAACCTGCACGGCTACTTGGCCCGGGAGCGGATTCTTTACGGCTCCGAAGAGGGCATCGACTTCACCAACATGTACTTCTACACCGTGCTGTACCACGCGCTGCGGGCATCGAATCGCATCGCGATCGAACGGGGTAGGGCGTTCGGCGGGTTCGAGCGGTCGAAGTACAAGTCGGGGGAGTTCTTCGACAAGTACACCGAGCAGGTGTGGGAGCCGGCCACCGCGCGGGTGCGGGAGTTGTTCGCCGAGGCCGAGATTCGCATTCCGACGCAGGATGACTGGAAGCGGTTGAAGGAGTCGGTGCAGCAGCACGGCATCTACAACCAGAACCTGCAGGCTGTCCCGCCGACCGGGTCGATCTCCTACATCAATCACTCGACCAGCTCGATCCACCCGGTGCCGAGCAAGATCGAGATCCGCAAAGAAGGCAAGATCGGCCGCGTCTACTACCCGGCCCCGTACCTGACCAACGACAACCTGGAGTACTACCAGGACGCGTACGAGATCGGCTACGAGAAGATCATCGACACCTACGCCGCGGCCACTCAGCATGTGGACCAGGGCCTGTCGCTGACATTGTTCTTCAAGGACACCGCCACCACCCGCGACGTCAACAAGGCTCAGATCTACGCCTGGCGCAAGGGGATCAAGACGCTGTACTACATCCGGCTACGGCAGATGGCGCTGGAAGGAACCGAGGTCGAGGGCTGCGTGTCCTGCATGCTCTAGACACTCGGGATCCAGTCTGCGCAGGTCAGCGCCTACAACGGGGTAAGGTGCTTTAGGTGGTGAGAATTCCTCGACCCCACCCGAGCGTGAAGCCGGGGGTGAAGGTCGACGCGCGCAGTGAACGTTGGCGTGAGCACCGCAAGAAGGTGCGTAGCGAAATCGTCGAGGCGGCGTTCCGCGCTATCGATCGCCTGGGGCCCGAGCTGAGTGTGCGGGAAATCGCCGAAGAGGCCGGGACCGCCAAGCCGAAGATCTACCGACATTTCCACGACAAGTCCGACCTGTTCCAGGCGATCGGGGAGCAGCTGCGCGACATGCTGTGGTCGGCGATCTTCCCGTCGATCAATCTGGCCACCGATTCGGCCCGCGAGATCGTCCGGCACGGTGTCGACGAGTACGTCACTCTCGTTGACAAGCATCCCAACGTGCTGCGCGTTTTCATTTCGGCGCGCTCCGGAGCGACCACCGAGTCGACGGTGCGCACGCTCAACGAGGGCCGTCAGATCACCTTGACCATGGCCGACATGTTCGACAACGAGCTCAAGGACATGAAGCTGGACCATGCGGCCTTCGAATTGGCCGCACACGCGGCCTTCGGAGCGGCCGCGTCATCCACCGAGTGGTGGTTGGGCCCCGACCCCGACAGCCCGCGACGCATGCCGCACGAGCAGTTCGTCGCCCATCTGACCACCATCATGATGGGGGTCATCGTCGGCACCGCCGAGGCGCTGGGCATCGCGGTGGACCCCGACCAGCCGATCCACAGCGCCGTGCGAAGCAATCCCGCCGCCAGCTGAGCAGCGGCGACGTTGACATCGCCCCGGGCTTCGATAACACTCGTCGTATCCGATACCCTGGGTACTGGGTATTCGCGTTAGCTGCGCAAGGGTGGGCAAGAGATGCGCCAGCTGACGTCCGAGCTGATGGGCCGATAGAAAGACCGATCCACTGTGACCGATGCATTGACGCAAGCCGAGGCAAACCCAGTTCCGGGGCACGAGGCCCCGACGCCGCTGCATACCCGCGCCCTGATCATCGGGACCGGGTTCTCCGGTCTGGGGATGGGCATCAAGCTGCAGCAGCAGGGTGTGGACTTCGTCATCCTGGAGAAAGCCGACGACGTCGGCGGCACCTGGCGGGACAACAGCTATCCCGGGTGTGCCTGCGACATCCCGTCGCACCTGTACTCGTTCTCCTTCGAGCCCAAGCCGGACTGGAAGAACCCGTTCTCTTATCAGCCCGAGATCTGGGACTACCTCAAGGGAGTCACCGAGAAATACGGGCTGCGCCGCTACATCGAGTTCAATTCGCTGGTCGACCGCGCCCACTGGGACGACGACGAGCATCGCTGGCATGTGTTCACCACCGAAGGACGCGAATACGTCGCGCAGTTCCTGATCTCGGGTGCGGGTGCACTGCACATTCCGTCGATCCCCGAAATCGAGGGCCGCGACGAATTCCGGGGCCCCGCATTCCATTCCGCGGAGTGGGACCACAGCGTCGACCTCACCGGCAAGCGGGTGGCGATGATCGGTACCGGCGCCAGCGCGATCCAGATCGTGCCGGAGATCGTCGGGCAGGTCGCCGAACTTCAGCTCTACCAACGCACCCCGCCGTGGGTGGTGCCGCGCTCGAACCCCGACCTTCCGCCGGCGCTGCGCCGGGCCATGGCGAACATCCCCGGGTTGCGGGCGCTGGTGCGTCTGGCGATCTACTGGGGGCAGGAGGCGCTGGCGATCGGGATGACCAAGCGGCCGAACCTGCTGAAATTCGTTGAGGCTTACTGCAAGTACAACATCCGTCGTTCGGTGAAGGACCGCGGGCTGCGGCGCAAGCTGATTCCGAATTACCGCATCGGATGCAAGCGAATCCTGAACTCGTCGACGTATTACGGTGCGGTCGCCGACCCGAAGACCGAACTGATCACTGACGGCATCTCCCGGATCACGCCCGACGGGATCGTCACTGCCGACGGCACCGGCCGTGAGACCCACAGAAAAGCGGACGTGATCGTCTACGGCACCGGTTTCCACGTCACCGACTCCTACACCTACGTCCAGATCAAGGGACGCCACGGTGAGGACCTGGTCGACCGCTGGAACCGGGAGGGCATCGGCGCGCATCGGGGGATCACTGTCGCCGAGATGCCCAACCTGTTCTTCTTGCTGGGACCCAACACCGGGCTAGGGCACAACTCCGTCGTGTTCATGATCGAGTCCGAGATCCGCTATGTGGCGGATGCGATCAAGACCTGCGACAAGTTCGGCGCCCAGGCGCTAGCCCCGACCCGCGCCGCGCAGGACACGTTCAACGCCGAGCTGCAGGAGATGCTGAAGGACTCGGTGTGGAACAGCGGCGGCTGCAGCAGCTGGTACCTCGACGAGCACGGCAAGAACACGGTGCTGTGGGGCGGCTACACCTGGCAGTACTGGCGGGCGATCCGCTCGGTCAAGCCCGCCGAGTACCAGTTCCTCGGGGTGCGCACCGGCTCACGCACCGACAGCGCGGCGGTGGCCGCTCAAGGCTGATCGCCTAGGCACCGAGCGAAGTTGTTGGGGCGCTGTGCTGTTCGCCTGATTTCGACCTTTTGGCAAAGGACCGAAGATTCAGGCGCACTATGCGGTCGAGGATTCGGTCGGAGACGACCCGGCTGATCCGCACCAGGATCGCGGCGTCGCGCCCGATGGTGTAGCGGGTCCGGGGACGAGACGCGATCGCGGCCTTGGCGATCACCTTTGCCGCCTCTTCGGCAGAAACGCCGCCCTCGCCAAATGATCGGGCTTGGGCCGTGACGGCCGCAATGAGATCGCCGTAGCGTGCGAGTTGGGCAGCGGTCATGTTGGCCTTCAGTCCGTCCGCCGTGGCGATTCCGCGCTCTGCCATCTCGGTCTTGACTGCGCCGGGTTCTACAACGACGACCTTGATCCCGGCTTCGCCGACTTCGCGGCGCAGCGCGTCGCTGACCGCCTCGAGCGCGAACTTGGAACCCGCGTACGCGCCATACGTCGGCAAGACCACCTTCCCACCAACGGAACTGATGTTCACGACGGTGCCCGAGCTACTCAGTAGGGCTCCGAACAGCGCCTGGGTCATCGCGATGTGACCGAACAGATTGACCTCGAACTGCTGGCGCCACTGCGCCAACGGCAGCGTTTCGGTCGGCGCATTGATCGCGATCCCGGCATTATTGATCAGCGCGCGAAGGGGACGCCGCAGCGGATCGCGCGCGACCCGGTCAGCGACCGCGGCCACATCCGAGTCAACGGTGATGTCGAGGATGAGCGGTTCTAGCCCCTCAAGGCCGTCGGCCACTAGCGCGTCGGCGTCGGCTTCGCGGCGGACGCCCGCGAGCACGTGAAAACCCTTGGCGGCCAATTCCTTAGCCGTTGCCGCGCCCATGCCCGTCGAAGCGCCGGTTACGACGATCAGCTCCTGACGGTCGGTTCGATTCGAGGGGTTCATCGCGGTCTCCATCCGACTGTGGGTGTTTGAGTTGACGCTGTCATCTCAAACTAACAGTTGAGTTGACATTGTCAACTCAAGCGCCGGCTTATGCTCGGCGGGTGACGACACGATCGGAGAGTGCTGCGGCCACCCGCCGTTCGCTGATCGAGGCGGCGGGGGTCTTACTCGACCTCGGCGGAGTCGAGGCAGTGACGCTGCGTGAAGTGGGGGCTCGCAGTGGCGTGTCACGCTCGGCGGCGTATCGCCACTTCGCCGACAAGGAATCGTTGCTCACGGTCCTGGCTACCAACGCGTTGAGCGAATTGGGCGATGCGCTCGAGGTGTTGGCCAACAGCGGCGACTCGCCCGAGGAGTCCCTGCGATCCGGTCTGCTTTCGCTGATCGCCCTCGGCCGCGCCCGTCCGCACCTGTACCGCCTGATGTTCACCACGCCAGCGGGTGATCCGACCGAAGCGATCCGGGTGGCCGAACGTACCCAAGGCTTGTTTCTCGAGATCGTGGGTCGCATCACCGGTCCGCGGCGGGCGAGCCGCTATGGGGCGCTGATTTTGACCAGCGCCCACGGCATTACGGGTTTGGACTTGAGCGGCCACCTGGATTTGGACAAGTGGCACACCAGCGCCGAGGAACTCGTCGACACGCTCATCTCGCTGCTGCCGAAAGCGAAGTAGCTTTAGGGAGGGGCGCTTTCAGCGGCGCAGCAGGCTTACGAAAGCCTGCGCGGCCGCGTCCACCCCGGCCTCGTCGTTGGTGGCCACCAGGTCCAGCAGCAGCCCCCGGGTGACGGCCAGTCCGAGTCGGGCCATCGCAGGATCGAATGCCTGGCCGGCAACACCTGTGACCTCGGACAGCCAACCGGCGACGGCGCCGGGCACCATGCGATCGAACGGCTTCTCGCCCTGGGCGCCGCGGGCGTAGCACTCGAAGAAGAGCCGTTCCAGGTGGCGCAGTTCGGGTCGGTGCAGGTCGGCCCACATGGCGGCGAAACCCTTCGCCGGATCCGTGGGCAGTTCGGCGAGCACGCCCATCTGGCGGCGCTCGACTTCCCCGACGATTGCCACCAGTAGGTCATCGCGAGACCCAAAGTGGTGCAACAGCATCCGATGGCTGGTGCCGACGGCGGCAGCCACCTCGCGCAGCGATCGGTCGCCGATGCCGCCCGTGGCGAACTCCTCGATCAGGGCATCGAGCAGTTCCCGGCGCCGCTGTAGGTCAGGAGTGCGAGCCATCGGCCCGGCTGAGCTGTTCGGACCGGGCCTTGAGTCCTTGGGCCTCGAGTTCGAGAAAGCGCTTGGTCTTCTTGACCATCAGCCGCCCGACGAGAGCGCCGAGTGGGCCGCCCTGGTCGAGTTGCTGGCGCACCAAGGTGCGAGCGCCCGGTTGGGCGATGACATCGTGGCGAGCGGTCACCAGCGAGCCGGGCGCGCGTTGCACCCAGCTCCAGGACGAGCCCGGGTCGATCTCGGTGACCGTCCAGACGAGTTTCGCCATGCCGGGCTGCTTGATCGCAAACCGTTTGCCGACGGCGAGCGCGGGCCCGTCCAGACCGACCAAAGACGTCACCGACGCGGTCCAGTCGGGCCAGTGCTCGACATTGCTGAAGACATCCCAGACCAGCTGCGCGGGTGCCTCGATTTCAACGCTGTCTTCGTTAAACATGTACCAAATGGTACATGTTTAACCGGGGTGTGAACAGCCGCCTATCCGACGCGCGTGTTGAGATGTTTGAGGGCCGCTTCGGCCCCGTTCCACCCGGGGATGCCGGTCACTCCCGGGCCGGGATGGGTGCACTGCCCGCAGAGGTAGAGCCCCTCGACCGGCGTGGCGAACTTGTCGGCTCCCTCGACGACGCGGCCCGTCCACAGTTGGTTCGGCTGCAACAGGCCATGCGAGTAGTCGCCGGCGTGGGCACTGAAGGTGCTGCCGAAATAGCGGTTGGAGAACACGACACGGTTGGTGACCGAGTCGGCGAACCCGGGCGCGAACTTGTCGAAGATTCCCACGCAGGTGTCGGCGTATTGCTCTTTCCAGCTTCGGTTTTCGTCGGCGTCCAGCCCGGTGGGGAAGTAGGGCGTGAAGATCGTTGCGCTGTGCTTGCCTTCGGGCGCCAGCGACGAGTCGACCATGCTGGGTATGTACAG
>DASYJS010000427.1:0-3778 GCA_035996225.1 Mycobacterium sp. | reverse complement strand
CTGGCCACCGATGTGCGCGTCGAGCAACGCACCCTCGAAGATGTGTTTCTGGAGCTCACCGGCAGGAAGTTGCGACCGTGACCGACACCAACACCCCGCTGTTTCCCCCGGGCACCTTCACCCCCGACCCGCGTCCCAATGCGGTGCCGAAAATGCTTGCCGCCCAGTTCAGCCTGGAGCTGAAGCTGCTGCTGCGCAACGGCGAACAACTGCTGCTGACGATGTTCATCCCGATCACGCTGCTGGTCGGACTCACGCTGCTGCCGTTCGGCTCGTTCGGCCAAAACCGCGCCGCGACGTTCGTGCCGGTCATCATGGGCCTGGCGGTGATCTCGACGGCGTTCACCGGGCAGGCCATCGCCGTGGCGTTCGACCGGCGCTACGGTGCGCTCAAACGGCTGGGGGCCACCCCGCTGCCGGTTTGGGGAATCATCGCCGGCAAGTCGCTGGCGGTGATCTCTACCGTGTTCTTGCAGTCAATCATCTTGGGCGCCATCGGTTTTGCGCTCGGCTGGCGGCCGGCCCCGGCGGCCCTTGCGCTGGGCGCGGCGGTCATCGCGCTGGGCACCGCCGGCTTCGCGGCGCTCGGCCTGTTGCTCGGCGGGACGCTGCGCGCCGAGATCGTGCTCGCGGTCGCCAACCTGATGTGGTTCGTCTTCGCCGGCCTGGGCGCGCTGACCCTCGAGACGCACTTGATCCCAACGGCGGCCAGGTGGGCGGCCCGGCTCACCCCGTCGGGCGCGCTGACCGAGGCGCTCTCACAGGCGATGACACTGTCGGTCGATTGGTTCGGCGTCCTCGTGCTGGCGGTGTGGGGCACGGTTGCCGCACTTGCCGCGCTGCGCTGGTTCCGCTTCACGTGAGGGTCCCGTACTACAAGCCGTAGTTTTCGTTGGCCTACGATCGGGCGGTGCCCGTCGGACGAGTGCTAGCGCGGTTGGTGGACGTGCTCCCCAACCCCAGCCTGCGCGTCCAGCGGATCATTGCCGCGACCGTGATCGGATCCCAGGGCGGTATCGCCGTCACCGGATCGATCGTGCGTGTCACGGCGTCGGGACTGGGTTGTCCCACCTGGCCGCAGTGTTTCCCGGGCAGCTTCGTCCCGGTCGCCGTCGCCGAAGTACCGCGGGTGCACCAGGCCGTCGAGTTCGGCAACCGGATGTTCAGCATCGCGGTGGTGATCACCGCGGCACTGGCCGTGCTGGCGGTGTACCGGGCCCGCCGGCGGGCCGAGGTGCTGACCTATGCGTGGCTGATGCCGGTGTCGACGGTGGTACAGGCGGTGATCGGCGGCATCACGGTGCGCACCGGGCTGCTGTGGTGGACGGTGGCCATCCACCTGCTGGTGTCGATGACGATGGTGTGGTTGTCGGTGCTGCTCTACGTCAAGGTCGGCGAGCCGGATGACGGTGTGGTTCACCAGCGGGTGGCCAGGCCGCTGCGCCTGCTCACCGCGCTGATCGGGGTGAACCTGGCTGCGGTGCTGGTGGCCGGCACGCTGGTGACCGCTGCCGGCCCGCACGCGGGAGACCGCAGCCCGAGCAGGACGGTGCCACGGCTGAAGATCGAGATCACCACGCTGGTCCACCTGCACTCGTCGCTGCTCGTCGCCTATCTCGCCCTGCTGATCGGGCTGGGCTTCGGGCTGCTGGCCGTCGGTGCCGCGCGGCCGATCATGCTGCGGCTGGGCGTGCTGGCGGCCCTGGTGTGCGCGCAAGCCGCCGTCGGCACAACGCAGTACTTCACCGGCGTCCCCGCCGCCCTGGTCGCCGTCCACGTCGCCGGCGCCGCGGCATGCACGGCCGCGACCGCGGCGCTATGGGCGTCGATGCGAGAACGGGCCAAGCCCGAGCCGCTCGCAGGCTGACTCCACGGCCAACGCGAACTCGCGCTGGGCCAGGTCGCGAGTGCCGGCGTCGAGCTGCCGCCAGCCCAGCGAGGGGTCCACCAGCTGCAGCTCGAGCAACTCCGAACCGCTCAAATGTGCTCGCGCGTACAGCAATTCGCTTGCCTCGATGTCTAGTTGGTCCGCCGCGGCAGCCAGCGCGGCGGCTCCGACATCCCAGAGTTCGAAGTCCGGCTCGGGTGGGAACGCATGCGAGGGCTTGCCACCCAGAAAGACCAGCTGCGTTCCCGGAGCCGATCCGCACGGCTGCACCCACGCGCCCCGGCTCAGTTCGGCCGCATAATCCGCGGCCGCAGACCGGTCGCTGAACCGCCGGGTGCCGGTGCCGATGAGCGGGCTGACGAATACGTCGTCGTGAAGGGGTAATTCAATCCGTTCGCCCGGGGCGAAGGCCTCGCCCGGCACCGTCGGCACCCCACGGGCGGACAGGTCGAGCAGATAGCGCCGGTCGACATTCCAGGTGACAACGTTCGTTGCATTCAACAGATTCTTGACGCGGGTGGACCAGGCCAGAAACTCCTCCAGCCGCCCGGCGTAATCGTGCGGGGCGCGCAGGATCACCAGATCCGCGTGGCCGGTATCAGGGTCATCCCAGGACAGCCAGCGCGCATGCAGACCGCGCTGGCGCAACGCCGCGACCAACCCCGCGTCGTCGCCGTCACCGGCGGCATGCCGCGGACTACCGGCCAGCACGATGCGGGGATGGAAGACGTCCGGTCGGGCAAGCTTCATGCCCGGGCATGATATCCACATGCACGCAATCGAAGTCAGTGAAACCGGCGGACCCGAGGTCCTGCGCTACGTCGACACCTCACAACCCACGCCGGGCCGAGGTGAGCTGCTGATCAAGGCCGAGGCCATCGGAGTCAACTTCATTGATACCTATTTCCGGTCGGGCCAATACCCCCGCGAGGTGCCGTTCGTCCTCGGTTCCGAGGTGTGTGGCACCGTCGCCGCCCTGGGTGAGGGAGCCGGCGACGGGTTCAGCGTCGGCGACCGCGTGGCGTCCGCGGCGGCCTCCGGCGCCTACGCCGAATTCGCCACCGCGCCAGCACATTTGACCGCGAAAGTGCCAGACGGTGTCAGCTCCGAGGTGGCGGCCTCGGTACTGCTGAAAGGCCTGACTGCGCACTACCTGCTGAAATCGGTGTATCCCGTGCAAGCCGGTGACGCGGTGCTGGTCCACGCCGGCGCGGGTGGTGTCGGGTTGATCCTGACGCAGTGGGCGCACCTGCTCGGTGCCCGGGTCATCACCACCGTCTCGACGTCCGAAAAGGCCCAGCTGTCCAAGAAGGCCGGCGCCGACGAAGTGCTCTCCTACCCCGACGACGCCGCGCAATTCGGCCAGCAGATTCGTGAGCTCACCGGAGGTGTCGGCGTGGCGGCGGTCTACGACGGTGTCGGCGCCACCACGTTCGACGCCAGCCTGGCCAGCCTGGCCGTCCGCGGGACCCTGGCGCTGTTCGGGGCCGCCAGCGGACCCGTGCCGCCGGTGGATCCGCAGCGGCTCAACGCCGCGGGCTCGGTGTTCCTGACCCGGCCCACTCTGGCCCACTTCATGCGCACCGGCCTGGAATTCAGCTGGCGCTCCGAGGAATTGTTCGAGGCGGTCGGCGTCGGGGCGATCAGCATCGAAGTCGGCGGACGCTACCCGCTGGCCGACGCGGCCCGCGCCCATCAGGACCTGCAGGGCCGCAAGACCGCCGGCTCGATTGTGCTACTGCCGTAAGTGCCCGAGAGCAGCGCGCCGGCGATCAACTTCGTGACGATGCGGTGGTGTGACACGTTGCAAGCACACCCGGGGCGGTTCGCTACCGATCCCAACAAGCACCGACGTACGCGACCGTCAGGTCACAACCGCGTGGCGACGCG
>DASYJS010000426.1:0-3415 GCA_035996225.1 Mycobacterium sp. | reverse complement strand
CCAGAGTCGCGACAAGCATCGTCGCTACCAAACCGGAAAGCACCCCGATCCGACGCATGGTCGGACCCTAGCCCGGGGACGATGGGGCCCGCGTGCGGACCGTTGCCAAGTGACCGCCAAAGAGTTATCGAAAATTATCTGCGCGTCGCCCTCTGGAATTTCGCCGAATAGCTACTGTCCAGTAACATCGACATAGATCGACGCAAACGCGCTGAGATCCCAGGCATCGGTCCTGTGGCGTGCCACCAAACGCTGGTGAATTGCCAGGGTCTGGGTTCAACGTTGAACACGAGGAGGTCATGGCAGTGGAGGTGCTGGTCACCGGCGGCGACACGGAGCTCGGCCGCACAGTTGCCGAGCGTTTTCGCGATGACGGTCACAAGGTGACCCTCGTCGGTTCACGCCGCAGCGATCTCGAGGTCAACGCCAAAGAACTGGACGTCGACGCGATCGTCTGCGACACGACCGACCCGGCCAGCCTCGAGGAGGCTCGCGGGTTGTTCCCCCATCACCTGGACACCATCGTCAACGTGCCCGCGCCGTGCTGGGATGCCGGCGATCCACGCACCTATTCGATTTCCGACACCGCCACCGCGTGGCGCACCGCACTCGACGCGACCGTGCTGTCGGCGGTGCTGACCGTGCAAGCAGTTGGTGACAATCTGTGCTCCGGTGGTTCCATCATCAGCGTGGTGCCGGAAAATCCGCCTGCGGGCAGTGTCGACGCCGCAATCAAAGCGACACTGTCGAATTGGATTGCCGGGCAGGCCAGCGTTTTCGGAACTCGCGGGATCACCGTCAACGTCGTGGCCAGTGGGCGCAGCGCCCAGGCCGGATACGACGGTCTTTCACGCACGCCGCCGTCCGTCGCGGCGGAGGTCGGTCGGTTGGCGTTGTTCCTCACCACCCCGGCGGCCCGCCACATCACCGGCCAGACGCTGCACGTCAGTCACGGCGCACTCGCTCAATTCGCCTGAGCGCCTGTCGCTTTACTAGCTCGCTACGCCATGTCTATTCGGCGTGGTCTGCAGATCGCGAGCTTCTCCTACGGCACCGGGGTGGAGGAACTCTTCGCGTCGAAGGAGTGATCATCAGCCTCGCCGGGCATGGGTACACACCGGGTGTCATCACCACTGCCGCCGAGGCGCTGCGGCCGCTGCTCCGCGTGTAACTGAGGTCGCATCGCGCGTTGTACATGACGCGAATCACGTTGGCGTGACCAGCGGCAATGGCCCGGTGTGGTTGATTACACAGGCTTACTACCTGGGTTTCGGAGCAGCGGGTTGACTACCGTAGTAGCTAACTGAAGTCGCGCGACATGAAGCCCCATCAGGAGCATCGGAAGCATGAGCCCCCACCCAGAAGCTACAGCTGAACCCAAGCGACGGCACCGAGTCGTGATCATCGGATCGGGATTCGGCGGACTCAATGCGGCAAAGAAACTCAAACGGGCCGACGTCGAGATCAAGTTGATCGCGCGCACCACGCATCACTTGTTCCAGCCGTTGCTGTACCAAGTCGCCACCGGGATCATCTCCGAGGGCGAGATCGCGCCGCCGACCCGGGTTGTACTGCGCAATCAGCGCAACGTCCAGGTGCTGCTCGGCAACGTCACCCACGTCGATCTGGCCAACCAGTGTGTTGTCTCGGAGTTGCTTGGCCACAGCTACGACACTCCGTACGACAGCCTGATCGTCGCAGCCGGCGCCGGCCAGTCGTACTTCGGCAACGACCACTTCGCCGAATTCGCACCCGGTATGAAGTCGATCGATGACGCCCTCGAGCTGCGGGGCCGCATCTTGAGCGCCTTCGAGCAGGCCGAGCGCTCAAGCGATCCCGAGCGCCGCAGGAAGCTACTGACCTTCACCGTCGTCGGGGCGGGCCCCACCGGCGTCGAAATGGCCGGGCAGATAGCCGAATTGGCCGAATACACCTTGAAAGGTGCTTTCCGGCACATTGATTCGACCAAGGCGCGGGTCATTCTGCTCGACGCCGCTCCAGCGGTATTGCCGCCGATGGGCGAAAAGCTGGGTGAGCGGGCAAAGGCGCGGCTAGAGAAGATGGGCGTCGAGATCCAACTGGGCGCCATGGTGACCGACGTCGACCGCAACGGCATCACGGTCAAGGACTCCGACGGCACCCTCCGGCGCATCGAATCCGCCTGCAAGGTCTGGTCTGCCGGCGTACAGGCCAGCCGGTTGGGTCGCGACATCGCCGAGCAGTCGCCCGCCGAACTCGACCGGGCCGGGCGGGTCAAAGTGCTCCCCGACCTGTCCGTCCCCGGGTACCCGAACGTGTTCGTCGTCGGCGATATGGCCGCCGTCGAGGGCGTGCCGGGAGTGGCGCAAGGCGCTATCCAGGGCGCCAAGTACGTCGCGAACGCGATCAAATCCGAACTCGACGGGGCGGACCCAACACAGCGTGAGCCGTTCCAGTACTTCGACAAGGGCTCGATGGCCACGGTGTCGCGGTTTTCCGCGGTGGCCAAGATTGGTCCGCTGGAGTTCAGCGGCTTTATCGCCTGGCTGATGTGGCTGGTGCTGCACCTTGTCTATCTGATCGGCTTCAAGACAAAGATCACCACACTGCTCTCGTGGACGGTGACGTTCCTGAGCACACGCCGTGGCCAGCTGACGATCACCGACCAGCAGGCCTTCGCGCGAACACGGCTCGAACAGCTGGCCGAAATGGCCGCCGAAACCCGCGACTCATCCCCGACCCGGGCCGCCAGTTAGCCGAGCAGCCGGTCCGCCTGCCACGTGCTGAGCGTCCCACCACCCGCCAATGTCAGCACGGTGGATGCGCTGGGCATCGAGTTACTGGCGAATTCTATTGCTGGATAACATAATTCGTTGATAGTCGCCCGCGGGACCGCGATGCTGTCGTCGGCCACCGACCCGGCGCCTGGGGAAACCCCGTGACGTCTGCTCAGCTCTCGCGGGGCTCGAGATTCTGCAGCCGCACCTGTCCTCGTGCGACGACTTGATCCTTGTCGTCGGTGATGGTGACCAACCACAACTGCTGGCGGCGGCCGCGGTGAATCGGCTCGGCGCTGCCGAAAACCGTTCCCGAGCCGACGGAACGCAAAAAGTCCGTGTTGTTGTTCACACCGACGACATCGCCGCCGCCGCGGGTGGCGAGCCAGGTATAGCCGGACACACTGGCCATGGTCTCCACCATCGAGCAGTAGACACCCCCGTGCACCAGGCCCATCGGCTGCAACAGTTTGGGCGTGACCTCGAGCTGGGCGCGGGCGCCGTCGGGGCTGAGCTCGGTGAACCGCAGGCCCAGCTCGGTATCGAATGGTGCGGTGAAGTTCGGCGGGATCACCGCATCCGGCGACGTTGACACGCTCTGTTGTCTACACCATCGCCAATTCACTGATCGCAGCTGGCCGCCGACGTGTGACAAAGAA
>DASYJS010000425.1:0-27001 GCA_035996225.1 Mycobacterium sp. | reverse complement strand
GCTACCGATCGCCACCTACCCGGGGACGCATTTCATCACCGCCAGAACGGCTGCACGTCACATGATCAAGCAACGGTCCGGGGTGATCCTGATGCACACACCCGAGCCTGCCCGCCTCGGCGTGCAGCTGACCGGTGGTATGACCCCGGCTTGGGCTGCGCTCGAAGGCCTCAATCGGATGTTCTCAGCGGAATGGGCCCCCTACGGTGTGCGCACCGTATGCCTGCGCACCACCGGCATAGAGGAGACGGCGACGATCGACACCGTCTTCGGCCTGCACGCTGATGCATATGGCATCAGCAGGGAGCAATTCGCGTCGGCCGTCTTGAATACGTCTCACACGAAGCGCGCGACCACCCTCGCAGAACTCGCAGATATGGCCGCTTTTGTCGCCTCCGATCAGGCCACGGCACTCACTGGGACGGTCGTCAACTTGACCGGCGGAGTCATCGTCGACTGACCTAACCCCAAAATTACGCGTCGTACGACACGTCAGCTCGCGGCGCAGATCGTCACCCGCGTTCCGTATCAGGAGCCGGGAAGCCGCGCCCGAGACGAGTACCGGCTGACCGAGGTGGGGGAGGATCTGTTGCCGCTGTTCATGTCGCTGGCGCAGTGGGGCGACACCTACCTGCAGGACGGACCGGCGCCGCTGTCGTTCGTCGACACCGACACCGGCCGAACCTTGGCGGTTCGCGTGACCCCGAAACCGACGCCCCGAAGAAGCGTTCGGCAGACATCCAGATACGAGGCCTTGGTGCCGCACGACGGCGTTAACCTGGCACCATGACTCTGGTCGCCGGACGTGGTCCGCTCAGCAGCGATCCGGCCGGGCGGCTCTCTCCCCCGCTGCCCGCCGACGTTGTCTACATCGAGCCGCACCCGCGCCGCGTCCAGGCGTTCTTGGACGGGCACCCGGTGATCGACACCGAGCAGGTGCTGATGGTGCACCGGCAGGGCCGGCCGCTGAGCTACCTGTTCCGGGCTGACGAGGTGGGTGACCTGCCGGCCGAACCCGAGCCGGAAGCACCGGGCTTCGTCCACGTGCCGTGGAATGCCGTCGACACCTGGCTGGAGGAAGGCCGCAAACTCGTTCACTACCCACCGAATCCGTATCACCGCGTCGACTGCCGACCCACCATGCGCCACCTGCGCGTCTCGGTGGCGGGCACCACGCTGGTGGACTCGCGCGACACGGTCATCCTTTTCGAGACCGCCCTGCAGCCAAGGCTTTACGTCGATCCCACGCAGGTACGCACCGATCTGCTGCGGCGCTCGCAGACATCGAGTTACTGCAACTACAAAGGCTTCGCCACGTATTGGTCCGTCGCCATCGACGACCAGATTGTCGACGACATCGCCTGGAGCTATCCGGACCCTCCCCCGGAAAGCCTTCCCATCAAAGGCTTTCTGAGCTTCGACGACGCACGTGTGGAGGTGCTGGCCGAACTGCCGCTCACCCGCCGTAGCTAGGGCGCCCGAGCTTGAGCTCGTGCTGGGCGATCATGTTACGGAAGACCTCCATGGTGCCGCCGTAGATCCCGGTCGGCAGTGCATGCCGGAACAGGTGCTCGGCCGCGCCGCCATCGGCCGAACCCTTGGCGTCGGCCGGCAAGGCCGACACGGTCCCCAGCAGGTCCATCAAATCCGTTGAGACATCCCGCATTGTCTGGGCCAGGGCAACACGCCCGTAGGCGCCCGGCGTCGACAGTGCCGCTTCCATCCGGGCGATGCTGCGACCCAGCCGGTACTTCACCGATTCGTCGTCAAGAGGGCAGCGCCCGTCGGGGCCTGGTTGCGCCAAAAGCGCGGCGGCCTTGTCCACGGCTTGGGCCATCACCCGGCCGTGCTCTGACATCACCGAAATGTTTTGCAAGCCATGGTCATCCCGATCAGTAAGACCATGCTCGGCGTCGAGGGCAAAGCGCATCACCGTCCAGCCGGCGTTGACCTCACCGATGCGGTAGAGGTCATCGACGCGGACATCGCTGTAGTACACGATGTTGGTGCGGTCACCGTCGATGGTGCGAATGCCCTGAATCTCGACACCCGGTGAATCCAGCGGCACCAGAAACATGGTCAGGCTCTTGTGTTTCGGCGCTTGCGGGTCGGTGTTGGTGAGCAGAAAGACATACTTGGCGTTCTGCGCGTTCGAGGTGAACATCTTGGACCCATTAATGATCCACGCGTCGCCGTCGCGCACCGCGCGCGTCTTGCAGGTGGCGACGTCGGAGCCGCCCTCGGGTTCCGTATAGCCCAGGCAGAGCCGGATCTCGCCGGACAGCACGCCGGGCAGCACCGAGCTGGTGAGTTCCGGAGCGCCGAATTGCTGCACCAGCCGCGCGACGACGGACGTGGTGCCCCAGTGATACCACGGGGTATGCGCCCGGCCGATCTCGAGTTCGAAGATCCGCCGGCGCAGCGCAGTGAATCCGCCTTCGGACTCCAGCTTCCACTCAGAGGTCAGATAGCCCGCTTCGCCCAGCGCCAAATGCACGCCCTCGTCGAAGTTTTCACCGAACTCGCGATCACGCCGAAGGACTTCGTCGGTGACGTGTTCAGCGACGAACGCCCGGGTCTCCTCGGAGAAGGCCTGGTCCTCGGGGGAAAGTTCGACACGGGAAAAGTCCATTGATCGTTGTCAATCCAACTAGGCAGCGTCGATCACGAGGGTACGGAATCGATCGAGCGTCTCGAGTGCGTGCGTCATGCTGTCGCCGGGCAGGTGCACGCTCACCCAGGTAACCCCCAGCTTCGCGAGCTTGTCCAGGCCGTCGAGGTAGGCATCGGCGTTGAACGCATCATCGGTCGGACTGCCGCCTTCGAAGTTGGTGAAGGTGATGTCGATCGCCGACCAATCTCTGCCCGCCGCATCGCACCGGCGCCGAAGATCCTCGATGCCGTCGGTGAGCTTCTGCACCGAGTCGATGACGGCGGTGCCGGCGGTCTGCGCCAGTTGGGGCGGGGCGGGGAAGGGACACCAGCCATCGCCGTACTGCGCTACCCGCTGGCGGGACGCCGTGGTGTTACCCCCGATCCAGATCGGTGGATGCGGGCTGCTGACGGGCCGCGGGTGCGCGGTGATACCGCGGGCGCTGAAATGCTTTCCCTCGAAGGAAATATCGTCGCCGGTCCAGATCGCCCGGATCACCTGAAGGGCTTCCTCGAACAGCTCGGCGCGCTCGTCGTAGCTGACACCCAGCGCCGCGAACTCACGCTTGAGGTAGCCCACGCCCACGGCAAGCGTGAAGCGGCCGCCCGAGAGCAGGTCCAGGGTGGCGCCGGACTTGGCCACCACGAACGGGTTTCGATACGGCAGCACTACGATGTTGGGGATCAGCCGCAGTGTGGACGTGGTGGCCGCCGCGAAACCCAGTGCGACGAAAGGATCTAACGCGTCGTGACCGCCGGCCTCCAGCCACCGCTGCGAGGGCGCCGGGTGATCGGTGAAGCCGAAACCGTGAATGCCGGCCGCTTCGGCGGCCGCGGCCACCTTCCCGATGCCGTCCCCGCTGACCAGTTCGCGGTTGTAGGGATGGCTGTGCATCGGGTGCGTGATGGTGAAGTACATAGCCGTTAGAACCGTGCGCGAGAGTCGATCGACGTGTCGGTGGTGCGCAGCGGACGGATCAGCGCTTCCTGGGCGAAGGAGGCCAGTAGCTCGCCTTCCTCGGAGTGCACGGCGCCGCGCACATACGACATGCCCGCGCCGACCTGCGTGCTCTCATGCGTGTAGAGCAGCCATCCGCCCCAGCGCACCGGTTCGTGGAACGCCACGGAGATGCTCATCGGCGCGGTGGACACGGTCAGGTGTGCCTGGCTGGTGCCGATACCCGGGTGCGCCCGCATGGTGGTGGAGATCCCCAGGTGACCGGTGAAGTAGGCGAGAAGCGCCTTGGCCAGATCGTCCCGGGCCGGGATCGGGTCGTAGTGCAGCCACGCGTAGAGCTCCGGCGGTCCGACCTCGTCGGGGCTGTTGACATCGACGACGTCGACCAGGCGCAGCTCTCGCCCGATCATCGGCATCGCAGAGTGGTTGGCATCGGCGGGCGCGGCGACGTCGGGTCGCGGCAGGTGGTGCCGAATGACATCGCCGGTCGGCACGTCGGCCAGCACCGTGATGCTCAGGCAGCGCCGCCCGTTCTGATGGACGGCGACGATCGCGGTTGCGGTGGATCGGCCCTCGGACACGACGTCGAGGACAAGTTCGATCGGCGGGCCGACGACCACGGCGCGGGAGAACACCGCGTGCACCGAGCGCACCGACTTGTCCGGGAATCGCTTGCCCACGGCGACAATCGCCTGGGCGAGCACCTGGGTGCCTTCCACCACCTGGCGTTCGTCTCCACCGGCGATGCCGGTGACGCCGGTGTACCGGTCGTCCCCGTCGGCCTGCACGTCAAACAGATCCAGCAGGCCCTCAACCGTCCACTCAGTCTGCTCAGATTCCGTGGTCAAAATCGCACTCCACCTCTCGCACTAGCAGCTTTCGCTCAGCGTGACACTTTGAGTAGGATTTGTAAAGCTTGGCTAACGAGGCTACGGCCGGTACTCCGGACAGCTCCTGAATAGGCCAATGGAAAGCGCAGAGGGGCAACGCAATTGGGCATCGTGGCGACCACATCAGAGACCGCCTTCACCCAGTCCGCCGCGATCGTTTACGACTTCGTCACCGGCTTGGATGGCCGCATCACGTGGTCCTACCGGTTCACCCGGCCGGGCCAGCACATCACGCTGTTCTCCCGCACCATGACGATTGAGGCGCCCAAACACGCCCCACTGCCCGATCGGCTCTTCGAGCACGCAACCCGGCGAGGATCGACGCCTACCACCAGGCCGTCGCACGTGAGCTGAGCCAGATTGACACCAGTGCGGGCGTTGCATGACACTTTTGCGGTGTTTTGTAAAGGCGTGAGCCGATGATCCCTGAGCCGCTGGCCAACGGGTTCTGCTTCGGCGAGGGGCCCCGCTGGTTCGAGGGCCTGCTGTGGTTCTCCGACATGCTGGGCGAAGCGGTTCACACCTCGACCCTGGGCGGTTCGCTGACCACGTTGCCGCTGCCCGGGCATTCCCCGTCGGGCCTGGGTTTCCGCCCCGACGGATCGCTGCTGATCGCCTCCACCGAGGACCGGAAGGTGCTGCGGTACGACGGAGAAATCGTCGTGGAGATCGCCGATCTCGCGGCCCTGGTTCCGGCCAGCCTCGGCGATATGGTCATCGATGTCGCGGGGCGCGCCTACATCGGGTCTCAGGCATTTTCCGGCGGCGGCGTGATCGTACGGCTCGACCCGGACGACAGCGCCACCGTCGTCGCCGAGGACCTCGACTTTCCCAACGGAATGGTGATCACGCCGGATGGAAAGACCTTGATCGTCGCCGAATCGATCGGCCGGCGGCTCACCGCGTTCACCATCGACGGCCCCGGCGCGCTGGGTGAGCGGCGGGTCTTCGCCGACGGTCTGGACGGGCCGCCCGACGGCATCGCCCTGGACGCCGAAGGCGGCGTGTGGACGTCGATGACGCTGGCTCACCAATTCGAGCGCATCATCGAGGGCGGCGCCGTGACCGACCGCATCGACATGGGCGAGCGCGTCGCCATCGCCTGCGCGCTCGGAGGTCCCGAACGCCGCATCCTGTTTCTGCTGTCGAGCACCGAGGCCTACCCTCAGCGCCTGGTGGGCACCCGGCTCTCGCAGCTGGACGCCGTGCAGGTTGCCACGCCCGGCGCCGGACTGCCCTGAGATACCCGAGAGGTAGACACGTGACCGACTCCTACTACGAGCTGATCGACTCCGACGACGACTTGGGCGAGAAGTTCCGGGCGACCGACCTGGCGCGCGGCACCTGGTCGGCGGCGATACAGCACGGCGGTCCGGTGTCGGCGCTGCTGGGCCGAGCGCTGGAACGCTGCGAGCAGCGCGAGGACACCCGCCTGTCCCGGGTCGTTATCGACCTGCTGGGCGGGGTGCCCTCCGAGGGAGATCTCTGGGTGCACTCGCAGCTGCAGCGCGGCGGCAAGCAGATCGAGCTGGTCAGCGCCGAGATGCTGGCCCTGGGCCCCGATGGCCAGCCCCGCCCGGTCGCCCGCGCCACCGGTTGGCGGCTGCAGCAGCAGGACACCGAGGCGGTCGCTCACGCGGCGGCGGATCTGCCCCGGCCGAGGACCGACGCCCGCAACCGCAACCTCAAGGCAAGGGAGTGGGACCGCAACTATGTGCACAGCCTGGAGTGGCTCTGGCTGACCGAACCGCTGAGCCCGGGCCCCGGCGAATCGTGGATCAAGCCGGAGGTCGACGTGGTCAAGGGTGAGACCATGACGCAGCTGGAACGGCTGTTCGCGGTGGCCGACTGCGCCAACGGCATCGGCAGCAAGCTCGACATCACCAAGTGGACGTTCTTGAACACCGATTTGGCGGTCCACGTGTTCCGCGTTCCCGACGGTGAATGGGTCGGCATTCGCGCGGAAACCAGCTACGGGCCGGACGGCATCGGGACGACGATCGGCACGCTTTTTGACGAGCACGGGGCAGTCGGCGCCATCCAGCAATCGGTGCTGGTGCGCCGCCGGTCCGGGTCAGCCTGACGTGGGAACGGAAGAAACGTGGCCAGTTCGGCAATACTTCGTAAAGTTTCAGATATGACCCAGCCGGCGCGGGCGATAACCATGACCGAGACTGACACCTCCACGCGTCAGCGGATTCTTTTGGCGACCGCCGAGGTCCTCGGGCGAAACGGTAAAACCAAACTCAGCCTGTCCGAAGTCGCCACCCAGGCCGGGGTCTCGCGCCCCACGCTCTACCGCTGGTTCGCGTCCAAGGAGGAGTTGCTCTCGGCGTTCTCCCAATACGAGCGCCAGCTCTTCGAAAGCGGCTTGGTCAAAGCCACCGCAGGACTCAAAGGTATCGAGAAGCTCGACGCCGTGCTGCGATTCATCGTCGAGTACCAGCATTCCTACTCGAGCGTGCGCATGGTCGATGTCGAACCCGAGCACACCATCGCCCAGTTCGGCCATGTCATCCCGCAGATGCGCGACGGCCTGCAGCGCCATCTACCCGGACCCAACGCCGCGGTGAAGGCGGCGACGGTGATCCGGATCGCCATCTCGCACTACATCGTCCGCAGCGACGACGCCGACCAGTTCCTGGCGCAGCTGCGGCACGCCGTCGGGATCAAGGCACAGGACTAGTTCCTTCCCGCGAAACTAGTCGAGCAGCACCGCCGCGTTGAGGTAGCCGGTCGGGTCCAGCGCGGTTTTGACCGTTCGCATCGCGGCGACATCGGTTGCCTCCCTTGACATCCCGAGGTAGGAACGCTTGCGGCTGCCGACCCCGTGTTCGGAGCTGACGTTGCCCCCGCACTGCGCGATCAAGTCCATCATCGGCCCGTACAACGCCTCCTCCTGCTCGAGCGGCACTCGCAGCACGTTGAGGTGCAGATTGCCCTCACCGATGTGGCCGAACAACAGGGGTACGGCGTCGCTGACCCGCTCGCCAATCAATGCGACCGCATCCGCGGCGAACCCGGCAATCGCGGCCAAGGGCAACGACACGTCGAACTTCAGCGGCGGCCCGTACACGCCGAGCACCTCGGCCAGCGATTCGCGAACACGCCATAGTCGTTGCTGCGCGGCAACATCCACGCCCACCGCCGGCTCGGCGCACATCGGAGCGCCGTCGAGCAGCTCGGCGAGCCGATCGGTCTGATCGTGATCGGCGGCCAGCTCCACCAGCAGTAGCCAGTCCGCCTCGACCGGTGGGCCGACGCCGAGATGCTCGGCGGTCAGCCTTCCGGCGCGGCCGTCGATCAGCTCCAGGGCGGCGATCCCGTCCACATCCCGGAACGTGCGGGCGGTGTCGATCAGCGCTTCGAGATCGGCGAAGCCGCAGACCGCGGTCACCCGATGCGACGGCGTGGGGTGCAGCCGCAGATCCAGCGCGGTGATGACACCGAGGGTGCCCTCGGCGCCGACGAACAGTGCCGGCATGTCGTATCCGGTGTTGTCGCTGCGCACCAGGCTGTGCCGGCGCAGCAGCGACCCGTCGGGCAGCGCCACGTCCAGGCCGACAACCTGCTCGCCCATGTTCCCGTAGCGGACCGTGCGCAGGCCACCGGCGTTGGTCGAGGCCATGCCGCCGACGGTCGCGGTGTCGCGGGCCGCCAGGTCCACCCCGAACACCAGGCCCGCCGCCATCGCGGCGTGCTGCACCGCGGCCAGCGTGGCTCCGGCACCGACCGCGATACGGCGCTCGACGGTGTCGACATCGCTGAGCGCACAAAGCCGCTCGGTGGACAGCAGCACGTCGTCGTGCTCGGGGACGGTACCGGCTACCAGCGAGGTGCGACCGCCCTGCACGGTGACATGGGCCCCGGCGTCACGGCACAACCGCAACACCTCGGCGACCTGCTCGGCCGAACCCGGCCGCACCAGCGCACTGGCGCGCCCGCGGTACCGGCCGGTGTGGTCGACGCTGCGGCCGGCCAAGATGTCGGGGTCGGTGACGACGTGATTGGATCCGACAACATTTTTCAGGTCTGGAAGGCCGCCTGGCATGCTCGCGGTTATAGCACCCCGGACGCGATACTGATCCAACGGTTCGGATGAAGACGCGAGGAGTGCGGATGGACAACCTCGAGGACGTGATCCGGAGACGCCGTTCAATCAGGATGTTTCTGCCTGATCGGCCCGTGGCCCGGGAATTGGTTGACGAAGCGGTGGACCTGGCGATTCGCGCGCCGTCGAACTCGAACATTCAGCCATGGCACCTCGTGTTCGCATCCGGCCCGGCCAGGGACCGGCTTGTGGCAGCGCTGCTCGGGGCGGCGCAGGCGGGCCCACCGAAAGTCCCGGAACTGCCCGAGCATTTCACGCACTTCCGCAGCGATACGGGCAAGGTGGTCTACGGCTCGATGGGCATCGCGCGCGACGACCTCGAGGGCAGACGCGCTGCGGTGCTGCGCAATTGGGAGTTCTTTCGCGCCCCGCTGGCTGGCATCGTGTGCATGGACCGCGAACTGGGACTGGTCGACAGCCTCGGTGTCGGGATGTTCTTGCAGACGCTGGTGCTGGGGCTCACCGCGCGCGGGTTGGGCACCTGTGTGCAGGTGGCGATCGCGGGCTACCCGGAGATCATCCACCAGCAGTTGGACATCCCTGAGCAGTTCACGATCCTGTGCGGCTTGTCGGTCGGCTACGCGGATCCGGACTTTCCCGCCAACAAGATCCGCGTCGGCCGGCAACCAACCGAGAAGAACGTTGTGTTCGTCGAGAACTGAACGCCGCGCCTAGAACTCCTTGTGGTTCACGTCGGTCACCAGCCCGCCGTCCATGACGAACTCGCTGCCGGTGGAATAGGAAGACTCGTCGCTGGCCAGGAAGAGCACAAACGTCGCGACCTCCCGCACTTCTCCGGGCCGGCCCAGCGGAATAGTGACCAAGTCTTCCGGCAGGTGCGCGGTCATCGGAGTGCGGATGAAACCCGGATGAATCGAATTCACCCGGATGTTCAACGGCGCCAACTCCAAAGCCGCCGACTTGGCCAGGCCACGCACGCCCCACTTGGACGCGACGTAGGGGTGCACGGCCGGCGCGCCGCGCAGTCCCTCGATCGACGACACGTTGATGATCGAGCCGCTCCCGGCCGCGGTCATCGAGTCGACCACCGCCCGCATGCCCAGGAACGTGCCGGTCAAGTTGACGTCAATCACCCTCTGCCACTTGGCCAGATCGAAATTCCTCAGTTGCCCGAGCGCGACCGTGCCGGCGTTGTTCACCAGTACGTTGAGCTTGCCGAATTCGCCGACGGCGGTCGCGACCGCGGCGTCCCACTGGTCGGGCTGCGTCACGTCGAGGTGCACGTAACGCGCGGATTCGCCGATCTCGTCGGCCAGCGCTTTGCCCTCGTCGTCGAGGATGTCGCCGATCACCACCTTGGCGCCTTCCTCCACGAGCAGGCGCGCGTCTTCGGCGCCCATCCCGCGGGCACCCCCGCTGATCAGTGCAACTTTGCCGTCTACCCGTCCCACTCGGGTCTCCTTTCGGTCGGTTTAGGTGGTCACCAAAGTGCTTGGTGTGTAAAGGCCTTTGCCGGTTACCAGCGGCAAATCGAGTGTGGTCCGGATGCCGGGGGGTGCCGCGATCACCGCCGGGATGGCGTTGACGACGCGGCCCGCGGCGCCGGCGATCGCGGCGTGGTTGTGGTCACCCTTGCGGCTGCTCGGAATGATGTCGACGGCATACGACGGCTCGCCGGTGATCTCGACGCGATACGAGCCGTCGCCCGCGGCGGGCTGGGGCAGGTCGGGCCGCAGGTCGGGCCGCAGCCGGGTGACGTGCTCGATGACGATGGCGGGATGACCCTTGACCATGCCGCGGATCTCGAACTGCAGCACGGCCAGCGTGCCCTTGGCGACCCGGCCGATCGCGATGTCGAAATCCTCCGGCGCCGGCTCGCGCTGGTAGGACTCGGTGATCTCGTCGACCTCAACGCCCAGTCCGGCCGCCAGCTGACGGATCGCGGTCCCCCACGCGATGCTGAGAATGCCCGGTTGCAGCAGCATTGGGATTTCGTCCAAGGGCTGGGCGAACCCCATGTAGTTCATCACCTCGATGCCGTTGTACGACGCGTAGTCGTGAATCTCCATGCAGCGCACCTGCTCGATGCGCTGGCAGGTCCCGGCGAGCGCGAACGGGATCAGGTCGTTGGCGAATCCCGGATCGACGCCACTGATGAAGATGCTCGAATTTCCCTGCTGGGCAGCGTCTTCCACGCGTGCGATGTACTTGTCGGGCATGACACCCCACGGGTACTGCAGCAGCCCCGGCGACGACCCGACGACGTTGATGCCGGCCGCCAGGATGCGCATGACATCGGCCATCGCGTCGGGCAGCCGGGTGTCGCCCATCGCGCAATAGACGACACAGTCGGGCTTGGCGGCCACAATGGCGTCCAGGTCATTGACGGCCGCGATGCCCGTGACTCTTCCTTCTCTCAAGCCGGCGTCCAGGCCGACGCCGCACAGTTCTCCGGCGTCCTTGCCCACCTTCTCCGGTGTGGACACGCACACGCCCGTCAGTTCGAACTGCGGATTGGTGATCAGTTCGGCCAGGGCCAGCCCTCCGACATTTCCGGTACCGACGTGCGCGACGCGGATCGCCATCTTCAGTCTCCGTCCCTTGCAGCCTGGAAAACTTTTCTAGACACTAGTCCATAACTTCCGGGGCGCCTACAGCGCCGGACCTAACTTCGGCCAGGCAGAATGGGACACCGATGACGCAGCGCGAAGAGGTCCAATTCACCTCCGGTGACGACCGGATCAGCGCGTGGCTCTATCGGCCCGCGGGAAGCGCCGCCGCGCCGCTCTTGGTGATGGCGCACGGATTGGGCGCGGTGCGCACCATGCGACTCGACGCCTACGCCGAGCGGTTCAGCGCGGCCGGCTACGCCTGCCTGGTCTTCGACTACCGCAACTTCGGCGACAGCGACGGTCAGCCGCGCCAAGTCCTCGACATCGACCTGCAACTCGCCGACTGGGCCGCCGCGGTGGCCTATGCCCGCACCCTGGACGGCATCGATCACGATCGAATCGGGTTGTGGGGCACGTCTTTTGCGGGTGGCCATGTGATCACCACGGCAGCCCGGCTGCCGGGTATCGTCGCCGTCATCGCCCAATGCCCGTTTACCGACGGCATCGCTTCGGCGCGCACGATCTCCAACCCGCTGGCGACCGCACGCATCGCCGTGCGGGCAATCCGCGACGTTGTCGGCGCGCGGCGGGGCAGGTCCCCGGTGATGATCGCCACCGCGGGCAGGCCCGGGGACATCGCGCTGATGAATACGCCCGACGCCTACGCGGGCTACCTGCGACTGGTTCCCGAGGGCGTCGAACTGCGCAACGAGATCGCCGCACGCATCGCGATGAAGGTCTTCACCTACCGGCCCGGCCTGCTCACCCCGAAGATCGGCTGCCCCATCCTGTTTTGCGTGTGCGAATACGACTCGTTGGCCCCCGCCGCCGCCACCCTGCGCCACGCGGCCAACGCTCCGCGCGGCGAGGTGAAGACCTACCCCGAGGGGCATTTCGCGATCTATGTCGACGACGCCTTCGAGCGGGTGGTCGCCGACCAGCTCGCCTTCCTTGACAAGCATGTGAAGCCCGCGACCGGATCTGAGTAATCCTGCCCTTTCCGGCGACCGCGTGCCTTTGCACTCAGGCCGCTGTCGACTCGGAGTTGCCACCGCGCGTTTCTACGCGTCAAGCCTGAGTAGTACTACTCACGTCGTGGTGGATGGCCGGCTTGGCTAGCCGTGCGGGACGGACCCGCTACGGCCCGAGCGGGGAGGCCGTGCGAATTGACTCGTCACGGATCAGCCCCCGCAGCAGCGCGGTGCTGAACTCGGCGGCGATTTCCTTGGCGCTGCGCCGTCCGCTCGGCCGCAGCCACCGGTAGCTGCCCAGCGTCATCCCGATGTAGCCAAGCGCCAGCACATGGGAGTCGCACTGGTAGAACTCTCCGCTGGCGATCCCGCGGTCGATCAGGCCGTGCACGTGGTGGTAGACCTGGGCTTCCTTCTCGCGGACCTCGGCGACCTGTTCTTCGGTGAACCATTCGGTGATGTAGGGCTGCTCCTGGAAGTACACCGCGGCCCGCTCGGGATCGCTCGCGATCCCGGTCAGCAGCCGGATGGTGTATTGGTAGAGCGCCTCCCGCGCCGTCCAGGAGGGGTCGTCGTGCACGGCGGCCAGGGTGCCCTCGGCGGCCTGACGGTAGATATCGAACAGGATCAGCGACTTGCTGGCGTAGTAGTGGTAGACCGTCGCCTTGTTCAGACCGATGACGTCGGCGACGTCGTCCATCCGGGTGCCGTGGTAACCGCGGGCGGCGAACAGCTTGGTGGCAACAGCCAGCAACTCCTCGCGGCGCGTCAACCCGTTACGGGTGATGCTGTCGGATGACATCTCTACTCGCTATCGTCGCTCCCTGCGGGGCCGGATCGGCTTGTTACCGGGCCGGTCTAGGCAAAGTACCAATCAACTGGTTGGACAGTTTAAGGGCTCGGTAACTTTCGGGCGCCTGTCACACCGGCACGGAGGGGACTAGACTTCAATAATTGACCTAGTCGCGAGTACAGAGGTGGGGCGATGGATCCGAGTCCGGATTACGACGGCAGCGACGAAATCGAATTCTTCATGAAGTACTTCACCTGGGGTTTGCGCGGGGTTACTGACGGAAACGGGTACCCGCCGCCCGCCTACCCGCCCGTCTAAACGGCTCGAACAGCCGTGAATGTCGCGAGCGTAACGCCCGGGCGAAAAAACAGTCCGGATGTCGCCGTGGCGTTACGCTCGTGGGCGCAGGCCAGGGGTACCCGCCGCCCGCCTATCCGCCCACCTAGAGGGCCTTGAGCTCCTCCGCGACCGCGGTCACCGATTTCTTCGCGTCGCCGAACAGCATGCTGGTGCCGTCGGCGTAGAACAGCGGGTTGTCGATCCCGGCGAATCCGGAGTTCATCGACCGTTTGAGCACGATCACCGACTTGGCCTTGTCCACATTGAGGATCGGCATGCCATAGATCGGGCTGGAGGCGTCGTTGCGGGCGGCAGGGTTGGTGACGTCGTTGGCGCCGATGACGATCGCGACGTCGGTGCGGGCGAACTCGTCGTTGATGTCGTCCATGTCTTTCATGGCGTCGTAGTCGACTTCGGCCTCGGCCAGCAACACGTTCATGTGGCCGGGCATCCGGCCCGCAACCGGGTGGATCGCGTATTTCACCGTCACACCCTTGTTCTCCAGCAGGGCCGCCATGTCCTTGACGGCGTGCTGTGCCTGCGCGACGGCCAGGCCGTAGCCCGGCACCACGATCACCTGATTGGCGTAGGCCATCTGGATCGCGGCATCGGCGGCCGAGGTGGCTTTGACGGTCTTGTCGCCGCCGTCGCCGCCGCTGGGCGCCACGCCGCCGCCACCGAAACCGCCGGCGACGATCGCGGGAATGGAGCGATTCATCGCCTTGGCCATCAGGTTGGTCAGGATGGAGCCGGAAGCGCCGACGATCATGCCCGCCACGATCATCGCGGTGTTGTTCAGCGCCAGACCCGCCGCCGCGGCCGACAGCCCGGTCATGGCGTTGAGCAGTGAGATCACCACCGGCATGTCCGCACCACCGATGGGCAGCACCACCATCAAGCCCAGCACACCGGCGGCGGCCAGCAGGCCGACCATCCACCACAGCGACGCTCCGCCGCTACCGGGATGGGCGTGCAGGCCGACGATTACCGCTGAGGCCACCGCGGCGATCAGCAGCAGCAGGTTGATCGGCTGTTGGGCCCGGCCGAATCCGATCGGCTTGCCGCCGATGATCTCCTGCAGCTTGCCGAACGCGATGATCGATCCCCAGAACGAGATCGAGCCGATGACCGCGGCGAACAACGAAGCCACCACGATGTGCGTGGTCGGGGATTCGCCGTGCTGAAAGGCCGAAAAGCCTTTGGTATCAATGAATTCCGCAAGCGCGATCAGCGCGACCGTTCCACCGCCCACGCCGTTGAAGAACGCCACCAGTTGCGGCATGGCGGTCATCTTGGTCAGCCGCGCCGGAGGAACGCCCAGCGCAACACCCACGACCAGACCGGCGACGATCAGCACCCAGGACTCGGTGTGCCGGATCTTGACCAGCGTCGCCCCCACCGCGAGGGCCATACCCACCGCCGCGATCAGGTTGCCGCGCACCGCGGTCTTGGGCCCGGTCAGACCCATCAGACCGTAGATGAACATCCCGAAAGAGATGATGTAAAGGGTCGTGACCAGGTAGTTCATTTGGCCACCGACTCCTGGGTCTCCTCGGTCTTAGCTTGCGGGACAGGCTTTTTGCCCTTGAACATGCCCAGCATCCGGTCGGTGACGATGAAGCCGCCGATGACGTTCAGCGTGCCGAACACCACCGCGACGAACAGGATGATCTGCACCGCCAGCGACGGGTGCTCAACCTCCCCGAACACCACCAGCGCGCCCAGCACCACGATGCCGTGAATGGCGTTGGTGCCCGACATCAGCGGCGTGTGCAGGGTGTTGGGCACCTTGGAGATCACCGCGAACCCGACGAATCCGGACAGCACCAGAATCGCGATGTTCTCTAATAGCTCGTCGTACATCTAGGAGTCCTCTCGGTCGCGGGTCACACACGATTCCGCGACGATTTCGTCGTCGAAGTCCGGGGCCAGCTTTCCGTCGTTGATCAACAAGTCCAGCAGCGCAGTGATGTTCTTGCTGTAGAGCTCGCTGGCATGTTCGGGCATCGTCGCCGGCAGGTTCAAGGGCGAGGCGATGGTGACGTCGTGCTTGACGACGATCTGTCCGGGCTCGGTGAGCTCGCAGTTGCCCCCGGTCTCCCCGGCCAGGTCCACCACCACGCTCCCGGGCTTCATCGCTTCCACCGCCGCGGCGGTCACCAGACGCGGCGCGGGTCGGCCCGGAACCAGCGCCGTGGTGATTACGACGTCGAATCCGCTGATGGCCTTTTCCAGTGCCTGCTGCTGCTGGGCCCGTTCCTCGTCGGTGAGCTCGCGGGCGTATCCGCCCTCACCGGATGCTGAAACTTCCGAGATGCCGACATCCAGCCACTGCGCCCCCACCGAGCGCACCTGGTCGGCCACCTCGGGGCGGACGTCGTAGCCCGACGTGCGGCCCCCCAGCCGCTTGGCCGTTGCCAGCGCCTGCAGCCCGGCCACGCCCACCCCGAGCACCAGCACCGTGGCCGGCTTGACCGTTCCCGCCGCCGTCGTCAGCATCGGGAAAAACCGCGTCGACTCCGACGCCGCGAGCAGCACGGCCTTATAGCCGGCAACGTTGGCCTGTGACGACAGCGCATCCATCGCCTGCGCCCGCGAGATGCGCGGGATGGCCTCGAGCGCGAACGCCTGCACACCGGCCTGCTTGAGCGCGTCGATTGAGTTGTCGGCATTGCGGGGCGCCAGGAAGCCGATCAAGGTCTGGCCGCTGCGCAGCTTGCCCACCTCGTCGGCGGTCGGCGGGGCCACCTTGACGACGACATCGGCAGCCCAGGCGTCTCCGATGCTGGCGCCGGCCTCGGTGTAGAGCTCGTCGGGCAGCAGGGCCCGTTCGCCCGCCCCGGCCTCGACGACCACCGCCACACCGCTGTTCACCAGCGATGCGACCGCCTTCGGTACCAGCGCGACACGCCGCTCATCGGTTCCGGACTCGGCGACCACCCCGACCCTGATGGCTTGGGCCTGCGGATCTGTCATGGCGCGTACATCTACTTTCCTTAGGTTCTGTCCAGGCGATTGCCCCAGACACCCTATCGGCCGCTACCAGAGCGGAAAGTCTTGGCCGTGTTCTGACACCGGGCGTGGTCCGAAGTAGCGCCGCTCGGATTCGTCGATCGGCACGTCGTTGATGCTGGCTTCGCGACGCGCCATCAGCCCCGCCTCCGTGAACTCCCACAGTTCGTTGCCATAGCTGCGGTGCCACTGGCCGGACTCGTCGTGGCACTCGTACTGAAACCGCACCGCGATCCGGTTCTCGCGGAAGCCCCACAGGCCCTTGCGCAACGAATAGTCGAGTTCGCGCTGCCACTTGCGGGTCAGGAACACCACAATCTCGTCCCGGCCGACGATGTGTTCGCCGCGGTTTCGCCATTGTGAGTCGACGGTGTAGGCCTTGCTGACACGCTCGGGGTCGCAGGTGTTCCAGGCATCCTCTGCGGCCTGTACCTTCTGCAGCGCAGTCTCCATGGTGAACGGCGGGAACGGGGGGAGGGATTCGGAAGGCTCGGTCATGCGTCCAATCTTCCACCGCGAATCTTCCACCGCGAGCAGACACAAAATCACACGAATCCGCCCTCCGGCAGACGATTCTGCGTCTGCTCGCGGGGCGCCGCGACACGTGTCCTATCGTGACGGTCATGGACTTCGCGATGTCGGCCAAGGCCACCGACTACCACAAGCGGTTGTCCGACTTCATGACTGAATTTGTCTTTCCGGCTGAGGCCGCTTACGACAACTACCGCCACGAGGCCGGCCCCGACGACCACACCATTCCGCCCGTCATCGAGGAACTCAAGACCAAGGCCAAAGAGCGCGGCCTGTGGAACCTGTTCCTGCCGGCCGAGTCGGGCCTGAGCAACCTGGAATACGCCCCGCTGGCCGAGCTGACCGGTTGGAGCCTGGAGATCGCCCCCGAAGCGGTCAACTGCGCGGCACCGGACACCGGGAACATGGAGACCCTGCACCTGTTCGCCACCGAAGAGCAGCGCAAGCAGTGGCTGGAACCATTGCTGGCCGGCGAGATTCGCAGCGCCTTCTCGATGACCGAGCCGGCGGTCGCCAGCAGCGACGCCCGCAACATCCAAACGTCCATCGTGCGCGACGGCGGCGACTACGTGATCAACGGCCGCAAGTGGTGGACCTCGGGCGCGGCCGACCCGCGCTGCAAGATCCTGATCGTCATGGGCCGCACCAATCCCGACGCGGCCAGCCACCAGCAACAGTCGATGGTGTTGGTGCCGATGGACACCCCCGGCGTGACGGTGCTGCGCTCCACGCCGGTGTTCGGCTGGCAGGACCAGCACGGGCACTGCGAAATCGTTTACGACAACGTCCGGGTGCCGGTCACCAACCTGCTCGGCGAAGAGGGCGGCGGCTTCGCGATCGCCCAGGCCCGGCTCGGACCAGGCCGCATCCACCACTGCATGCGCGCGCTCGGCGGGGCCGAACGCGCCCTGGCCCTGATGGTCCACCGGGCCAACAACCGCATCGCGTTCGGCCGTCCGCTGGCCGATCAGGGCCTGGTGCAGCAGGCAATCGCCAAGTCCCGCAACGAAATCGACCAATCCAGGCTGCTCTGCGAGAAGGCGGCGTGGACGATCGACCAGCACGGCAACAGGGCCGCCCACCTACTGGTCTCGCAGATCAAAGCCGTCGCGCCGCAAGTGGCTTGCGACGTCATCGACCGCGCTATCCAGGTGCATGGGGCCGCCGGGCTCAGCGACGACACGGTACTGTCCCGCCTCTACGGCTGGCATCGCGCCATGCGCATCTTCGACGGACCCGACGAGGTGCACATGCGAACGATCGCGCGCTCCGAAATCGGACGGGAACAGTCCGCCTTCGCCGCGTCGGTAACCGCGCATGACTGAGGCTTTGCGAGAACTGTCCGGCGCGTGGAACTTTCGCGATGTCGCCGACGGCGCGACCGCGGTTCGGCCCGGACGGCTGTTCCGGTCCGGCGAGCTGAGCCGGCTCGATGACGACGGCCGCGCAACGCTGAGCCGGTTGGGCATCACCGATGTCGCCGACCTGCGTGCAACCCGGGAAGTTGCCCGCCGCGGGCCGGGCCTGGTGCCCGACGGTGTCGAGATCCACCTATTGCCCTTCCCCGATCTCGGCCCCGAAGAATCCGACACCGACGGCCAGGCCCCGCACGAAGTCGCATTCCAGAAACTGCTGACCGGCGACGGTGAATCCGGCGAGTCGGAGCTATCGGTCAACGAGGCCGCCACCCGCTACATGATCGACGAATACCGGGAATTCCCAACGCGTAACGGAGCGCAGCGCGCGCTGCACCGCGTCGTCACGCTGCTGGCAGCCGGGCGTCCGGTGCTCACGCACTGCTTCGCGGGCAAGGACCGCACCGGCTTCGTGGTGGCGACGGTGCTGGAGGCGATCGGTGTCGATCGCGACACCATCGTCGCCGACTTCCTGCGCAGCAACGACGCCGCACCCCAGCTACGCGCGCGGATCTCCGAGATGATCGCGCAGCGCACCGACACCGAACTGACCCCGGAGGTGGTGACCTTCACCGAGGCCCGGCTGTCCGACGGGGTCCTCGGCGTTCGCCCGGAGTACCTGGCCGCCGCACGCCAAACCATCGACGAAGAGTTCGGGTCGCTGGACGGCTATCTGCGCGGTTCCGGAATTACCGAAGCCGAGGTCGGCCAGCTGCGCGACGCGCTACTGGCCTGAACCGTCGGCCTCGCCAGGGCCTCACCCCAGCTTGAAATCGGCCTGCTTCGCCGCGGACAGGTCGGTGATCTCGTCCCAGTGCGCGGCGATGTCGTCCACTGTCGGCGGCTTGTCGAAGTTGACACCGTCGGTCTGGAACAGCGCGACGCGCTGCACCTTGCCGCCGCCGACCACGAAAACCGAAGCGCTGTTGGGGTTTTCCTCGGTGCACAGGTAGGCCACCACCGGCGCGACATACTCGGGTGTGAGCTTCTCCAGCACTTCCTTGGGAAGGATGTCCTCGGTCATTCTGGTGGCCGCTATCGGGGCGACCGCGTTCGCGTGGATGTTGTACTTCGCCCCCTCCAGCGCCAGGCTGTTGATCAGGCCGACCAACCCGAGCTTGGCCGCTCCGTAGTTGGTCTGGCCGAAGTTGCCAAACAGCCCACTGGTGGAAGTGGCGACCACCACCCGGCCGTAGCTCTGCTCCCGGAAGTGCGGCCAGGCGGCCCGAATGACGTTGTACCCGCCGTACAGGTGCACCTTGAGCACGGCGTCCCAGTTCTCGAATGACATCTTGTGGAAAGTGCCGTCGCGCAGGATCCCGGCGTTGCTCACCACGCCGTGAATCGCGCCAAACTCGTCGAGCGCGGTCTTGATGATGTTCTCGGCGCCCTCGGACTCGGCGACGCTGTCGTAATTGGCGGCCGCCCGGCCACCGGCGTCCTTGATCTCCTTGACCACGTCGTCGGCCATGTTGTGGCCGGCGCCCGTGCCGTCACGAGCTCCACCGAGGTCATTGACGATGACGCTGGCGCCCTCCTTGGCAAGGGCAAGCGCGTATTCACGCCCCAGTCCTCCACCTGCTCCAGTGACGACGATGACGCGATCCTGCACTCCGGGCATCAGGTTCCTCTCTGCGATGAGAAATCAAGGGTTGGGGTCGGCACCGGCAGTCGCCGTGGCCGGTGTCAGAACAGTCTGCGAGCCATCTTGAAGGCGCGCTCCGTGTACGGCGGGTAGATGAAGCTGGATAGGTCGGGCCGGGTCGGCTTGGTCAACACCGACTTGCGATGGCTGAACTCCTCGAAGCCGAATTTGCCATGGTAGGCACCCATGCCGGAAGCGCCGACGCCACCGAACGGCAGCTTGGCCGTCGACACCTGGAAGGCGAGGTGGTTGACCAGCATGCCGCCGGCGGCCACCTCTTTGATGACCCGTTCCCGGGTCCCGCGTGTTTTGGTGAACAGATACGCGGACAGCGGCTTGGGTCGCGAGTTGACGAAACGTATAGCCTCATCAAGGTTTTGGACGGTGATGACCGGCAGCACCGGTCCGAAGATCTCGTTCTGCATCAGCGGCCCGTCCGGATTGGGGTCGACGACAACGGCGGGTTGGATGCGCAGGCTCGACGCGTCACAGTCACCGCCGACGATGACCTTGCCGTCCCCGCCGGATAGGTAACCGCTGATCCGGTCGAATTGACGCTGGTTAACGATCCGTATTCCATCGGGCTTATCCGACGTGAACTTCGTGATTGCAGCGCCGATCTTGTCCACGAGTTCATCGCGAATCTTGACGTCCGCCAGCACATAGTCGGGCGCGACGCAGGTCTGCCCGCCGTTGAGCAGTTTGATCCAGGCGATCCGCTTGGCCGCGACATCCACGTCGGCATCGGCCGCGACGATCACCGGGCTCTTACCCCCCAGCTCGAGTGTGACCGGAGTCAGATGGCGCGCCGCACCCTCGTAGACCTTGCGACCGATCTCGGTGCTGCCGGTGAACATCACGCGGTCCAGGCCCTGCGCAATCAGCTCTTGGCTCACCGCGCCGTCGCCCTCGACCACCGCGATCGCGTCGTTGTCGAGATAGCGAGGCACCAACTCGGCCATCAACCGCGAAGACGCGGGTGCGATTTCCGAAGGCTTCAGCAGCACGGTATTTCCGGCGGCGATCGCCCCGACCGCCGGACCCAGCGTCAGGTAGAACGGGTAATTCCAGGCGCCGATGACGAGCACGGTGCCGTAGGGCTCGTACTCCACCCAGCCCCGGCCGGGAAGCTGCGGCACCTCGAGCAATTTGTATCTGCGGCGCGTCCACCTGCGCACCCGCTTGGCCGCGTACTTCGCTTCGCCGGCGGTGAGTGCGATATCGGCGATGAATGCCTCGAACGGGCTACGGTCCAGATCCTCGGCGAGCGCGGCAGTGAGCACCGCGTCGTTCTCGTCGATCATCTTTTGCAGCTGCAATAACTGCCGCTTGCGCCACTCGATGTCGCGGGTGCGCCCGGTGGCGAAGGTCTTACGAAGCCGGTCCACCGTCGCGGCGATGTCGACTCGCTGAGCCGCCGCACCGTTGGTGGAACCCGATGTCTTTGGTGCAACCGATTCGGTGGTCATCATTGTCCTTCCCTAGTGCACCTTCCCGGAGGTGCCCACCGTGGTACACGGGTACACGCGGGCACTCATGGGTGATACCCGCGATCCTAACCATCCGGTTGGGCGGGGAGTAAGGAAGATCCGGTGGGAGCTGGTCAGGCCTTGGTCGCCGTCACAAAGCTGTTCGCGAACGGCCGATCGTCAGATTGCGGCTCCCGGCCCAAACGCGCGGCTTCTTCACGCGCGTTAACCGTGCGAACGGTCCAGCCGTGCGCGGCGAACCAGTCACCGCAGTCGGGCCGGTCCCCGTCCTCGAACCACAAGTCGAACGGGTTGAACGAGGTGTCCTGCCCGCGCGCTTCGCGCTTGGCCCGCAGTTTGGCCCACCTCTCCTCGGCCTGCTGGCGCTTCTCTTGGTCAACCCCGAAGTTCTCGACGGCCACTCGGCTGCCCGATCCGCTCAGCGCGTCGATCGCGGCGAACAGGGCCTCCTGCGCCGCCGCCGGCAGAAACGGCAGTAGCCCTTCGGCCAGCCATGCCGTCGGCTGGCTCACGTCAAAACCACTGTCGCGCAATGCTTGTGGCCAATCGTCGCGCAGGTCAACGGGCACCGCTCGCCGGTCGGCGACGGGTGTGGCGCCATGGCCGGCGAGTGTCTCGGCCTTGTACTCGAGAACCTTGGGCAGGTCGATCTCGTACACGGTGGTACCGGCGGGCCAGTCCAGGCGGTAAGCGCGCGAGTCCAGACCGGCAGCCAGCAGCACCACCTGGCGGATACCGGCCTGCGCCGCAGCGGCGAAGTACGCATCGAAGAAGTGGGTGCGCACAGCCTGGTAGTTGATCATCTGCTGGGAGTCGACCGCGAAGTCCGGATCCTCGTCAGTTTCTTCACCATTCGGCTCAGCGGCCCACCACGCGGCCACCTGCTCGCGCACTCCCTCCAACTCGGGCGTGGAGACCAGCGGCTCGGCGAACTGGTCGCGGATCAGCGGATCGGCACTGGCGGTCTCGGCGGCCCGGGCCAGCGCGACCATCACCGCGGTCGCCCCGACGCTGGTAGCGATGTCCCAGGAGTCGTCGGCGGTGCGCGGCATTACAACCGCTCCGCGACCACGAAGTCGGAGAAGGCGTCCTGGTCATCGGCCAGCGGCACGCTCTCAATCCACCGGCCCACGCGGCGCATCTCGTCGCTGGAGCGCTGCGCGCTGGCGCGCCAGCCGTGGTTGTTGAGCCAGTCCGCGACGTTCGCCCGGTGCTCGTCGCGATACATCAGCTCCCCGACATCGACCGTCTCCTCCAAGCCCAGCTCGTCGGCCACCTTGCGGAACCGTTCGCGCATCTGCTGGCGCCGCTCCTCGGCGTGCGCGGGCGCGGTTTCGGCCGAGACCCGGCTTCCCGCCGGGCTCAACTCGCCGATCAGGGTGAACAACCGGTCCTGCGCCTCGGCGGGCAGGTACATCAACAGGCCCTCGGCCAGCCAGGCGGTCGGCGCGCTCGGGTCGAAGCCGGCGGCGCGTAGCGCGGCGGGCCAATCCTGCCGCAGGTCGATCGCCACCTCGCGGCGGTCCGCCGACGGCGTCACGCCGTTTTCCGCCAATGTCATGGATTTGTACTCCAGCACCTGGGGCTGGTCGATCTCGTAGACGGTGGTGCCGGCGGGCCAGTCCAGGCGGTACGCGCGTGAATCCAGTCCCGACGCGAGAATCACCACCTGCCGGATTCCGGCGGCGACGGCGTCGGCGAAGTATGCGTCGAAGAAGTGGGTCCGCACGGCTTGGTAGCCGCGCATGTGCTGGATCTGGGCTGCGTACTCCGGGTCGAGAGCCTCCACCTTGGCCGCGACCGACGGGTCGAGCATCGCCTCCCACAACACGGCGGCGCCGGCGTTGGCGACCAGCAGCCTGGCGTACGGGTCGCTGATCAGCGCATCGGGCTGCTCGGTTTCGACCGCCCGCGCCGCGGCCACCATGACCGCGGTGCTACCGACGCTCGACTTGATGTCCCAGGTGTCGTCATGTGTGCGCAGTGAACTCATCGCGTGCTCCGGTCTCGTGGTGTTCCGTTGGGTCAGTGGGATGGTCCGGCGAGACGCGCTCGCAGCAGCGCGCTGCGTACGGCATCGTCGGCCAGGTCTTCGGGAACCGCGCGGCCCAGCCGGGCCAGTTCCTCGCGGTTGTTCACGACTTTCACCTGCCAGCCGTGGTCGGTCAGCCACTCGGCGGTATCGGATCGATCGGGCTCGTGGTAGGTCAGCGCCTGGACATTGACGTCCAGCCCGAGCCGGTCCCGCATCCGCTGCCAGCGGTCGGTGTTGCTGCTCGAGTTCATGCCGAACACCTCGATAGCGACCTGGCTGCCCGGCGCGCTGAGCGCGGTGAGCATTTCGAAAAGCCGGTCCTGGGCGTCGCTCGGCAGATAGGGCAACAGGCCCTCGGCCAGCCACGCCGTCGGCTGCGTGCGTTCGAATCCGGCCGCCGCCAGGGCCGCGGGCCAGTCGTCGCGCAGATCCACGGCGACCGTGCGCCGGTTGGCCGTGGGCACCGCGCCGTGCGATTCCAGAATTCTGGTTTTGTACTCCAGCACCTGGGGCTGGTCGATCTCGTAGACCGCGGTCTCGGCGGGCCAATCCAGCCGGTAGGCCCGGGAGTCCAGGCCGGCGGCCAAAATCACCACCTGCCGGATCCCGTCGCCGGCGGCCCCGACAGCATCCGCGAAGTACTCGTCGAAGAAGTGGGTGCGTACCGCCTGGTAGTCGATGCCGAGGCGATGCGCGCGCTGCCCCTGCTCGTCGCCGTCCAGCCAGGCCAGCTCGGGGTCGGTCAGCCGGGCCCATGCCGCTCCCGCGGGTGAGACCAGTTTTGAGGCGAAATCGTCACGAATCAGCGGGTCGGAACCGGCCGTCTCCGCGGCGCGCGCGGCCGCGACGCCCAAAGCGGTGGCGCCGACGAGTTCGGTGATGGTCCACGAGTCCCCCGCGGTGCGTAGCGAGGGTGGTAGCGGGGGCTGCAACGAGGAGTCGTCGAGATCAGTCATTTCGGATCATGCTACCCGAATAAGTTAGTTAGCCTATGCGCTTTGTGCGCGATCTCACTGCGCGCGGGTACCGGGCTATGCCTGCGGCCGGAACAGCGCGCCGTCCAGTAGTTGTCGCAGCATGTCGGTGAGGCCCGACATTTCGCGGCTGCGCAAGTAACCAGCGTAGAAGCCAACGCCGCAGAGCACGACAATGAGTGTCTCCGTCAATACCTCAGCGTCGATATCGGCGACAACTTCGCCTCGTTCGATCGCATCGTTGACTGCCCACGTCAGAAAGTCCCGGCTAGTTCGAACAGAAATGTTTCCGCCGGAGTTCAGTTCCGGATGGCGGTGCGATTCCAACACGTTGGTGACCATAAACGCGGACGCGGAAGGGTTCTCTGAATTCGCGTCCATCGCGGCGGCAATGAACGCCGTCAGCCGCCCCATCAAGGTCGTCTCGCCGCCAGCGCGTTCGATGCCGGCAGCGACAACGAGCTCGTTGGTCTCGTCCACGACTTCCCGATACAGCATCCGCTTGCTGGGGAAATAGTGGTTGATCGCCGGCCTGGTCAGATCGGCACGCACCGCGATGGCCTGAAATGTCGCTCCGTCGTAGCCGCGCTCGCTGAACACAATTCGCCCGGCGCGCAAGATTCGCTTGCGCGTCTCATCAGCCTTCGCGGCCGGCGGACGGCCCGGCCTGCGCCTCCCCGTTGACGGCACCGTTAAAGTGTGCCACCGACATGATGCGGCATTAAGGCATTTGGCGGAATGTGGCCGAACTTTCCCGCTTGGTAGTCCTCCACTGCTTGGATCAATTCCGCGCGCGAGTTCATCACAAATGGCCCGTAATGGAAAACCGGCTCGCGAATCGGCTGTCCGCCCAGCAGCAACACCTCAATTGCCGAGGTCGACGACGATTCGCCAGTCGCGTCGGCAGTCACCGTGATCCGGTCGCCGGGTCCGAGCACAGCCAATTGGCGTGCACGAATCGGATGACCGACCGGACCGACATGTCCACTCCCGGCCAACACGTACACCAGCGCGTTGAAATCGCGCCGCCACGGGATGTTGAGCTTGGCTCCGTTGTGAATCGTGGCGTGCGCCAACGTGATTGGTGTGTGAGTGGCACCCGGTCCCCGGTGATCATCGATCTCACCGGCGATGATGCGGACCAACGCACCGCCATCGTCGGAAGCGAGCAACTTCGCGTCGTTGCCTTCGATGGCCTGATACTGCGGCGGTGCGAACTTGTCTTTCTTCGGCAAGTTCACCCACAACTGGATGCCGTGGAAGACGCCACCACTTTCGACCAATTCGGCGGGCGGGGTCTCAATGTGCAGGATGCCCGAGCCGGCCGTCATCCACTGCGTCGCACCATCGGTGATCAGGCCGCCACCTCCGTGGGAATCCTGATGGGCGAACTTGCCGTCGATGATGTAGGTGACGGTTTCGAAGCCACGGTGCGGGTGCCAATCGGTACCCCGGGGCTCGCCCGGCTCGTAGTCCACCTCGCCCATCTGGTCCATGTGCACGAACGGGTCCAGGGCGGCGCTACTGACCCCGGCGAATGCCCGGACGACGGGGAACCCCTCCCCTTCGTATCCGCGGGGGCCGGTGGTGATCGACCGGACCGGGCGTTCGGTCTCCTGCGGGCTGGCCCCGCTAATCCGGGGCAACGTCAATGTGTCTGCGTTGATAGCAGGCATTTCAATCTCCTTCATCTAGAGCTACTCATATAACCGGACTAGAGTCCGCTTATTCCTCGCTGTCACGCGGGCGCCACGGGGGTTGCCCGGGTGGAAGGCGCGAGAGTCTCGGGTCAGACTCGTACGGTGAGCGAGCCGACGGAGGGGGAGCCTGGGGTCGCCCCGGCCGCGGCTGCCGGCGGGCGATTCGGGGCATCGATCAGGAACTCGGGCTACCTGCGGAAGTGGTTCCTGCTGGGCATCACAATCGGCGTCATCGCGGGCCTTGGTGCGGTTGTGTTCTACCTGGCCCTGAAATACGCCGGCGACTTCCTGCTCGGCTATCTGGCGGACTACCGCATCCCCACGCCCGTGGGCGAGGACGGTGGCAGCCACGGTTCCGCCGGCTTCACACGCCCGTGGGCGATTCCGCTGGTGACGACGGTCGGGGCGCTGCTGTCGGCATTGCTGGTGGCCAAGCTCGCGCCGGAGGCCACCGGGCACGGCACCGACGAAGCCATCGAGGCGGTGCATACCGATCCCCGCGCCATCCGCTTCCGCGCGGTGCTGGTCAAGATGGTCGCCAGTGCGTTGACCATCGGTTCGGGAGGTTCGGGTGGCCGCGAGGGCCCGACGGCACAGATCTCGGCCGGCTTCTGCTCGCTGCTGACGCGACGTCTCAACCTGTCCGACGAGGACGGTCGGATCGCGGTCGCGCTGGGCATCGGCGCGGGTATCGGCGCGATCTTCGCCGCGCCCCTGGGCGGAGCGGTGCTGGCCGCATCGATTGCCTACCGAGACGATTTCGACTATCGCTGTCTGCTGCCCGGGTTCATCACCTCGGGGACGGCGTATGCGGTGCTCGGAGCATTCTTGGGCTTCGATCCGCTGTTCGGCTACATCGCCGCCGAGTACCGCTTCGAGAAGGCCTGGCCGCTGCTGTGGTTCGTGGTGATC
>DASYJS010000424.1:0-8719 GCA_035996225.1 Mycobacterium sp. | reverse complement strand
TGGTGGTGAAGTAGGCGGTAATCGTCCGTGGGCCGAACACCGTACTACGGACGACCACGGCCACGCCGGCAAGGAGAAGCACGACCAGGGCCACCGCCGCTACGGCTGCCAGCCTTGTGCGCGGGATCCGGGCGGTCATTGCGATCCTCCGACCCGGCCGCCCGACGTGCAGGTGGGGCACATCGGAATAGAGTTATACGGCCAGGGGGTCAGCGCCCGAGGTACCGGCGACGGGAAGCCAGGGCCCTTCGAAGTGTCGAACGTGCGGAATCCCCAGAGGTAGTCGAACAACTCCTGGAAGAGTTGCGGCACAAGGAAGTTCGGGACGAACGCCTGGTAGGCGTACATACCGGAGATGGCCTCACCGACCGTGATCTCGAATTTGGCGAGACCCGGCAGAGCTTTGCCGATGTTGTCACGGTTCTTCTGCAGCACCTCGGTCACCCGATTCAGCCGCTCCAGCGTCGGTGCCAAGGTGCTTTCGTTGTCATGCACCAACGCCGTCAACTGCTTGGCCACCGCCGACGTATTCGCCAGCAGGTCCACGATCTCTTGTCGCCGCGCCACCAGGACTTGCAGCAGAGAGTCGGAGTTGAGGATGAGCTTGTTGACCTGCTGGCTGCGTTCGGAAAGAATCCCCGTGACGTCGCCGGCACTCTTGAAGAGGTCGCTTAGGTTCTTGTTGCGGCCGTTGAGGGTGCGCGATAACCGGGTGAGTGCGTCGAAAGCCGGCCCCATTTGGGGTGCGAGCTGGTCGAGCGTCGACGACAACGTGTCCAACGACTGGTTCAGCGCCGTCGTGTTGGTTCCGGCAGTGTCCGATGTCAGATCGCTGACCGCTTCCGTCAACGAATACGGCGAGGACGTACGCGAGACTGGGATGAGAGCCATCGGATGCAGCGTGCCGCCGCCAGCGGACTCCAGCGTCAGCATCCGCTCACCCAGCAGCGAACCGGTGCGGATGTGCGCGGTGGTCTCGGACCCGAGCAGGACGTCGCCCTTCATCGCGAACGTCAGTAGTGCATCGCCGTGACGTAGCGACACATCCGACACCGTGCCGACCTTGATCCCCGACACGATCACAGGGTTGCCCGCCGCAATCCCGCCGGCTTCGGTAAACAACGCCTGGTACCTGACCATCGTCGCCCATGAAATGAACCGGTCGGGCGACAAGCCCACCAGGATGACCATTACCGCCAGGGCCACGCCGATTAGTCCGGCCTTGACCCGGCCACCTCCGCGATACTTGAGCATTAGGGTTCCGTGCACCTTCCCGCATCTGACCTGTAGATTTCGGCACGCACGGTCTTGCCCTGAAGGTCCGTACCGCGGATCCCGAATTGGCAAAGGTAGTACGGGATAGTGGCGCCGGCTACACCGAGTCGGACCAGCTTGCGGTAGTTCTTTGGCGCCTTTCCGATTGCGGCGTCGAGGCGGTCCCGGTCGTTGTCGAGTATCGGCGCCAGCCGATTCAACTGAGCGATGGTGCCGGACAGCGGCGGGCGGGCCTGGGCAAGCAGATCCGCCAGCGAGGCGGTTCCCTTGTCCAAGGCGTCAATGGCGGAACCGATCGTGTCGCGGTCATTCGACAGGCCGCTGACAAGCTGCTCGAGGCGATCGATCGCGCCGGAGAACTGTTTGCCGTCCTTGGCAACCGTGCCGATCACGATGTTGAGGTTGTCGATCAGTTGCTGCACGGTTTGATCGTTGTCGGCCAAGGCGTTCGAAAAGGACGTCGTCTTGGCGAACAGTGACTCGAGAGTCCCACCTTGACCCTGGAAGACCTGTAACAATCCTGAGGTTAGCGCGTTGACGTCGCGCGCATTCAGGCCCTGGGTAACGGGTTTCAGTCCGCCCAGCAGCAGATCGAGATCAAGCGCCGGCGCGGTGCGGTTGACGGGAATCTGACCACCGGCCGGCAGCAGCTTGGTCGAGCCCGGACCCTCGATCAGTTCCAGGTAGCGATCGCCCACCAGGTTGAGGTAACGGACGGCCGCCCTGGAACCCTCGGTGAGGACGACGTTGCGGTCGGCGTCGAACTTCACCACAACCTTCTTGTCCGGCTGCAGGGAAACGCTGTCGACCGTGCCCACCCGGATCCCGGCAACCCGCACCGACTGCCCCGGCTTGAGCCGCGACACGTCGCTGAACACGGCCGAATACCCGGTCGTCGAACCCGTCCGGTACTGGCCGAAGATGAAGAACAGGAAGGCGGTAAGCATCGCCATCACGACCGCAAAGGTCGCGAACTTGATCAGCGTGGCGCGCGTTCTCATCCCTGTTGTCCGATCTGAGCGGGGTTGCGCGGGGGACCGGCGATCGGCCCGTACAACAGCTGCTTGAGGCCGTCGAAGTTGAGCAGCACCTGTGGGTTTCCGTAGTTCTCGGGGTTGGCGCCTATATCGGTAATCAATTGCGGAGGACTTGTGTTGAACGGCAGCGCCGGCAGACCCACGCAGCGTGGGCCGCCCGTCGCCGCAACCTTGGGCAGGTTCGTCGGATACCGATAACGTTCGGCGCCCAAGGTGAGACTGGCCGATATGTTGATGCTCGGCTCCGACAACGGCGCACTGTGTGACAAGACTACGAGGCCGGCGAAACTGCAGTTGAGCGCCTCGTGGTATTCGTTGGTCAGATCGGTGGTCGGCACCAGCAGATGCAGCACATCCGTCAGTGGTTGGCGGTTCGCCGACAAGACGTCGTTGCCGATGTCGGCCAAGCCGATCGCGCTGATCAGCAATGCATCCAGGTTGCGCTGCTCATCGACGATCGTCTTGCTGATCCGGCTCGCGTTGGATGCGGTCTTCACGAGGTCCGGTGCCGCGTCGGCATAGGCGTTGGCAACCACCGGCAGGACCGCGAGGTCGTGCTTGAATGCGGGAAGGCTCGGCTCCAGCTTGGCCAGAAACGAATCCAAGTCGGTCAGGGCTTGGCCGAGCTTGGGGCCGCGCCCACTGAACGCTTGTGCCAGTGCGCCCAGTGACTCGTTGAGCTTCGGCGGGTCGATCTGGGCCAGAACGGACACCAGTTGCTGGAACACCGTGTTGATTTCAACCATGACGTGCTGACCCTGCAGCGTCTGGCCACCGTGTAGCCGCTGTGCCGAGGGTTGGGCGGGGTCTACCAGCTGGATCGACTTCGCGCCGAACACCGTCGATGACGCGATGTCGACCAGCACGTTGCCGGGAATGAAGTGCAATTGCGAGGGGTCCATCGCCAAGTGAATAGCGGCTTGGCCGTTGGGCAGCGATTCGATAGAGGCGACCTTGCCCACCTGCACGCCGCGCATCTTGACCTTGGCGTCCGTGTTCATGACCAGGCCGGCTCGTTGCGAAATCACGGTCACCGGCACGGTTTCGGTGAAGGAGCCCTGAAACAGACCCACCGCCAACGCGAAAATCAAGCAAATGCTGACGACGGTGATCAGGCCGAGCAGGGGTGGCAGGTAATTCCGTCCGGCCGGGGGCCGGGTATGGCCGGCACGCGGGGGTCGACCGGCGACCGCGCCGCGACCCGCTGGCACACTCTGCGTCACTGCCTTTCCACCTCCTCTGCTAGCCGGACAGGTTGAAGTTGCCGTTGGAACCGTAAATAGAAAGCGAGATCAGCAGCGTTACCGACACCACGACGATGAGCGAGGTGCGCACCGCGTTACCGGTCGCATTGCCGACGCCGGCCGGCCCCCCCGAAGCGAAATATCCGTAGTACGTGTGGATCAGCAGGATGGTGAGCGCCATCAGGACGGCCTGCAGGAACGACCACAACAAGTCGATCGGGTTCAGGAACGTGTTGAAGTAGTGCTGGTACAAACCCTGCGACTGTCCCAGCAAGAACGTCGTGGTGAACTGACTGGCCACGAACGACAGGATTACGGCGATGCTGTACAACGGCGTGATTGCGATCATCCCCGCCAGGATCCTGGTGCTCACCAAATAGGAAACCGGCCGAATGGCCATGGCCTCCAACGCATCGATTTCTTCGTTGATCCGCATCGCACCCAGCTGAGCAGTCACCCCGGCGCCGAAGGTGGCCGCCAGACCGATCCCGGCGACCACCGGTGCCGCGATACGCACATTGATGAACGCGGCCAGAAAGCCCGTCAGCGCCTCGATGCCGATATTGCCCAGCGAGGTGTAACCCTGAATGGCCAGTGTGCCGCCCGCCGCCAGCGTCAGGAAGCCGACGATCACGACGGTTCCGCCAATCATCGCCAAAGTGCCTGCGCCCATACTGATCTCGGCAATCAGTCGAACGACTTCGCGCCGGTAATGGGTAGCTGCGAAGGGCACTCCGGCGAGCGCTTTACCGTAAAACAGGGTATGGTCGCCGATCCGACCCAACGAGGCGACCGGCCTCTCGATTTGGCGGCTCAATCGCGGATATGCGGCCCTCAGTGCCATTGGCAGCCCCTACTTCGTCGTCATCTTGATGCCGACCGCGGTGACGACCACGTTGACGACGAACAGGGACATGAAGGCATAGACCACGGTTTCGTTTACCGCGTTGCCAACAGCCTTAGCGCCCCCGCCGGTGATCGACAGGCCCCGATAGCAGGCGACCAAACCGGCGATGAGGCCGAAAAGGGCTGCCTTGACGCACGAGATGATCACCTCGGGCACGCCGGTGAGCAAGGTGATACCCGCGGCGAACGCACCGGGATTGACGTCTTGCACAAACACCGAGAAGATGTAGCCGCCCAGGATGCCGATGATGACAACGAGGCTGTTGAGCAAAAAGGCCACCAGTCCGGACGCCAGCATGCGCGGTGTGACTAACCGTTGCACCGGGTTGATGCCCAGCACTTCCATCGCGTCGATTTCTTCGCGAATTGTTCGCGACCCGAGGTCCGCACACATTGCCGTTGCACCCGCGCCCGCCACGATCAAAACCGTGACCAGCGGACCGAGCTGGGTGACTGCACCGAACGCGGCACCCGCACCGGATAGATCCGCCGCGCCCAGTTCGCGCAGGAGGATGTTGAGCGTAAAGCTGACGAGGACCGTAAACGGGATCGCAACCAGCAACGTGGGGGCCAGCGCAACCCGCGCGATGAACCAGGACTGTTCCAGGAATTCGCGGCCCTGGAAGGGCCGGCGGAACGCGAATTTCACCGCGTCGACCGACATTGCGAACAAGGCTCCGACCGCCTGCATGGGCCCCGCGATGTCCCATTTCAGTTTCAGCGCAGGCAATCCCGCTGACCAGTGGTCCGCGCCCTTAGTCGCCATCAGCGTCAGCCCCTTCCTGCGCAACGAGACTGGCAGTCTTGTTCTTGCGCAAGGGCTGCCGTAAACTTGACGGAACCGGCGGCCGTAAATCCGTGTCCGCGTTGGCGAAACGCCCACCTAGCAGCCACACGGCATCGAGATCCGGTGCGACAACGGAAACCGTCCTCACGCCAGTCCTCCGTTCTGTCGCGCCAGAAGCGTCGGGTCATTGTGACTCATGCCACGTCCTGGCGGAGCAAAAAACGCGCAACCGTTATGGAATGGCCAGTAGCCGCCGCACCCGGACAGGGCGGGCGGCTCTGAACACTAGTGAAATTCGGTTTAGACAATTGAGGGCTGCTCCGGTTCTACGTGACGGCTTTAGGTGACGGCGCCTGCCGTTTTGAGTTCGATAATGCGGTCCCAGTCCAATCCCAATTCCAGCAGGATCTCGTCGGTTTGCTCCGCGAATCCGGGTGCAGGCCCGGTTTGCGGTGCGGTGACGTCGAACTGGACGGGGTTGGCGACCAGGTCGAGTTCGCCTGCCCGGACAACATATTCGTTGGCCCGGACTTGGGTGTCATCGGCTGCCTGCAACGTGTCCTGGACCGGTGCCCACGGTCCGGCGAGCGTGGCAAAGCGTTCGCTCCACTGCGCAAGCGTGCGGGTTGCAATGACCTTGGTCAAGATCTCAACTGCTTCTGCCGTATTCGCGGTGATCTGCTCGACGGTGGCAAAGCGCGGATCGTCGGCCAGCTCCGGCAGCTCGACGTGCCGGCACACGTCGGCCCAGAACTTCGTCGGCTGCATCATCACGAAGGAGATGTAGCGGCCATCCGATGTCGTGTACAACCCAACCAACGGGTTGTTGGGTGCGCCGTGCACGCCGGGTGGCGGTGCTTCCAGTCGCTGATTCAGATGCTTTGTCAATGCGACGGTGTGACCCATCGACCACAGTCCGCTACCGAGCAGCGACACGTCGACAACGGACGGTTCGCCGGTGCGCTCGCGCTTGAGCAACGCCGCCGCAATGCCTCCCGCGAGGTTGGTGCCGGAAATGGTGTCGCCGTAGGCAGGTCCGGGCGGCGCGATCATGCCGGGCATCCCCTTCGGAGTGATGGTGGCGGCCGTTCCGGCCCGGCACCAGAAGGCGGTCATGTCGTAGCCCCCCTTGGTCGCCTCTTCACCGCGGGGTCCGAGCGCGCTACCCCGCGCGTAGATGATCGACGGGTTCACCGCGCGGATGTCGTCGACGTCGATGCCGAACTTCTGCCGGGCGCCGGGCAGGAAGCTGGTCAAGAACACGTCCGAGCGGCGGGCCAACTCGTAGAGCACTTCCTTGCCTTCGGGAACCGACATGTCGAGTCCGAGGCTGCGCTTGCCGCGGTTGGCGTGCTCGATGTTGGGATTGGGATCGCCTTCGACGCGCAACATGCCGGTCTGCCGAAGTCCACGCTGCGGGTCGCCCGTCACCGCATGCTCGACTTTGATCACATCGGCGCCCCATTCCGCCAACACGGCGCCCGCCGACGGAACGAACCCGTACATGGCGACTTCCAGAACGCGAATGCCTTCCAACGGCCTCATTTGCCGCCTCCCACAACCGGGACGGCGACCTCACCAGTGGCCGGATTGATCGAGGAGAACGCCGTCCCAGTGGTGACGAGCCGGCCACCGATCAACAGTCGTCGGTCGACCCCTGAGCCAGTCGTATCCCCGACGTCCGACACTGTGACCTGAGCTGGCATTCGGCTCCTCATGTGTTGACGGTCACGAAAATTTCATTCTCTTCCGGGGCGAATCTTACATTCGAATCTCGAGAATTCAAGAAAGTCATAGGAATAGGACAAGGGCACTGACCAGCGCCAAAAGCCAGGGACGATAGCGTGTGACCGGCCCCAGCCCAGGCTGCAGCGCGTTTCGCCGGGATGTTGCGTGCCACTTCGGCGTGAGAGTAAGGTTCTCATAATTGCGAGGGAGATTCTTTGTGACTGAGACGGCCGCATTTACCGTGAGGGCCTTGGCGTGAAGACCGCGGTGGTCACGGGCGGTGGATCCGGGATTGGTCTGGCGGTTGCGCATCGGCTGCGCGCCGACGGACTCGACGTCGCGTCGATCGATCTCAGACCGTCAGATGCCGATCTGTCTTTCACCGCCGACGTGACGGATCGATCCCAGGTGGATGCCGCGCTGTCGGCGATCCGCGCGCGATTGGGGCCGGTGGCAATTCTAGTCAACGCCGCGGGCCTGGATGGGTTCAAACGCTTCAGCAACCTCACGTTCGAAGACTGGCAACGAGTGATCGATGTCAACCTCAACGGGGTGTTCCACACCATCCAGGCGGTGCTGCCCGACATGGTCGAGGCCGGGTGGGGACGGATCGTCAATATCTCGTCGTCGAGCACGCATTCAGGCGCGCCCTATATGAGTCATTACGTGGCGGCCAAATCCGCGGTCAACGGACTCACGAAGTCGCTGGCGCTCGAGTACGGCCCCAGCGGTATCACCATCAATGCGGTGCCCCCGGGTTTTATCGACACCCCGATGCTGCGCGCCGCTGAGAAGAACGGGTTCCTCGGCGACATCGACGAGACCATTGCGCGTACTCCGGTGCGCCGGATGGGCAAGCCTGAAGACATCGCGGCCGCATGCGCATTCTTGGTATCCGAGGAAGCCGGCTACATCACCGGTCAGATATTGGGCGTCAACGGCGGTCGAAACACCTGAGCCCCCACAACAGCCCCTGGAGGAGACATCGTGAAGGTCTGGGTTGATTCAGAACGCTGCCAGGGCCACACCCTGTGCGCGATGATTGCGCCGGATTCATTCGAGCTCAGTGACATTGACGGCAGTTCGTCGGCAGTCAACGAGGTGGTGCCGGCTGACCAAGAGGACCAGGTGCGCGAGGCCGCGCACTCGTGCCCCGAGCAGGCGATCATGATCACGGACGAAACCTAAAGGGAGACAGCACCTTGAGTGTCGATGACGCCGTCACTGGCGGCGACCACGAGAAGCCGCGGTATCACTACGACCGCAACGCCGCGGAGTACCGCTCCCAGTTCAAGGACATCACCGAGGAGATGCACGCAAAGTGCCCGATGGCGTGGACGGAGACCTACGGTGGGCATTGGGTCGCGGCCGGAAGCAATGAAGTCTTCGAGCTCGCCCGCTGCCCCGCGGTTTCCAACGACCACGACATCAACAACGAACGCCGTGGCTACGGCGGGATTTCCATCCCGAAGGCCAGACGCGTCAGCATGGTGCGCGGCGGCATCCTCGAGATGGACGACCCCGAGCACCGCACCTACCGCAACGTGCTCAACCCATACTTGTCGCCGGCCGCGGTCAAGCGCTGGGAGCCGTTCATCCACGACGTGACCCGCGCCTGCCTCGACGAGAAGATCGAAACAGGCAGCATCGACTTCGTCGACGACCTGGCCAACGTCGTACCCGCTGTGCTGACCCTGGCGATGCTGGGCATCCCGCTGAAGAAGTGGAACTTGTACAGCGAA
>DASYJS010000423.1:0-7793 GCA_035996225.1 Mycobacterium sp. | reverse complement strand
AGCACTTCGTCCCCGCGCAGCGCCGCTTGGATGTGGGTACGTTTCTGTTCCTCGCTGCCCATGTCGAGGATGGTTGCGCAGCAGATGGCGAAGGATGGCACGTTGAGGAGCAACGGCGTTTCATAGCCGAGCGCCTCGGTGTCGAACGCCTTCTTGTACTCGTAGCCCAGCCCGAGCCCGCCGTACTCTCGGGGAAAACAGATGCCGGCGAATCCCCCGTCATACAGCGTCTTTTGCAGTTCGCGGGCCCGCTTCCAGGACACCAATTCATCCCGCTCTAATTGAGCGGCCTTGCCGCGATCGAACGGCGGCATGTTGGTGGCCAACCATGACCTGGCCCGGCTTCGAAAGTCCGCTACGGTTTCGGCGGTCTCGGCAGTCACCGAGAGTGCCGAATTCGTCTGTGCGTCATCGCCGATGACCTCCCGACGTATTGTCGTGTCCGAACGTTGAGCTTGTGCTGGGCGACTGTACAACACAGGTGACTGACTATACAGACCGATAGCCCGGGATGTGTTGGGTTCTCCCCTGCCCCGGTGCGAGCCGTCGAGAGCGTGTCGCGAACTATCCCGGGATCGGCCATCGGGCTGCTATGTTTGCGAAATCCGCGTTATTTTAACCGGCAATCGGAGATCGGCGCATGAGTTCTGCCGCAACGGGTTTCGACGTCTCGCGGTTTCGCGATTGGCTGGCCGACGCGACGGGTGAGGCCGCGGAGGTATCGGTCACCGCTATTCGAGGGGGCGGCAGCTGCGAGATGTTCCGTGTCGATCGGCTGGGACGGGCCTGGGTGGTCCGCCGCGCTCCCCTGGCCGCGGTATCCGACACCGCTCATCAAGTCGTCCGCGAGGCCCGGATCATGGAGGCGCTGGGCGCGGCCGGAATGCCGGTGCCGACGGTGCTGGCTCGCAGCGACGACCCCGCCATCCTGGGTGCTCCGTTCTTTGTGATGTCGTACGTCGACGGCGGTGTGATCCGCCGCGACGGACTCCCCGAAGCGCTGCGTCGGGATCCGTCGTCACACGGGCTGATCGGCGAAGAGCTGATCGACACCCTGGTCCGACTGCACGCGATCGACTGGTCGGACACCGTGCTGGCCGAACTGTCCCACCCACAGGGGTTCCTGCCGCGCCAGGTCGATCGGTGGCTCACTCAACTAGCGCGGTACAGGGCCCGCGATTTGGACGGTGTAGACGAGCTCGCCGGCTGGCTGCGCGACAACCTGCCCGCCGGCGGCGACCTCACCGTCATGCATGGCGACTACAAGCTGGACAACGTCATCTGGGCGCCGGCGCCGCCACCCCGGATCGCCTGCGTCGTCGACTTCGAGATGACGACGGTGGGTGATCCCCTCATCGACCTGGCCTGGGCGATGATCTTCTGGCCGGAGGCCGCAAACCCCATCGCGCTGGGATCGCCGGACGCACCACACGGCATCGACCACGATCACTGCCAGACACCGGCTCAACTGATCGCGCGCTACGCCGAGGCCACCGGCCGCGATCTGTCACAATTCGACTGGTATCAAGTGTTCAGCGCGTGGAAGCTGGCGATCGTCTTGGAGGCGTCCTACGCCAAATTTCTGCGCGGCGAGTCCCGCAACCCGGTGCACGAGTTCTTCGGACCGGTCATCGATGAACTGCTCAGCCGGGCAAGGAGGTTCGCCCAATGACCGATCAGCTGTTCGACATCGCGGATCGGGTGGTTCTCGTCACGGGCGGCAGCCGCGGGCTGGGCGCCGCGATGAGTGTCGGGCTTGCCGAGCGCGGAGCACGAGTGGTGATCGCGAGCCGAAAGCTCGCCTCGTGCGAGGCGCTGGCCGCCACGATCACCCAGTCGGGTGGGCAGGCCCATCCACTGGCCTGCCATGTCGGCGATTGGGACACGTTGCCCGGCGTGGTCGCGGCCGCCGTCTCCCGATGGGGTCGGCTGGACGGGTTGGTCAACAACGCCGGGATGAGCCCGCTTGCCCCCTCACTGCTGGATACCTCAGAGGTGTTGTTCGACAAGGTGATCGGCGTGAACCTGAAAGGTCCCACCCGGTTGACCGCGCTGGCTGCCACCGCGATGGCCGCGACCGGCGGTGGGTCGATCATCAACATCAGTTCGCTGGCGTCGGTAAAGCCGACCCCCGTCACCACGGTCTACGCGGCGGCCAAAGCCGGCCTGAACGCGTTGACCACCGCCTCGGCCCTCGAATACGCCGGCGCCGGCGTGCGCGTCAACGGAATCATCTGCGGCACCTTTGATACCGATGCGGCGTCGGGCTTCGTTCGCAACCCCGCCCTCCTGCCGGAGCTGGTGCGTCGCATCGCGCTCGGACGTGTTGGCCGTCCCGACGAGATCGTCGGAGCCGTCGTCTATTTGCTCTCCGGCGCCTCGACTTACACCACCGGGTCACTGATGACAGTTGACGGCGGCGTTTCCGGATGACCGGCGGAACCGCCTGGGCCGGTCCTTTTCAGATCGACGTCCTGAGCCTCCGCCCGCACCCCGGAGATCACCCATTCGACCAGCCGGGGGAAATTCTGCTCGATCTTGGCCTTCTCCGTTGCGGAGCGCTTCGGCTCGCGCAAGGCCCGCACCTCGACAATGGAATGGTTGATCGTCAAGTGCGCCAGGCCGCGACAGCATTCAGTGGCCAGCGAGCGCGGAATCCGCTCCTGCAGAGTCGCTTTGAGCAGCGCATCGACGTAATCGGTGACGGCGCTGCGGTCATCAATGGTCATCAGCTCGGTCAGAAACGGATGGGCACGAAGGGCGTTATTCAACGCCAGGCACCAATGCAGCGCCGTTGACTCCCAGGTGTCGTATTCCTTGAAGTCGAGTTTCAGCTGCGCAAAGTGACGGGCGACCAGCGCCCTAATCAACGTCTCCCGATTGCCGACCTGTTGATACAGCGTCCGCGGTGAGATCTTGAGTGCGGCCGATAGCCGACGGACGCTGAGGGCCTCAATACCTTCGGAATCCAGCAGGTCCAGGGCGTGCGTGAGGATATCGTCGGCCGGAATCAGCGGCTTGGCCATCGCTGCATCGTACAAGCCTTGCCGTTACCAACCCCGCAGGCTAAGCGCCGTCGCGGCGGATACCTTCGATCAGGTAGTCGATGTGGTTGCCAAACAGCTCATCGACTTCCTCGCGAGTCACTCCAGCCGGATCGCTGCCGGCCAGTCGGCCCCGTCTGCGCGTCGAGTTCGCGCTCGGCGGATGGTCCATGGCGACGAAACCCACAGTCGCCCAGGTCAACAGCCGGCAGGCGCGCACCGACATATCGGTCGACAAGCCATCGCGGCGCATGCTTTTCAGCAGCGGACGTGACGCTTCCAGATAAGCCGGCCGCTTCACCTGCAGGAAAAGCCGGCTGTCGGCCGCGTCGGTCAACCGTGCGCGAAGTTGGCGGGTCCAGCGACGCGCATAGTCCGGCCAGGTTTCGTCGCGCTCCAAGTCGGGCGCGAGGTCGCCCAGCAGGTGCTCGGCAACCGCATCGATCAGCGCGTCCTTATTGCCGATTCTGGAGTAGACCGGTGGAGGCGTGACGCCCAAACGGTTGGCCACGCTGCGCATGCTGATCGCGTCCAGGCCGCTTTCGCGCATGATTTCCACTGCGGCAGCAACGATCTGGTCCGCGTCGAGTTCCAGTTCGCTAGGCACGGCTATCCTCCTCGCGAGGTCACGGGATGGTTAGGGCGATTTTGCCGACATGTTCGCCGGCCCGCATCACCCGAAGGGCCTCATCGAGTTGCTCCCAGTCGAAAACGTGGCTGATTTGGGGCTTGATACCGGCTTTGGACACCACCTCGCACATCTCGCGGTGAGCGCGCACACTGCCCACGGTGATTCCGATGACGCGCAGGTTGTTCAGCATCACCTCGGCGACCGCGATCGATGCCATGTCGAATCCACTGAGCACACCGATCACCGCGATCGTGCCGCCCATGGCCGCCGAATGCAGCGAATGCGCCAGCGTCGCGGGTCCACCGAGATCGACGACCAACTTGGCGCCGCGCCCGTCGGTCAGTCGTTTCACCTCCGTCTCCCAATCCGGATTGGTTCGGTAGTTGACGAGATGCGTTGCCCCCAAATCAGATCCGACTTTGAGCTTGCCGTCAGAGGAAGAGGTCAAGATCACGGTCGCACCCCGCGTGCGGGCGAGTTGCACGGCGAACAGCGACACCCCGCCGGTGCCCTGGGTAACCACGACGTCGCCCTCGCCGATGTTGGCCTCCACCAGCGCACTCCACGCCGTCACGCCCGCACAGGGGATCGTCGCGGCTTCGACATCGCTGAGGTGTTCGGGAGTGCGGACCAAGCCGGTGACGTCGGCGACGCGGTATTGCTGCAGCCATCCGTCGCAGTTATCGCCAGGCACCTCATGTTTGGCTTCCGGTGTCGGCAAGCCGTCGTGCCAGCCCGGGTGAAATGCCCCCATGACGCGATCGCCCGACCGCAGCTCGTCTACGCCCGGCCCGATTGCCACCACTTCTCCGGCGCCATCGGTCATCGGCACGCGCGGCCACGGCCCGGGCAACAGGCCCGTCAGATTGACGTTGTCGTGGAAGTTGAGGCTCGAGGCGTTGACCTTGACCAACACCTGCCCGGGACCGGGCTCGTCCACCGGCCTTTCCACGGTTCGCACGGGCTCGCCGGGCCCGGTCATGACGATGGCCCGCTGACGCTCCGGAGTGCTCATGCGATACCTGCCTCCTGACGCAGGGCTTGCCACTTCTGTTCGGCTGCCGGCCGCCGCGACGGAAGGTGGTCGGTGGGCCAGCCCTGTACCGGACGGTACTTCTTGAGCACATGCCGGGCCAGAACCGACTTGTGCAGTTCGTCGGGCCCATCGCCGATCGGCCCGAATCTCGTCATCCGATACCAGGATTCGACGGGCAGGTCCCCGGAATAGCCCAGTGCGCCACAGACCTGGATGGTGCGGTCGAGGACGGCCAGCACCACTTTCGACACGTGCGCCTTGATCATCCCCAGTTCGGCCCGGACCTCTCCCGCACCGAAACGGTCCATTTTCCACGCCGTCTGAAAGGTCAGCAGCCTGGCGGCCTGAATCTCGGTGTGCGACAGCGCGATATAGTCCTGCACCATCTGATGTTCACCCAACAGCCGACCGTGTGAACGGCGCGAGACCGCGCGCTCACCCATGATGTCCAGGGCCCGCTGTGCCTGCCCGAGCCAACGCATCGAGTGGTGGATACGGCCGCCGCCAAGGCGTTGTTGCGCCAGCACAAACCCGCCGCCGCGCGGACCGACCAGGTGATCAGCGGGCACGCGACAGTCGGTGAACACGATCTCGGCATGATTGCCACGCCGACCGAACTCCGGGTCGGGATGGGCCATCGTCGGGATGTCGCGGATGATGTTCAACCCCGGCGTTCCGGCCGGAACGACGAATATCGAAGCGTGTCCGTGTGGCCGGCCGGCGGGGTCGGTCTCGGCGACCACCAAGATGATGTCGGCGCAGGAAGCGTTGGTAGTGAACCACTTGTGGCCGTTGATAATCCAGTCCTCGCCGTCGAGTACGGCGGTGGTGGCGATGACCGTCGGGTCGGCTCCGGCAAGGAATGGTTCGGTCAGCGCGAACGCGCTGGATATCTCTCCGTTGAGGTTGGGATACAACCAGCGCTGCTTTTGGGCATCGGTCGCGCCGTGCGCGAGCAGCTCCATGTTGCCGCTGTCGGGCGCCTGGACCCCGAAGAGCTCCATCGACACCATGCACCGGCCGATGATCTCCGACATCAGCGCGAGCTTGAGCTGGCCCAGCCCCGCGCCGCCCAGGCTGGGATCGAGAAACAAGCCCCATAACCCTTGCGCCCTGACCTTGTTCTGCAGGTGGCGTTTGACCGGGTACCACTCATCGCTCGGGATCTCCGAGAGGATGGGCTCCAGCGGTATGACCTCGGAGTCGATGAAATCGCGCATCCACGAAAGCTTTTCAGCGAAATCTGGATCCGTCTCGAAGTCCCAGGCCATCGCTGTCCTCACCGTCGGTCGCTGCTGGCGACATCGGTACTTCCTTACAGTGCGATCACAGTGTAATCATGATGTGATGCGTCAGCGCAACGCCTTTGCCCAGGCGATTGATCAGGAGCTGAATTGACTATCGCATGGGCAACGTCGAGGTACTCCCAGACCCGCACGATCAATCCGTCCTGCACCTGAACCCACACGCTGTATTCGTTCTCGTATGGTTGCCCGCCGGCAAACAATGCGGTTGCCCGCATCGTGAAACGCGCGGCACCCATCTCGTGGTCACACAGCAGGCGATCGCGACAACCCCGTGTCCGGCCTGGGGGTCGGCGGGAAGTAGTCTGCCGTCACCATGACGCCCACGCACCCGTTCGACAGGGCCATCCGGCTCGACGGCCTCGACGGCAACACCAGGCGCGGCCGGACTCATCCGGAGTGGGCCAACATGGTCGGACCGTTCGGCGGCATCACCACCGCTGTCCTGGTGCGCGCCGTCGAGGCTCACCCCGACCGCATCGGTGAGCCGTTGGTGATCACCGTGAACTTCGCCGGTCCCATCGCCGACGGCGACTTCGACATTTCGCTTCGGGCCGCCCGCACCAACCGCACCAATCAGCACTGGATTCTCGAACTCAGTCAGGACGGCGAAGTCAAGACCACCGCAACCGCGGTGTTCGCCATCCGCCGCGACACCTGGGACGACACCGAAGCGCGCCCGCCAAGGGTGCCGGCGCCAGAGCAGATTGCTCCCAGCAGCGGTCAGGAGGAAGTGGTCGTTTGGGCACGCCTCTACGACATGCGGTTCGCCGAAGGCCCTATGCCAGGCGAGGACCCACAACCCAGCCCTTCGTCGACGACCACGCTGTGGGTGCGCGACAAGGCGCAACGCCACGTCGACTACCCGGCGCTCGCCGCGCTATGCGACATCTTCTACCCGCGGGTGTTTCTTCGCCGCGCCACAGTGCTCCCCGCCGGGACGATCTCGCTGACGACCTACTTCCACGCCGATCAGCAACAGCTCGACACCCTCGGCGGGGACTACGTGCTGGCCACCGCGCACGCCAACCGCTTCTCGCGCGGCCACTTCGATCAGAGCGCCCAGGTATGGACTCGCGACGGCACGTTGCTGGCCACCACGCACCAGATCGTGTACTTCAAGGGCTGACTGGCCCCGCCGCTGTCCAGCTTGCGCGTGGATGCCAGGCTTGGCGTGTCTTTTCCGAAGCTCCGATAGACCAGAATCGAGCCGCAATGACAGAGCGCGCGAGCGATGTGATCGCTGACAACACGGCCACCACGCTGCTGGCACTCGAGTCCATCAAGCAGCTCAAAGCTCGCTACTGCCGGTACCTGGACACCAAGGACTGGGCCGCATGGCGTGCGATCTTCACCGACGACTTCGTCAGCGATACCTCGGAGGCGGGTGGCAAGCTGATCGTCGGCGCCGACGACTTCGTGGCGTTCACCCGCAAGGGCATCGGACGCCCGGCACAGGCCACGGCCCACCAGGTGCATGCCCCCGAGATCGAGCTCACGTCAGCGACGACCGCGCGTGGGGTATGGGCGCTGCAAGATGTCGTGCGGTTCGGCCCCGGGCTGAGCCTGGTGGGCTACGGCCACTACCACGAGACCTACGAAAACATTGCCGGGCAATGGCTTATCAAGAGCTCCAAGCTAACTCGGCTGCGTGAAGACATCGTCACGCCCGTCTTCTCGTTCTACATCTCCGACCGAATCCGCCGGACGACCGCCAAGCTCGCCGGTCGGCTGCTCGGTTAGCAAAGGAATTCCATGACAGTCGACACCATTCTGGT
>DASYJS010000422.1:0-17438 GCA_035996225.1 Mycobacterium sp. | reverse complement strand
ACCCTGGAAAGCCTCCTGCAGGAGACGGATTCCAACGGCTCGGATTCCGGTTCTGAGGCGTCGGACTCCGAAGGCGAATCTTCGGATTAGACCCGCGGGCGCGGCTTCTTCACCGACGTGGTTGGACAACCAGTACCCTCGATTGTGTGCAGCGACGAATTATGGGCATCGAGACCGAGTTCGGTGTCACCTGCACATTCCACGGCCATCGGCGGCTGAGCCCGGACGAGGTAGCCCGCTACCTTTTCCGCCGGGTGGTGTCATGGGGTCGCAGCTCCAATGTTTTTCTGCGTAACGGCGCCCGTCTGTACCTCGACGTCGGCAGCCATCCTGAGTACGCCACCGCGGAGTGCGACAGCCTGGTGCAGCTGGTCACCCACGACCGGGCCGGGGAATGGGTGTTGGAGGACCTCCTGGTAGACGCCGAGCAGCGGCTTGCCGACGAAGGCATCGGCGGCGACATCTACCTGTTCAAGAACAACACCGACTCGGCGGGCAACTCCTACGGCTGTCACGAGAATTACCTGATCGTGCGGGCCGGCGAGTTCTCCCGGATCTCCGACGTGCTGCTGCCGTTCCTGGTCACCCGCCAGCTGATCTGCGGGGCCGGCAAGGTGCTGCAGACCCCCAAGGCGGCGACCTTCTGCCTCTCTCAACGTGCTGAGCACATCTGGGAAGGCGTTTCGTCGGCCACTACCCGCAGTCGCCCGGTCATCAACACACGCGACGAGCCGCACGCCGATGCCGAGAAATACCGGCGGCTGCACGTCATCGTCGGCGACTCCAACATGTGCGAGACCACCACGATGCTCAAGGTGGGTACCGCGGCGCTCGTGTTGGAGATGATCGAAGCCGGTGTGCCGTTCCGCGACTTCTCGCTGGACAACCCCATCCGAGCCATCCGCGAGGTGAGCCACGACGTCACCGGCCGCCGGCCGGTGCGGCTGGCCGGCGGTCGTCAGGCCAGCGCGCTGGATATCCAGCGCGAGTACTACAGCCGCGCCGTCGAGCACCTGCAGACCCGGGAGCCCAACGCGCAGATCGAGCAGGTCGTCGACCTGTGGGGCCGCCAGCTCGATGCCGTCGAAAGCCAGGACTTCGCCAAGGTCGACACCGAGATCGACTGGGTGATCAAGCGCAAGCTGTTCCAGCGCTACCAGGACCGCTACAACATGGAGCTGTCCGACGCGAAGATCGCCCAGCTGGATCTGGCGTATCACGACATCAAGCGCGGCCGCGGTGTCTTCGACCTGTTGCAGCGCAAGGGCCTGGCGACGCGTGTCACCACCGACGAGGACATCGCCGAGGCCGTCGACAACCCGCCCCAGACCACCCGGGCCAGGCTGCGCGGCGAATTCATCAGCGCTGCCCAGGCGGCGGGCCGCGACTTCACCGTTGACTGGGTCCACCTCAAACTCAACGATCAGGCACAGCGCACTGTGCTCTGTAAAGACCCGTTCCGGGCGGTCGACGAGAGGGTCAAACGGCTGATCGCCAGTATGTAGGGGCGAATCGTCTGTCGCGCTGAAGGTTTAAGCACCACCCGCGGTGACGAAGCGGTATGGCCTGCCGCTTCCAACGGCAAACTCGATGGCCCAGGTGTATCGCCACTAGGTGGTTGGTGAATGGTGGACCGATGAGCCCGGGAGCGAACTATCAGGTCAGTTGCGCTGACTCGGCCGAGGTGTGTCCGGATCACTGTGACAATCCATGAGCAACTGCTGGCCGTGGTCGGTGGTGAGCGGCAACTAAAAGCAGGAGACCGGCTGTGCCGGGCCTGCGTGAACTTACTCGAGGTCGATGGCGCGGCAATCTCGCTGGTCTTCGATGGTGCCAGCGCCGCAACGCTGGGGTCGAGCGGATTGCTGGCGCGGGCCTACGACGAGCTTCAGTTCACTCTGGGTGAGGGGCCGTGCCTGGAATCGGTGGCCCTTCGGGCTCCTGTTTTGGTAGTCGACCTGGCCGATCCGCACGACGTACGGTGGCCGGCCTATGGGGCCGCGATGCTGGCCCGCCACATCCGAGCGGTGTACGCGATGCCGGTTTCGGTTGCCGGCGAATATGTCGGAGCACTGGACCTGTTTCGTGCCCAGCCGGGTCCGTTGGGCGCCGAGCAAATGGCCGGTGCGGTGGCTGCCGCCGAGTTGGCGGCCCTCCCGGTACTCGATCTGATGAATGCGGACCTGCAGGCCGCAGTGTCCGATCCCAGCAGCAACGCGTGGGCCGAACTGAATACCCTGTCGCGCGCGGAGGTCAGCCAGGCGACCGGCATGCTCATGGCGCAGCTCGACATCGACGCCGCCGTGGCCCTGGTCCGGCTGCGGGCACACGCGTACGCCACTGACCGCAGTGCCATCGACGTCGCGCGCGACATTCTGGACCGTCAGCTGATGCTCGAGGATGATTGATGTGGTCATCATCTGGAGTGGCGGGGCTCGTTGGCGTGTCACGCGGGGACGTCCGAGAAGGAGCCGAAGATGACCGACCATGCCTGTGAGACCAGAGTTTTGGACGCTGTCGTCACGCTCGTCGATAGTCTCCTGGACGACTTTGATGTGGTCGATCTATTGACCGAACTCGCGCGATGGCGGCGATGAATCCCTCGCCGCCGTAGACACTTTCAGTAATTAGTGAGTGTCAGGAGAAATTGTGGCGGGCGCGGGCGCGCTGCACAGATATCTCGATCAGTCGCTCGGCGACCAGATGCAGCTTGACGTTCTCGTCCTGGCTGATCTTCATCAGCCGAGCGAAGGCCTCCTCGGCGTCGGTCCCAGATCGGCCGCGAATGATTCCGATCGCCTGGTCGATGACCGACCGGTTACTCAGCGCTTGCTGCAACCGCTCGGCCCGCTCCTGGGCCGCCATCAGCAGTCGCGCGTTGTGGACCGCCACAGCCGCGGGCTCCGCGAACTTTGTACCCATCGCCACCGCGTGCTCGGCGAATGCGTCGAGGGTGTAGGCGTAGGCATTGATGACGCCGATCACCTGCTCGCGGAGGACGAGCGGCAGGGATAACGCCGAATTCACGCCCAGGCGTACAACCGCGCCGCCGAAGCGCGGCCAACGACTGTCATCGCTGATCGATCCACTGACGCAAGGACGTGCGGAGCGCATGGAAGTAATGCACGGCCCCTCCTCGTGGAGCGCGTACTGAAGTGTGTCGATCTTGCGGACGAACTCGTCAGTGACTGCCGACGACTGGATACGCAGTGGCACCGCAGACGGGTGCGCCACAGTCACACCGGCACCGTCGGCGCCCGGGATCGCATGGGCCGCGCATTCGGCTATCTGGGTGAGCGACGCGTCCACCGTCAAGCCGTCCACCACGATCGCGGACAATCCGCTCAGCCCCGCCTGCAAATCCTCTTCGTCGGCGTCATGCTGTGCCTGCGTGAGCTCGGGATCCGGCGGGGAAATTCGGCCGGGCTGGCTGTCGTACTCAGCCAACGCCACACTCCTTTCTAGGTTTCGCTGAGGACCTGCTTACCACTCGACCACAGCGACGGTCAGCGCCCTCGGTAATGACATCGAGATTCCTGCGCCCGAGTTAATGAAACTCCACTGCACCCCTAAGCTGCTATGCGTGGCGACCTCCAAAGTCGAACGGCTGGTAAACCTCGTCATCGCTCTACTGTCGACCCGCGGCTACATCACCGCTGAAAAGATCAGAACAAGCGTGGCGGGTTATTCGGAAAGCCCCAGTGTCGAGGCCTTTTCCCGGATGTTCGAACGCGACAAGAACGAACTGCGCGACCTCGGGATCCCCCTCGAGGTCGGCCGGGTGTCGGCGCTGGACCCCACTGAGGGCTACCGCATCAACCGGGACGCGTACTCGCTGCCACCGGTCGAACTGACCGCGGACGAGGCGGCCGCAGTCGCAGTCGCCACGCAGCTATGGGAATCACCCGAACTGATCACCGCGACTCAGGGCGCATTGCTCAAGCTGCGTGCAGCCGGGGTGGACGTCGACCCCTTCGATGACGGGGCCCCGGTGGCCATCGCCTCCCCGGAGGGAGTCCCGGGTCTGCGTGGGTCGGAGGAGATTCTCGGAATCCTGTTGTCCGCCATCGATTCCCGGCAGGCGGTGCAGTTCCCGCACCGGCCGTCACGAGCCGAGCCCTACACCGTGCGCACGGTCGAGCCATGGGGCGTGGTCACCGAGAAAGGCCGCTGGTATCTCGTCGGCCACGACCGTGACCGCGACGCCACCCGCACTTTCCGGCTCTCCCGCATCGGTGTCGAGGTCGCGCCCATCGGCCCGGCCGGCGCCGTCACCGTCCCCGACGGCATCGACCTGCGCAAGATCGTCGCTGAGACGGTCGCCGAGACACCGACCGGCGCGCGGGCCCTGGTATGGGTGGCCGACGGGCGGGCCACTGCGTTGCGCCGTGCCGGGCGATCCACCGGCGCCCGGCAGCTGGGCGGCCGCGAGGGCGAGGTGATCGAGCTCGACATCAGTTCGACCGACCGGCTGGCGCGCGAAATCGCCGGATATGGGGCCGACGCCGTCGTACTCGAGCCGCAGACGCTGCGCGAGGACGTGCTGGCCCGGTTGCGCGCCGCCGTAGGGGCACCTCCCGCTTGTGGGGGCGTGTCGGCATGACCCACGCCCACAACGATGCAGAGCGCAGCGATGAGGTGGGGGCACCTCCCGCTTGCGGGGGAAAGGGGCGCCGATGACCCCCGTATCCACCCGGCTGGTCCGGCTGCTCAACATGGTGCCGTATTTCCAGGCCAACCCGCGGATCACCCGCGCCGAGGCGGCCGCGAAGCTGGGCGTGTCCGCCAAACAGCTCGAAGAGGACCTCAACCAGCTTTGGATGTGCGGCCTTCCCGGCTACTTCCCGGGTGATCTGATCGACTTCGAGTTCTCCGGCGACACCATCGAGGTGACGTTTTCGGCGGGCATCGACCGGCCACTCAAGCTCACCTCGCCGGAAGCCACCGGCCTGCTGGTGGCGCTGCGGGCGCTGGCGGACATTCCGGGCGTGGTCGATCCGGAGGCGGCGCGCAGCGCGATCGCCAAGATCGCCGCCGCGGCCGGCGCCGTTGGGCACGACGCCGCGAGTTCGGTGGCGGCAATCGACGAGCCGGCCCCCATCGAGAACCGCGCCGCGGCGGCGGTGCGCACGGCGGTGCAGTACAAACACGCGCTGGCCATCGACTATTACTCCGCCTCACACGATGCCCTGACCAGCCGAATCGTCGACCCCATCCGGGTGCTGCTGATCGGCGGCCACAGCTACTTGGAGGCCTGGTCCCGCGAAGCCGAGGGCGTTCGGCTGTTCCGATTCGACCGGATCGTCGAGGCCACCGAGCTGGGCGAGCCGGCTGCCCCACCCCAGCCAGCCCTGCAGGCGCCGCCGGACACGTCGCTGTTCGACGGCGATCCGTCACTGCCGTCGGCCAAGTTACGGGTGTCTGCCTCGGCGTCGTGGATGTTCGAGTACTACCCGATGCGCGAGGTACGCGAGTTGCCGGACGGATCCTGTGAGGCGGTGATGACGTATGCCTCCGAGGATTGGATGACGCGCCTGGTGCTGGGATTCGGGTCGGACGTGCAGGTGGTCGAACCGCAGTCACTTGCGCAGCGGGTGCGCGATGCCGCGGCGGCGGCCCTGGAGTCGTACCAGGCGGTGACGTCCTGAGCCCGCGGCGCGGGGACACCGGCAGTTGGCTGTGCTGCGGTAGCATCGGGTGGACGTCTGGAGGTAATGAAAGTGGGCAGTCTTAGTCCCTGGCACTGGGCGATCCTTGCGGTCGTCGTGATTCTGCTGTTCGGTGCCAAGAAGCTCCCGGATGCAGCGCGCTCGCTGGGCAAGTCGATGCGCATCTTCAAGTCGGAGCTGCGTGAGATGCAGACGGAAGGCAAGCCGGAAGCGCCTTCCCTGGAAACCCCTGCGGCGACCCCCCAGCCGGTGCAGTCGCAGCGGGTCGACCCGTCGGCGGCCACCGAGCAGGGCCACACCGAAGCGCGCCCCGCTTAGCCGGGCATGGGCCGCGGTGCCCGAGCGCCACTGACCGAGCGTCGTGAAAGCATTCAAGACTTCAGCGCGCACTGCTGCGTTGCTGAAGCGCCTCAACCCACGCAATAGGCGCAGTCGGATCAATCCCGACGCGACGATGTCGCTGGTTGACCACCTCACCGAGCTGCGCACCCGGTTGCTGATCGCGCTGGCCGCGATCCTGGTCACCACGATTCTGGGATTCGTCTGGTATGGGCATCCGCTGTTCGGGATGGAGAGCCTGGGCGAGTGGCTGCGCCATCCCTACTGTTCGCTGCCGCAGTCGGCGCGCGCGGACATAAGCGCCGACGGGCAGTGCCGGTTGCTGGCCACCGCGCCGTTCGACCAGTTCATGCTGCGACTCAAGGTCGGAATGACGGCCGGGATCGTGCTGGCCTGTCCGGTGTGGTTCTACGAGCTGTGGGCGTTCATCACGCCCGGGCTGTATCAGAAGGAACGCCGCTTCGCGATCGGCTTCGTGATCCCCGCGGCCGTGCTGTTCATCGGTGGCTCGGTACTGGCCTACTTCGTGTTGTCCAAGGCACTGGGCTTCCTGTTGACCGTCGGCAGCGACGTCCAGGTGACCGCGCTGTCCGGCGATCGCTACTTCGGCTTCCTGATCAATCTGCTGGTGGTGTTCGGCGTCAGCTTCGAATTCCCGTTGCTGATCGTCATGCTCAACATGACAGGCATGCTGACCTATCAACGCCTCAAATCGTGGCGGCGCGGCCTGATCTTCGCGATGTTCGTGTTCGCGGCGGTGTTCACCCCCGGCTCCGACCCGTTTTCGATGACGGCACTGGGCATAGCGTTGTCCGTGCTGCAAGAGATGGCCATTCAGATCGCCCGCATCCACGACAAGCGAAAAGCCAAGCGCGAAGCCCAAACCACGATCCCCGACGACGAAGCGTCGGTCATCGAGCCGGCTTCGCCGATCTCCGAGCAGGCACCGGAGCCGTCGTTCGTCGCCGGCCAACATGACGACGTCACGTAGATGTCGGCACCTGGCGGCGGCGTGACCGAGTTGACCGAGCTGCCTCGGTTCACCGCGGAACTGCCTTTTTCGCTCGACGATTTTCAGCGGCGGGCGTGTGCGGCGCTCGAACGAGGCCACGGTGTGCTGGTCTGCGCGCCGACCGGTGCCGGCAAGACGGTGGTCGGCGAATTCGCCGTGCATCTGGCGCTGGCGGCGGGCGGTAAATGCTTCTACACCACGCCGCTCAAGGCGCTGAGCAACCAGAAGCACACCGACTTGACGGCGCGCTACGGCCGCGACCGGATCGGCCTGTTGACCGGCGACGTGTCGGTCAACGCCGATGCGCCCGTGGTGGTCATGACCACCGAAGTGCTGCGCAACATGCTCTACGCCGATTCACCTGCGCTGCAAGGACTTTCCCATGTGGTGATGGACGAGGTGCATTTCCTTGCCGACCGGATGCGGGGTCCGGTGTGGGAGGAGGTGATCCTGCATCTGCCTGACGAGGTGCGGCTGGTCAGCCTGTCGGCGACGGTGAGCAACGCCGAGGAGTTCGGTGGCTGGATCCAGACCGTGCGCGGCGATACGACGGTAGTGGTCGACGAGCACCGGCCGGTGCCGCTGTGGCAACACATGCTGGTCGGTAAACGACTGCTGGATCTGTTCGACTACGAGAACCAGAAACCGGCCGCCGATCGTCATCCGCGCGTCAATCCTGAACTGCTGCGCCACATCGCGCACCGCCGCGAGGCGGACCGGATGAGCGACTGGCAACCCCGCCGGCAGGGAGGAAGAGGCGGTGGGGGGCGGCCGGCCCGGCCACGCTTCTACCGGCCGCCCGCGCGGCCAGATGTGATCGCGGCGCTGGACTCCGAAGGGCTCTTGCCGGCGATCACCTTCGTGTTCTCGCGGGCCGGTTGCGACGCCGCGGTCCAGCAGTGCCTGCGCTCGCCGCTGCGGCTCACCAGCGAGGAGGAACGCGCCCAGATCGCCGAGGTGATCGAGCATCGGTGCGCAGACCTCGCGGAAGCCGACCTGGCGGTGCTCGGCTACTACGAGTGGCGGGAGGGGTTGCTGCGCGGGCTGGCGGCCCACCACGCCGGGATGCTGCCGGCCTTCCGGCACACGGTCGAGGAGCTGTTCACCGCCGGCCTGGTCAGGGCGGTGTTCGCCACCGAAACCTTGGCGTTGGGCATCAACATGCCCGCTCGCACGGTGGTGCTCGAGCGGCTGGTGAAGTTCAACGGCGAGGCGCACGTGCCGCTGACGCCGGGGGAGTACACGCAGCTGACCGGGCGGGCCGGCCGGCGCGGCATCGATATCGAGGGTCATGCGGTGGTGCTCTGGCATCCCGGCGAGGAGACCTCCGAACCGTCGGCGGTGGCCGGGCTGGCATCCACCCGGACCTTCCCGCTGCGCAGCTCGTTTGCGCCGTCGTACAACATGACCATCAACCTGGTGCAGCACATGGGTCCCGAGCAGGCGCACCAGCTGCTGGAGCAGTCGTTCGCTCAGTACCAGGCCGACCGCTCCGTCGTGGGATTGGTGCGCGGCATCGACCGGGGCAAGCAGATGGCCGACGAGATCGCCACCGAACTGGGCGGGGCCGAGGCGCCGATCCTGGAATACGCCCGGATGCGCGCACGAGTTTCGGAGATGGAACGCGCGCAGTCCCGGGCGTCTCGGCTGCACCGACGGCAGGCGGCCAACGAGGCGCTGGCCGGACTGCGCCGCGGCGACATCATCACCATTGCCCACGGCCGGCACAACGGGCTGGCGGTGGTGCTGGAGTCGGCGCGCGACGGCGACGACCCCCGGCCGCTGGTGCTCACCGAACACCGTTGGGCGGGCCGGATTTCCTCGGCCGACTATTCGGGTGCTTCGGCGCCGGCCGGATCGATGTCGTTGCCCAAGCGGGTCGAGCACCGCCAGCCGAGGGTGCGGCGGGATCTGGCCTCGGCGCTGCAGTCGGCCGCCGCCGGGCTGGCCGTTTCGTCGGGCCGGCGCCGCGCGGATCCCGACGGCGGCTTCCACGATCCGGAGCTGGCGTCGTTGCGGGAAGAGTTGCGTCGGCACCCCGCACACAACAGCCCCGGCGTCGAATCCCAGATGCGTGAGGCCGAGCGGTACCTGCGCCTCGAACGCGACAACGCGCAGCTGGAAAAGAAGGTCGCCGCGGCCACCAACTCGCTGGCCCGCACCTTCGACCGGATCGTCGGGCTGCTCACCGAACGCGGGTACATCCAGGGCTCCGCCACTGATCCCCGAGTCACCGACGGCGGCCGGTTGTTGGCCCGGATCTATAGCGAAAGCGACCTGCTGGTCGCCGAATGCCTGCGCACCGGCGCGTGGGCGGACTTGAAGCCGGCCGAGTTGGCCGCGGTGGTCTCCGCGGTGCTCTACGAAACTCGCGGCGGTGACGGCCCCGGCGCCCCTTTTGCCGCCGAGGCGCCCACGCCGCGTTTGCGGCAGGCCCTGCATCAGACAGCAAAGCTGTCGTTCGGGCTGCGCGCCGATGAGCAGACGCACCGCATCGCCCCGAGCCGCGAACCCGACGACGGCTTTGTCAACGTCATCTACCAATGGGCCCGGACCGGCGATCTGGCCGCCTCGCTGGCCGCGACCGACGCGACCGGCAGCGGTTCGCCGTTACTGGCCGGAGATTTCGTACGGTGGTGCCGTCAGGTGCTCGACCTGTTGGACCAAGTTCGCAATGCCGCGCCGGACCCTGAAGTGCGGGCCACGGCAAAGCGCGCCATCAACGATGTTCGGCGCGGCGTCGTCGCAGTTGACGCCGGGTAGGCTGGGCCCGAGCTACCGTTACGTGGCCAGGACACAAGGCGATTGAGGAGAGACGATGAGCGGACCGCAGGGATCGGACCCGGGCCAGCAGTGGCAACCGCCCGGCGAGGGTGGCGATCGCTCCCAGGAACCGACTCAGGTGGGCTCGCCGTGGCAACAGCAGCCGCCAACCCAGGAGGGGACGTGGCAGGCCCCCGCCTACACACCGCCCGCCGAGTACCCGCAATACCAGCAGCCGGCTGAGCACGCGTACCAGCAGCAGTACCCTCAGCAGCCGCAGCCCGGTTATGGGCAATCCGAGCAGTACGGTCAGCCGGGCCAGTCCGGTCAGCCGGGCCAGTACGGTCAGCCGGGCCAGTACGGTCAGCCGGGTCAGTATGGCCAGCCGGGTCAGTACGGCCAGCCAGGTCAGCCCGGTCAGTATGGGCAGCCGGGCCAGTACGGTCAGCCCAGCCAATACGGTCAGCCCGGCCAGTACCCGCAGCAATACCCGGGCTACGAGCAACCGAAAAAGAAGCGTTCGATGGCGCTGATCGGCGGCGTGGGCGGGGCGATCGCCTTTCTGCTCATCGCGGTCGTGCTGGTGCTCGGCTTCTGGGAGCCCGGCTTTTTCGTCACCACCAAGCTGGACGTCAGCAAGGCTCAGACCGGTGTGCAGCAGGTTCTGACCGACGAAACCAATGGCTATGGCGCAAAGAACGTCAAAGACATCAAGTGCAACAACGGCAGCGACCCGACCGTGAAGAAGGGCGGCACGTTCGACTGCGCCGTCAGCATCGACGGAGCTCAGAAGCACGTGACGGTGACTTTCCAGGACGACAAGGGCACCTACGAGGTCGGCCGGCCGCAGTAGCGGGTCACTGCGGCAGCGAGTCGAGCGCTTTCTGCAGTCGGGTTATCGAGGACCCCACGCCGAATTCGGTCGCCAGCGCGGCGGTGCGCTGCGGGTCGGCAGCCACCAGCGGTAGCTCGTCGGTTTGTGTCGACAGCGTGATCGGTGCGTCGGTGGCCACCCGTACTACCTGGGCGGCGGCGTCGATGTAGTCCGTCGCGGCCAGCAGTTTCGCCCGCAACCCCTTGGCGATCTTGGATTTCGGGTCATGTGCGGCGGCCAGGATCTGATCCAGCGAGCCGTGCTGAGCCAACAGAGTGGCGGCCGTTTTCTCCCCGACGCCCGGCACACCCGGTAGGCCGTCGGAGGGATCACCGCGCAGCAGCGCGAGCTCGGCGTAGGCCGGTCCGGCCCGATCCGCCGGCACGAAATAGTTCTCGGCAACCTCGGCGGGCCCGAACAGGGTGGCTTTGGCCAGGCCGCGGCCCAGGTAGAACACCCGAACCGGGACGGGATCGTCGGCCACCACTTGCAGCAGGTCGCGGTCCCCGCTGACCACGACGACCGGGTCTTTGCGTTCCTTGGCTGCCAGCGTGCCCAGCACGTCGTCGGCTTCGAAACCCTCGGCACCTGCCGTCGCGATCCCGAAGGCGTCCAGGAGCTGCATGATCATGTCGACCTGTGGCGTCAGATCATCGGGCACTTCCTCGACGTCGGGCGTGCCTTCTGGTTCCGGCTCGGCCACCCGATGTGCCTTGTACGACGGAATCAGGTCCACCCGGAACTGCGGGCGCCAATCCAGGTCGAGGCACACCGCCAGCCGCCGGGGCCGCTGCTGGGTGATGACCACGGCCATCGAGTCGATGAATCCCCGGACGGCGTTGACCGGTCGGCCGTCGGGAGCGGTGATCGACGACGGCACCCCGAAATACGAGCGGAACCACATGCTGGCGCCGTCGAGCAGCAACAAAGGTGCAGGCATGCCGGCTATGGTCTCACGGCGCCGAACGTCGACTTGTTGTTGACTACTCCCCGGAATTCCCACGACAAGTCGGCGCTCGGCGGCGCACGTTAGCCTCGGTTGCATGGATTCTCACCGATTCGATGCCGCGGTCTATGCCCGCCGGCTGGCCGCGGCGGCCGCCGCGACTGCCGATGCCGGTCTCGACGGCCTGGTGATCACGCCGGGGTATGACCTGCGCTATCTCAGCGGCTCGCGCGCTCAGACGTTTGAGCGGCTGACCGCGCTGGTGGTGCCGGCCTCCGGTGACCCGACGGTCGTGGTGCCGCGGCTGGAGCTGGCCTCGCTCAAGGGATCGGCCATTACGGAACTGGGCTTGGCGGTGCGCGATTGGGTCGACGGCGACGATCCCTACCAGATGGTCAGTGCGGCGTTGGGTGGCGTTCCTGCCTCGACGGCCGTCACCGATTCGATGCCGGCGCTGCATCTGTTGCCGTTGGCCGGAGTGCTTGGTGTGTCACCGGTGTTGGCCACCGACATACTGCGCACGCTGCGGATGATCAAGGAGGAGTGCGAGATCGACGCGCTGCGCAAGGCCGGCTCGGCAATCGACCGGGTGCACGCCCGGGTTCCGGAGTTCCTGATCCCGGGCCGCGCCGAGGCCGACGTCGCCGCCGACATTGCCGAAGCCATTGTCGCCGAAGGGCATTCGGAGGTGTCCTTCATCATCGTCGGCTCCGGCCCGCACGGAGCCGATCCGCACCACAGTTATTCGGATCGCGAACTGCAGGTCGGTGACATTGTCGTCGTCGACATCGGGGGATCCTACGAGCCCGGATACCACTCCGACTCGACGCGCACCTACAGCATTGGCGATCCTGAAGACGATGTAGCGCAACAGTACTCGGTGCTGCAGCGGGCCCAGCGGGCGGCGGTCGACGCGGTTCGTCCGGGAGTAACCGCCGAGCAAGTCGACGCCGCTGCCCGCGATGTGTTGGCCCAAGCCGGGCTCGCGGAGTTTTTCGTGCATCGCACCGGCCACGGGATTGGGCTATCGGTGCACGAGGAGCCCTACATCGTCAGCGGCAACGACCTGCCTTTGGCTGCGGGAATGGCCTTTTCGATCGAACCGGGCATCTACTTCCCGGGCCGCTGGGGCGCCCGAATCGAAGACATCGTCGTTTTGACCGAGGACGGCGCGCTGGCCGTTAACAACCGTCCGCACGAGTTGATTGTGGTGCCCGTGGCCGAAGGGGCTTAAAGGAGTGCTTGTGGACCGGAGGTGGGTCGCACGGCCCGCAGTTCCGCGGTGTTGTGCTCCTCCATGTCGGTGAATTCCGTGACGGCCTGAAACGCCTTGCCGCCGATCGCAGTCAGTGATTCCCCATGGGCCTGCAGGCCTTTCACGTGCTTACCGTGGGACACGCTGACCGCTTCGTTGAACTCCTCGGCGGCGGGAAATCCGCCGAACATTCCCGACATCAGCGGTCCCCGTGACAGCCGATCGGCCGCGTCCTGCGCGTGCCCACCCGCGCGGTGAGACTGGCTTCCCCCCGAGTGCAGTAATCCAGTGTCGACGAACACCGTCACCCCTTCCGTCAGTGCTGGGCTTGTCCAATCGTGGTGCTGCAGGCCTGGAACCAGGCGAAGTGATAAGTGGCCGCCGGCTTATCGCCGGCCGCCAGCGCGTCGATGGCGGCCAGCAGCTGCCAGTTGCCGATGTCGTGAAAGTCGACCTGCTCGGGGTAGCTGTCCAATACGCGCGTGCTGACCTCGCGGAGATGCGTCTGCAGAAGGTCGACCTCTCTGTCCAGCACCCCGGTACCGCTGGAGGCGGCTTTGGCCAGGGTATGGGCCAGTCGTGGTAGGCCATCGCGCCACTGGGTCGCTTGGTTGAGCTCCCAGCCGAGGTCGTCGATGTCGGCCACGTGCCGGGGGCGTGGCGAGGTGGGGATCGGCTCGTCCTCTTCGGGTATGTAGTGGATCGGGGTGTAGCCGGTGGCGACAGTGACTTCGCCGAGCAGGGTTTCCAGGTCGCCGCGGCGTCGTTCCGGGGATAGCAATGTGACGGCGGCGGGGAGCTCGATGCCCGGCGGGATCCAGCCGCTGGCGAGATCGGTTGTGAGCACAGTGGTTTCGTCAGGGCGATTTCCGGCGGCCCAGGCCAGTCGGGGTTGCTGGCGGGCCACCGCGGCCACTAGTCGCTCTAGGCGTGCCCGCTCAGTGGCGTTGGCCGATGCGGCTCCGGCGATCGCTCCGGTCGCGGTGGCCGCGACAGCCTCGGTTCCCAGACTCGACGGCGACGATGGAGGCGCGGGCGGGGGCGCTTGACGGACGACCGCGGGCTGAGCGGGGCTCCCTTGCCCCGCCGACGGTTGCACAGGTGCCGAACCCGGCATCGCCGACGGCGGTGTGCTCGGTGGGAGAACCGGGGCGGAGGCTGCGGGGATCGTTGGCCTTATGTCGGAGGCGTAAGCCGGCAGCGGACCCGCAGCTGATGGCGCGGCCGGGGCGGCGGATCCCGCGACGACCTGGGGTGGCGGTGTCGCATCGGGAGCTGCGGCGTGTGCGACGGGCGGCGGCGAATCGTATGCCGGCGCGTTGACGGGGACGTTTCCCATGCCAGCGGTGGGGGCCGTCGGGGCCTGCGGCTCTGCGGGTGGCAACTGAGGTGGCGGCACCACATCAGCGGTTGCGTTGCCTGCCTGCATGCCCTCGTCGAAGCTGTGCATCAAGTCGGCCGGGGTGACCGGTTGGACCGGACTGGAGGGCGCGACTGGTGAGCCAGTTAAGGATGTGGCTCCGGTTGCCGGTAGACCCGACCTAGGCGCGCCCACCATCGGCGCTCCCGGTAACGAGGTGCCACCGTGAAACGGCGTGGCCGCAGGCGGTATTGGCCCCGCGGCTGGCGCCGGCACGGCTGGTGGAGCTTGCGGCGCTGGAAGTTTCGCGTTACTAGCAAGTTTCATCGGTGACGGGGTGCCAGCGGGCGCCGGAGCTGGAGGAGGGCTCCCAGGCTGAATATTCGCACTATGTGTCAGAGGCATCGGCGAGTCAGGAGCAGGGGGAGCCTGCGTGGGCGGGAGATTGGCGCTATTGGCCAAATTCATCGGTGAGTCATGTCGGTTCAGTGCGCTACGCACCCGGCCTTCGAGATCCTCGTCATTATGGGGTTGTCTGAACATCTGGCCGACATCTAGGCCATGAGCCTGTGCGAACTGGCGGGCCGACTGCCCGGTTCCTTCTGCATCGAGGATCCGCTGCATCGCATCGAATAAATTGCCGGAGTATTTTGCTGCAGCCATGTTGGCCAGGGCTCGATACTCGTGTACTGCAGCGACGATCTGCGTCACCTTCGCTTCTACGGGCTCTTTGGAATCTTGTATCTCTTTGATCCGCTCGTTACCCTCCTTGGCCACGTTGGTCAGATCGTGCTGGAGGCTCACCATGCTGTCGTAGACGCTGCCGTACGCGTTCTCCTTAACGCCGTTCTTTTGAGCAACCTGCCGCGCTTGATCTTCGCCCTGTCGGTACGAATTGCGAAGGTCGTCCACTGTGTGGCCCCGCTGATCGGCTAGCGGACCGGATTGGGCATTACGCAGCATATCCGCAAAATTGGAAAATCCTGTCTTAATATTTCCACGATTAGTCTTGCCATGTGAAAGTGCCATCAGATCTTGGTCGTCCACCCATTGATCACCAACAATGGGGATTGAGTATTCTCCAGAAGGAAAAATCATTTGCAAAGTCTTTCAACCGTCAACGTAGCCTCATCGGCGGCATGCACCGTCGGCTCCATTTCAGAAACAGAAGTGCTATTCAGATAGTCCACGGTGAGTTCTGGAGAAAGATCTATTAGTTTTCGGATAGCTGTTGCGAGTTCGTTTGGTGTTGCTGGTTGGGCGGAAAGCGCAGCCCGAAGATATTCACTTCCTGCGAGAAGCGCTTGTCGACCAGCCAGCGCGTAGACCTGCTGAGCCGTGGGGTCGCTGCCCATATCTCGGCTCGTGCTCGCCTTGATCGCATTGTGGACCTTTAAATGCTCAGCACAGACCTTGCCCTTGGCTTCGGCGACCTGTAGATCGTTGTATGCCGTTGGAGTCGGGGACTTAGCTGGCACAGGCCGGAACCAGCCAGCTATCGCGACACCAAGCGTCACCAGCAGGGCGACGAGGAGGAACGCGAACATCGGCCACTGCGGCCTGCGTGAGGATGGGCCTGCGGCCGGCCAGGGGGGCGCGAATGACGGCGCAGGTGGGGGTGGAGGCAGGTCCGACACAGTCTCAATCGTAGCGTCGCATTGCGATACCGATAGTCACCTCCGTTGTTCCAACGGCAGTGCATTGGCATGTCAACTTATAGCTGGCCTTGGGACACACGCGAGCGTGATGCCAGGACGGTCATTTCGGGGTGTTGGCAAATCAATGAGTGTTTGATTTGTTCGCAATTTTACTTCCCGTGGAAGGTGCCATTAGTTCTTTGTCATTTGACTATTAATCTTCGATCAGCATAAACGAGACCGCGCCCGGAGCAGCTGACCGTTATTTGCAGAGGTTTTCGATCGTTGTGTGTGCGTCAGTGCCCGCGCGAACTAAAGGGTCTGTCTCGGAATCAGGCGCTTCGGCGAGGTAGTCAATTGCGAGCTGCTGGTAGATACCGGCCAGCTTCCGTACCGCCGCTTCGAGATCAGGTGGAGTTGCCGGCAGTTCGGAAAGCTTTGTCGAGAGATAGCGACTGCCTGTATCGAAGACTTGTCGCGAGCTCGTTGCCACCGCGAGCAGCGCTGTCGGATCAGTGCCTCCGTTTCGGGCACCTGCCGCATCTCCGGCTTTGCGTACCTGCTCGTAAGCAGCACACAACGTTGTCTTGGCGTCGGAGACTTGTTGCTTCGAGTATGTCGGGGCGGGTGGCGGCTCGACCGGCGCAGGTCGAAACCAGCCGACGATAGCCACGCCGAGGGTCACTAACAACGCAAGCGTCGTCAATGCGACCGTCGTCCACCCGGGCGTTGGTCTTGGTGGCCTTACCGGCGGCCAGGGCGGTGGTCCAGAAGGTATGGGGGGCAAATTCGACACGGCCTCATCGTATCGTCCAGGTGCAATACCGGTACTCAATCTGCATGTGGGATCTGGGGACTAATAGATCTTCTGGACACCAAGGACAAGTCGGCAAAATGTAGCCGAAAGCGTTGCTGCGCAATTGTTTGACGTCGAACTCGTCGCAAATCGCCGATGAGGCCTGACTAGCGGCTCGCGTCCTTATCGTCGTCATCGCGCTTTTGGTCGGGCAAGATGATGCGCCGACTTGCAACCGGTTTGCCCTCAACGCGTTTGACGACCTCGGGCCCGGGTGGCGGTGTGGTGATACGCCCCTGGACTGGAGCGCCGTTCTTGACTGACGGCGCGACAATGCGTTTGGTGTCGGGCTTCTCGTCTTTGCCCGCTCCTGCGCCGTGCATGGCGCCCGGCGGCATCATCGGCATCGCGCCCATCGGACCCCTTTGTGCGGACGGGGGCCCCTGTGGGCTGGGTGACGTTGGCGAAGTCGTATGTGCCGATGCGGGCTCAGTACCGGCCGACTGCGGAGGAAGCGGCCCCAGCATCGCAGTCGGTGTGGTGGCGCCGCCTCCGCCCAGGCCGCCACCGCCACCATCCGACTCGCCGGCGCCGCTGGTGGATCCCATCAGCTCACCGGGAATAGCCTCGGCAGCCCCCGCGCCGTGCTGCAGCGCGCCCATACCCGCTTGCATCATCTGCTGCCCGATCTGTGCAGCCTGCTGCGGTATCTGGCTCAACGGCTGGAGCAATCCGCCCATGGCGCCCGAGATACCGCCGGCAACCCCGGAGATCATCTGCGGAATCT
>DASYJS010000421.1:0-4534 GCA_035996225.1 Mycobacterium sp. | reverse complement strand
TCGCCTCTGCGTCCGATGAAGCTGGAGAGCTGCACCGGAAGATTCTCGGCCGCAACAACATTCGCTGTACGCAAGGGCGGGAAGTCATTGTGCAGGTCCGGGTGGCAGAGTTGCACCACGCGCTCGGGCCGGGGCAGGTCGCGCAGCGAATGGCTACCGAGGTCGTCGAGCGTGACGTCGGCGGGAAGCTGGTCGACGACAAGCGGTTCCGTCGCGCCCGAGAGCACCGTCTGGCCACCATGCGCGAGGTCACGCAGCCGGGCAGTGCGGTTGATCGTCGGACCGATGTAGTTGCCCTCGTCGCGCAGATGGACGTCGCCGGTGTGCACGCCGATGCGCAGCTTGATCGGCGCCAGCGGTGCTCGCTGCAAGTCGAGTGCGCACGCAATCGCGGCGGCCGCACGTGGGAATGCAATGACGAAGCTGTCGCCCTCACCCTGCTCGACGGGGCGCACCCCACCATGGGTGGCGACCGCTTCGGACAGTGTCTGGTCGAGGCGCTCGAAGGCTGCCTTCATGGCCTCGGGTTGGGTCTCCCACAACCGCGTCGAACCTTCGACATCGGCCAGCAGCAACGTGACCGTTCCAGTCGGAAGCTCGCTCATGTCGGGGCCTATGTCTGGGTTCTTCCAGCTCGCTTCGCTCATGCTAGCCAGCATGGGGCGACGTGCAGCGTCGAAACATCCGCGAAATCGCCAATTGTTGAGCCATGGGCATGCGTATATACGCGTCCGGCCACCGTTGATTTAGGCCAATTGGCCGATGGCCCCCCGTCGCCGCCATCGGATAGTCCCACTCATGAGAAAAGCTATGACGGGTTTCGACTTCATCGTGGTCGGTGCCGGATCGGCCGGTTGCGCAGTGGCTGGACGATTGGCGACCGAATCGTCGGCGAGTGTGCTGCTGATCGAAGCCGGCGGCTCTGATCGACGTCTGACGATCAAGACGCCACTGCTCGCGCCCCTTCAGTACGGGACCTCGTTGGACTGGGCGTACGAGACCGAACCGGAGTCCGGCTGTGCCAATCGGCGGATCGCCCAACCGCGTGGTCGGGTGCTCGGCGGCTGCAGTGCGATGAACGCCATGTTCTGGATCAAGGGCAGCAATCTGGACTACGACGGCTGGCGGCTGCCCGGCTGGGGCTGGGATGACGTGGCTCCGGTGTTCGCGCGGATCGAACAGGGGCCGATGCACATCACCCGCTCGCCATACCCCGACGAGCTGTCCCATCGCTTCGTCGCCTCAGCGCGAGTCGCAGGCGTCGCTGCCAGCGATAACGTGAGCGGACCAGAACTTGATGGTGCGGCGATCACGCCGGTCAACATCCACAATGGCCAGCGCTGGAGCACGGCGCGCGGATACCTACGACACCAGAAGAATCTGACCGTTCTCACCAAAGCCTTGGTTGATCGCGTGATCATCCGCAACGGTCGTGCCGTCGGAGTCGAATATCGCCATCGCGGACGTGCGCAACAGGTCTTCGCCAACCAGGAGGTCGTCGTGAGCGCCGGCGCTTTCGGCACACCGCAGCTGCTGCAGGTGTCAGGTATCGGTCCAGCGGATCACCTCCGTCGGGTCGGGGTCACCCCGCTGGTTGACAGCCCCCGTGTGGGTCAAGGCTTGACCGATCACCCGCTCACCTGGTCCGTATGGGCGCTCGCACCCGGTTATGTCGGCCTCGCGGATGTCGCGAGCCCAAAGTGGTTGCTGCAGTGGCTGTTATGTCGCCGTGGCAAGCTCACCAGTAATGGCGGCGAGGCGCTAGCTCATATCCGGTCGACGGAAGACGCCCCGGCATGTGACGTTCAGCTGATCTTCACCCCCGCCGATGCCAGGGCCGAACCCCGTGGGGGAAGATTTGCGCCGGCGTTGTCGGTTGGCCATTCGTACTGGACACCTAAGAGCCGCGGAAGTGTGTTGATTCGTTCATCGGATCCCGCTGTACCACCGGCGATCCAACTGAACATGCTCAGCGAGCGCGAAGATGTCGAGGCACTTGTGCGCGCGGTCCAGCGCACCCGGGAGATCATCGCCACCGAGCCGATCGCATCGACCGTTGAGCGTGAGCTCCTTCCCGGCGAAGGCGCGGATATCGCGACGTGTATCAGAAACACTGCGAAAACTACGAGCCATCCGGCGTGCAGCGTCGCGATGGGCAGTGACACCGACAGCCCCCTTGACGAGAAGCTGCGGGTTCGCGGTGTCCACAACCTCCGGGTTGCCGACGCGTCGGCGCTACCCGAGATTCCCCGCGCTAACACCAACGCCCCTTCGATCATGATCGGCGAACGCTGCGCGGATTTCCTGCACACAGCAAACGGATTACGGTAGGACGTTTGGCCAATCGACGGTCAAACCACGGTTGAATATTTCCATTGGCGCATGATTTCGATAGCTCAAAGCGACTGGTGTTTCGTGGAGCCGATGACGGGAATCGAACCCGCGTATTCAGCTTGGGAAGCCGTTTCCACGGTCGAACGGGTGAGCGATAACCGCTGGTCGACGGGCTAGTGATGGCACGCGTTTGCGCTGGTCAAATGCACTCCGGTACGCACACCGAACGCAGTCCGTTCGCTCGCGGTACGGGCACAGTCGGGGGTACCGGCGGGGTACAAAGACACACACGCGCCGACACGCTGAGAAGTGTTGGGGTCTGCCAATACCTGGACTGCATGAGTAAAGAGCCCGACATTTACGCCAGCGAGGTCTTCGACGGGCGATCGCGAAGCAAGGCCGTCGTAGCGACGACGCCAATCAAGGCTCCCTACTTGGCCGCCCACCCAGCGGGCTTGGCACCGCTGCCTGGTTTGCCAATGACACGGAAGGACCGCGTCGCGCTGTGTTAGCTGCGATCATCGCAGGCATGCTCGTTTTGATGGGAATTATCAACGACATCGAAGACGGTCTGCATGATCTCGACGAGACCAGCCAGCAGTGACCTCGTTCACGTCGGGACCTGATGTGGACCCTGCCTTGCGGACCGCGGCCAGAATTCTGCCGAGGGGCTATGGCCTCAACCGTGGGCTGGCGGTGCCGCGTGCGGCGATGACGTTGTTGGGACGCATCAACGCCGTTCGTGACGTGCCGGTGGTGGCGGTCGGTGCTGATGTGAGTGTGCGCCTGCATCGTCCCGCGCGCCTCGCTGATCCGGCGCCTGCGCTGCTGTGGATCCACGGCGGTGGGTTTGTGATGGGCAGCGCGCGACAGGAAGATGGCTTCTGCCGCAGGCTGTCTCATCTAGCAAACGTCGTGGTTGCGGCCGTCGATTTCAGGTTGCCGCCCGAACATCCATATCCCGCTCCGCTGGAAGACAGCTACGCGGCGCTGCTGTGGTTGGCGCAGCAACCCTGGGTAGATTCGTCACGGATCGCGATCGGCGGTCTCAGCTCCGGTGGTGGGCTGGCCGCGGCATTGGCGTTTCTGGCCCGCGATCGCGGCGAGATCCAGCTGGCCTTTCAATTGCTGTCCCAAGCGAACCTCGACGACCGCACCGGCAGTCAAGCCACGGGTCGCCGTCGCTTGATCTGGTCGGAGGGTGACAACCGCGAAGCCTGGCGGTGGTATCTGGGTGACGCGGACCCGGCGGTCGCAAGCCCGGCGCGGCGCACCGACCTCGCCGGGCTGGCACCGGCCTGGATCGGCACCGGCTCGTTGGACTTGCTCCATGACGAGGCCGTCGAGTACGGCAGGCGCTTGAATGAGGCGGGCACGCCTTGCCACGTCGAGATTGCGGTCGGCGCCTTCCACTCGTTTGATTTGATCGTGCCGGACGCGCCGGTGTCGTTGACATTCTTCGCCAGCCAATGTGATCAGCTGCGGGCCGCGCTGGCTGACGGCCCAAAGACAAGGGACGCAAAATGATTCAGCCTCAGCACGTCAGGGCTGCAACAAGAACTGAAACTGAACTCGGTGTGCGTCGTCATCGACAAGGTTGCTTCACAACATGCTCTTGACCGGCTCTCCCTGCCGGACCACGGTTTCCCTAACGAAGCCGTCTCTCGACTCGCTGACATGATGCCCCGCGAATTCTGACGGACCCGCACCGCTGACAATCGGCCCCGGCCCCCCCGCGAGGCAACCTGGCACGAAATCGAAGCCGTACGCGTTACTGGCGGCGGCTCGGGGCAGCCAGGGCGGGGGAGCCGGGCATTGGTAACCACCGCCCCGGCCACGTTTCAATCGATGCGGTCACCGGGGTAGCCCTTGACCTCATCGCGCGGCCTGCGGTGCTGCCGGGGCCGTCCGACGCCGTTGACTGGCGGGTCGATGCGCGGCGCGCGGGGCGCCTGTTCGAATCAAGAGGGCCTGCGATACATCAGGTACGTCGGGGGTATGGACGGGGTACCGGGGGGCGACAGTCGAACAATGTCCGACCACGTTTGCCCAGCTAGACGTGGAGCCGATGACGGGAATCGAACCCGCGTATTCAGCTTGGGAAGCTGATGTTCTGCCATTGAACTACATCGGCGCGGTTGCCCCAGAAGGCTAGCACCCGAGTTCGGGACCAGCCGAAACAGTTCAACAGCGACGCTGG
>DASYJS010000420.1:0-25650 GCA_035996225.1 Mycobacterium sp. | reverse complement strand
CAGTCCGGCGTGGTCAACGGCATCTCGTGTCGGTTGATCGCCGCGTAGCTGCCAGAGATCACCGACCATGTGCGCGAGTGGGCGGCCGGTTCGCCGGTGAGATACCGGGCATCTAGCTCGGCGATGGCCGCTTCGAAATCATCGAGCTCGAACCCCACATGAGCCGCCAGCCGCTCGTCGGCGTCGATCTCGACGACGCTGAGGAATTCGATGCGGAATGCCTCAGATTGCTGGCCTCGCCCGAAGATGCACGTACGACATAGCGCAAGCCGCTCGCCGCGGGTCGCGATGACCGTCGACGTAATACTGTCGGCGAGTTCCGCGACGGCTTGAACGTTGGCGATTTCGGCATCCCGGCCGCGTCGGATGCCGGCATTCGGCATGCGTCGACGATCGTCATCGACCATGTTCGGCGCCATCGCCTTTGACGTGGCGGCCCAGTCGCGGGCCCCGAAGTACGCATTCACTCGGTCGTACACCTGGCTTGCAACGTTCTCCAAATGCGGTGCGGGCGGGCTCAATTGTTCGAACTGCGCGACCGCAGCATCGAGGTCAGCCTCATCGAATACTTCGCAACGACTGACCAAGTCGCCATCTAACGCCAGAAGGCTGATCACCCGCCACTCGGCGTGGAAACCATCTTGCGAGGTCTCATTCGCCACGTGGGTGATGACCGCTCCGCGATCGTCCAGCCGGTGTATCGCCTCGATGAAGTTGCTCAGGTCAGACGTGGCGTTCCACGCGGCGTCGAGTAGCGAAGCCATTTCACCGGTCGCGATTGATGTCCCTCGCCGGTGGTCGATGTTCACCCAATCTGGCGTCGTCGGTGGAATTTCGCGCCGGTTGAGCGAGGCGAAACCTTGCATGATGACCGACCAAGCGCCCGCATGAGCGGCCGCTTCGCCGGCGAGGTACCGCGCGTCGAGCTCGGCTATGGCGGAATCGAAGTCGTCGAGCTCGAACACCACGAATGCCACGATCCGTTCGTCAGCATCAATCTCGACGACGACGAGGAAGTCGCCTCGAATCGCCTCGGGGTCGCCGACCGAGGCTTCAAGATGCGTGAGAATGAGGCGCCCACCCCGGATCGCAACGACCGTCGACGTCAAGTTCGTGAAGCCGACATCGGCGGCCGCCTGCCAGTTTTCGATCTCGGCATCTCTTCCGCGTCGGAGCCCGGCATTTACGACGCGACGGCGATCGTCTGAGGAAAAGCTGTCGGCGAGTACCTGGCTAATCGCCTCCCAATCGCGGGTCGCAAAGTAGCCCAAGGCGCGTTCGGCGACTCGGCTTGCCGCATTTTCCAGCCGCCGCGCCAACGGGCGCAGTTCTTCGAAGCGGGCAAGGGCGGCGTCGACGCCGTCCTCTTCGTAAACCTCCACTTGCGGTCCGTCGGAGAGGAACAAAAAGGTGCGACCCCACTGCAATTCGTTCCCGTGTGCGTCGGTCCCTTCGATGACGAGGGTGGAAACAAGGCCATGGGTGTCGAGCGCATGTACGGTCTTCGTCCAATAGCGGGCGTCGGGCACCAGTGTCCACAGCTCCTCGATCGCTCGCCCGTAGTCTTCCGCCGACCCGAAGGGGACGCGTCGATGATCGGCAAACGCAAGCCGCCCCAGCATCGGCCCCGGCTGGTGACGATTGAGCTCCCCCACCGTGTCCATTACGGGCTGCAAGAGGTTTGCGTGGGCGGCCGCTTCGCCGGCGAGGTACCGCGTGTCGAGTTCGGCTAGGGCGGACTCGAAGTCATCTAGCTCGAACAGGACGATCGCCGCGATCTGATTGTGCGAGTTGATTTCGACGACGCCCAGCACCTCTTCGAGGAACTCCCCGAACCCGCCGCCTTCGCCACCCGAGACGCGCGCCAGGATGAGACGCTGCCCACGGGCTGCGATAACGACGGACGCCAAGTAGGTGATTCCGACGTCGACAAACGCCCGCAGGGTTGCAATCTCGGCATCCCGACCGTGCTTGATCCCTGCGTTTACCACCCGCCGGCGATCGTCGACACAGATGTCGTCGGCCAGTACCTTCGCGCTAGCATCCCAGTCGCGGGCTGCGAAGTGCGCCAGATAGCGCTCGACCGTGTGACTGGCCGCGTTTTCCAGCCCCGGCGCGGGCCGACTCAGCTGGTCGAATTTCGCGAGTGCGGCGTCGATGTCCGCCTCGTCGAATAGCTCACTACGGTTAACCATGTCGCCGCTAACCGTCCCGAGGCTGACCCCCCGCCAGTCGCCGTCGAAGCCCTCGCGCGAAACACCTTGCGCCGCATAGGTGCAAACCGCTCCCAGATCGTTCAGCCGGTGGACAACCTCGACGTAGGTTCGGATAATTTGGCCGATTTCCAATCCGGCACGGATGTATGCGATCATCTCGCCGGGCGCGAACGCAGTCACCCGGCGATGATCGGCGGTCACGCAGTCGGGCGTTAGTGCGGGCAACTCTTGCCGGCTGACCGAGGCGAAGGTTCCCGTGACCACCGACCACGTGCGCGCGTGGGCGACTGCTTCGCCGGCGAGGTAACGGGCATCGAGTTCGGCAACGGCGGAATCGAAATCGTCCAGCTCGAATATGACGATCGCCGCGATCTGGTTGTCGGAGTTGATTTCGACGACGCTCAGCGCATCCGTGGCGAACTCGGTGGACCCGCCGTCGCCGACTGAGGCGCGTATGAGGATGAGGCGCTCCCCGCGGGCGGCGATCACGGCGAACGCCGTGTACGTGATCCCGACCTCGGCGACTGCCCGCATGTTTGCGATCTCGGCATCTCGACCACGCCTGATCCCTACGTTTACGGCCCGCCGTCGATCGTCGATAAGGATGTCGTCGGCCAGGACCTTCGCGAGCGCATCCCAGTCGCGGGCCGCGAAGTGCGCCGAGTGGCGCTCGACCGCTCGGCTTGCCGCGTTTTCCAGCCGCCGCGCCTGACGGTGTGCTTCGTCCTCAAACCGGGCATGCGCGGCGTCGAGTTCGGCGATCGCAGCATCCATGTCTTCGAGGTCGAACCAGATCTGCAGGGAGATTCGACCCTCTTCGTCGATGCCGTATATCTGAAGAAATTCATCCTGCGGCGCCCCGGGGCTCGCGTCGGCAGTGCCCACCACCATTCGAGCCAGAGCCAGGCGCTCGCCTCGCACGGCGATATCGTGCGCGGTGAGGCGCACGCCGCTCGCCCCTAGAACGCGCCCGATCTCGTGTGCCCAGTTTTCCGGTTGGACGATCGCGCCCGCAGCGTGTGTAAAGCCAATGACCTTCCGGTTACTCTCGCTGAACACCTCGGGCGCATATAGTTGCTCGAACTCATCCCAGGCCTGGCGATTAACCGCAGCCGCCACGCGTTTGCCGGCGCGTATGCATGCGTTGTCTAGTTCGACAACCGGCGGTGGTTCGGGTGGCACAGGGACCGATGGGAGATGCGGCTCACCAAGGATGCGACGTGCTCTCTCCGCAAGTGCCGCAGCGCCTTTCCGCTCATACAGATCGACGGCCCGCTCGGCTGCGGTGCGCGCACCCGCAGCATCGCCGGCAGCGCCCAAAACCGTTGCCAGTGTTAGACAGGAATCGCCGTGATCGACCAATGCGTCGGTGCGCTCGGCCAGTGCAACGGCGGCCTCGGCGATCCGCCGAGCCTCGCCGTGTTCATGGCCGCGCGAAAGCAACCGCGCCCGGAGAGTCCGCCAAGCGATAGACGCCTTCAAAGCGTGGCCCGCGAGTCGTTCACTCTCCAAACATAATTCGTCGGCCTCGGTGTCTCGGTCGAGCGCGAGACATGTGCGACCCAATAGCGCAGCAGTCTCGGCGGTGTCGGAGTCGAGACCCATGCGGCGAAAGCCGTTGTAGGCCTGACGGAAATGCGGCTCTGCGGCAGTTGGATCGTCGACGATCAGCTCGACAATGCCAGCAAACTGCTCAACTTCCAGAAGGGCATGACGCAGGCCGAGCTCAGTGACCGTACGCCGCGCCGAGTCGATCATCCGTCGGGCCGCCTCGGCGCGTCCCCGGAAGGCCTCCAACACAGCCTGGCACCGCGTCGATGTCGCCTCGACCGCCGGTGAATCGGTCGTGATTCGCAAGAGCCGCACCACATCAAGACACCGCCCGCCCGCCCGCGGGACCGGGTTCGGGCCCCACAGCGCTGCAAGTGGCGCGCCGGCCAGCACCGCGTTGACCCGGCGGTGATCTCGCGCACGCCGGGCTGCCGTCAGGGCGTCGTCCAGCGCGATTTCGCCGTCGCCGATTCTGCCGAGGCGTGCCAAGCACGCGGCCCGGACGGTATGGGCGTTGGCTTCGCCTGCGGCATCGTCTAATTCGGCCAGTTTTTGGGCGGCCAAGCCTAAAGCGGCTTCAACCTCGTCTAGTCGCTCGGGATGGATGAGCATCGACAGCTGGCCGTCGAAACACGTAGCCCACGGCGCCAGTCGCGCCGAATTGACCGTCGCTTCCTGCAATTTGGAGACCGCGCCTGCTGCCGAAGCCACGTCACCGGCGGCCAGCAAAGCCTCGCAGCGCGCAACCAGCAGCTCGCCGGCCTGGTCGTCGCGGTCAGGCAGCTCGTCGTCAATCTCCTCCAGCGCATGCAAGGCCTGGCCGTAGAGGTCGGCGGCACCTTCGTAGGCGAGGCGAGCGACCGCCTGGTCCGCAGCACGTCGGCAGTACTCGACAGCCTTGGCAGCATTTCCTGCCCACGCACATTCGAAGTAATGGTGCGCCAGTTCAGCGAGCAGCTCGTTGTCGGCGCCGGGCTCGTTCTCCAGCGTCGAGGCGATGCGCTGGTGCAGCCGCAGGCGCCGCACCGACGGAAGCTCGGCAAGCAGCGACTGTCGGACGATGGCGTGGTTGAACCGGTAACGGCCGCCCGGCTCTTCAATGACGATGCCGGCCTTGCGCGCCTCGTCGAACGCATCAACCAGATCCTCCTCGAGCACCTTCTCCACGAGGTCCAGGGCGAACCGGCTACCGACGACCGCAGCCGCGGCGAGGGCTGTGTTCGTCTCCGCCGTAAGCCGTGAAAGGCGGCGGCTCACGGTTTCCCGGACACCTTGCGGCAAGGTGGTCGGATCCCACACGCCGCCGGTCTCGTCCACATGGCGTAGGGCCTCGATGAGGAAGAACGGGTTGCCACCGGTTACCGACGCCAACGCTCGGGCGAGTTCTTCGTCGTTGTAACCGGCCTCGGTCACATATGCGGTCACGTCATCTTCGTCGAGGCCGCTGAGCGCAAGGCGGTTGGCGGTGCCAGAACCCGCACCGCGGTGCAGGTCGGCAAGCATCGCCGCAAGCGGATGGGAACGGTCGAGGTCGGTGCTGCGGTAGGTGCCGACGATCTGCACGCGCGCGCGATCGCCGAAGCGCAGCAGATGCCGCAACAAGAGCAGCGTGGGCTTGGCCGCCCAGTGCAGGTCGTCGAGGATCAGCACAACGGGTGCGCCGGCGGAGGCGACTTCAAACAGTGCGACGACGGCGTCGAACAGCGCGTAGCGTTCGGTTTCCGGGTCGGCGCGGGTTGGCGCGGCCAGATCGGGGAGGACTTCGGTCAGCCCGGGAACCAGAGGAAGCAAGGATTCAACGCCACGCATTCGGCGGAGCCGGCTGGTGCCGAGGCATGGCATGAGCGAACGCAGCGCCTCCGCGAAAGGCTGGTAGGGCGCACCGAGATCTTCATCGCAGCGGCCGTAGAGCACGATCGCTTCTAATTGATAGGCCTGCCGGGACCACTCGCCGGCCAAACGCGTCTTGCCTACTCCTGGTTCGCCGGCAATCAGCACCGCATGCGTGCCGCCCGCCAGCGCGGTCTGCCAGGCGGACACCAGCCCCTCGAGCTCACGGCCGCGCCCCACGAACGGTCCGGGGCCGGTCAGCACCGCTGGGAGGCCCGGCCGCTCAAGGGGCTCATCACCCGTCCGTGTCTGAGGCACGTCGCTCGCCGTTTCCATCCGCAGCTCAAAAACGTGCTCGGGGCGGGCCAGGTTGCGAAGCTGCCGCATCCCTAGGTCGGCCAGCACGAGGTCGTCGGGCAGCGAGTCAACGACGAGCTCGGCGATGGCGCCAGAGCACAGGATCTGGCCGCCTATCGCCAGCGACCGCAGGCGTGCAGCTCGGTTAACCGCCCGACCGAAGTAGTCGCCGTCGCGCAGCTCCACTTCGCCGGTATGCAGTGCAACGCGGATACGCATCGGGTCTTGGAGGCCCCACGGTTCGTGGAAGATTGCGTCTTGCAGCTCGATAGCGGCGGCCGCAGCCGCCGAGGCCCGCTCGAAGACTGAGAAGGTGGCATCACCCTCGCCACGCGTCTTGATCAGCCGGCCGCCGCGGGACGTGACGACCTGTTCGACGAGCTCGTCGTGGCGCGCGAGCGCCACCGCCATGGCGCCGGCCTCGGCCTCCCAGGCAGCCGTGGATCCCTCGATGTCGGTCAGCAGGAAGGTCACTGTGCGCGTCACCGACCGAAGATCTTGTGCGGCAGGGATTTCGAGCGCAGTGTCCTGTCCGACGATTGCTGCCTCGAGTCGGCGAAGATCCGGTCCCGGGTCGACCCCCAGTTCGTCGGCGAGCAGCGCCCGGGCCCGCCGATAAGCGCCAAGGGCGTCACCTTGCCTGCCGGCCCGGTAGAGGGCGAGCATCAGTTGGCCCCAACGCCTCTCGCGCAGCGGCGCGTCGGCCACTGCGGCCTCGAGCTCGCCGATGATCTCCGCGGCGCGGCCCGTCGCGAGTAGCGCGTCGGCCCGATCCTCCACGAGCGCGGCATGTCCCTCGATCCACCGCGTCTTCTCGGATGTTCCGCGCCTGCCATCGGGCAGTTCGGGGACTCCGCGCCAGAGGGCGAGCGCCTCCTCGAAGCGGGCCACCGCTTGGCTGATGTCGCCGGCGGCAGCGGCATCGCGCCCGAGTCGGGCCGCCGATTTGTAGCGCGCGGCATCAACCTCGCTCTCGGCCAGGCTCCAACCCGCTCCCGCCGTCAAAACAAAGCCGTCACCGAGGGTGCGACGCAGCGAGGAGATGTGGGTCTGGAGGGCTTTGGCTGCGGTGCGAGGCGGATCCTCGCCCCAGAGCAACTCGACGAGGGTGTCGGCTGAGACAACGGAACCGCCGTGCAACCCGAGCATCGTGAGGGTGGCGCGAGGTTTGGCGCCCGGGATAGTGACGGGCGCTCCGTCTTGCCGGACCTGGAGAGGTCCCAAAACCCCCAGTTCCACCCATGGAAGCGTACTCACATTGCCCATCGTCGGTGGGGCGATTCAATACATGGTCAAGATCGGGTAAAGGCGCCGCGCGCCACCAGCTAGCTAACTTTTGGGAAAGCGGCTCAGATCGGCACCCAGACGCCGCCCACGTAAATGCCCCACTGGTGAAAGCCGGTGCTCCACATAGGGGCCTGCGGCGCCCACCAGGGCCATGGCGGCTGGGTCCCCGTCCATTGCGGCGGGGGCGGCACATCCTGCCCGGCGAATGACGGCGCGTAGGGCGGCGGGGGCGTGTACCACGCTGGCGGCGCCGCTGGCTGTTTGCACTCGCCGGTCGCCTCATTCCACGACATTTTGGGATCGCACTGCGCCGAGCTGATACCCGGCGTCGCGATCACCGCAACCGCCATTGCCACGAAGACGACCGCGATGGCGGCTGTCAAACGACGAACAAACCCCTTCATGGTGGGCCTCCCGTTGGGCCATCCCGACCTTGGTTCGTTTCAGCTTATTCCGTTGAGACCGCCACGACCACGTGAGCAACGTCCGGGGGCGGCACCACATCGAGCCGACCACCCGTGCCATTTCCGATCGGCCGGGCGTTATGCTCCAAACGAGATATCAAGTACTTCACATTGGGAGGGCTTGTTGCTCGACGCGGAGAAGATCCTGATCACCGGGGCGACGGGCAAGATCGCGTTCCCCATCGCGCGCGCCCTGGCAGCGGCGGGAAACGAAGTGTGGGGCGCTGCCCGCCTGAAAGAACCCGCAGCCCGGGAAAGACTCGTCGGCGCCGGCATCAAACCGGTGGCGCTGGACATCAGCACCGGCGACTTCTCCGGTCTCCCTGACGACTTCACCTACGTCTTCCACGCGGCCGTGGATCCTGGCGCAGACGACTGGAATCGTTGCGTCGAAACCAACGCGCAGATGTCCGGCGAATTGCTTTACCACTGCCGTGCCGCCAAGGGTTTCGTCTTCTGTTCGACCGGCTCGATCTACGCCTACCAGGGGCAGCGGCCCCTGACCGAGTCCGATCCGCCGGGGGTGCCCCTGCGCGCGAACTACAGCATGTCAAAGGTTGCCGCAGAGGCAGTTTGCACGTGGATCACCCGGCAGTATCGGATTCCGCTCACCATCATCCGGATCTGTTCGACGTATGGTCCGCAGGGCGGGGCGCCCGCCGATCGTCTCGATGCGATGCTGGCGGGCAGGCCAATTCGGCTGCATCCCGACAAGCCGAACAACTACAACCCCATCTACGAAGACGACTACGTGGAACTCGGCATCCGCGCCATGCAAGTCGCCGCGGTGCCGACAGTCGTGGTGAACTGGGCCGGCAGCGAGACGGTCAGTGTCGAGGACTACTGCACATTCATGGGTGAGCTGGTCGGTGTCGAGCCGATCTTCGAGTACACGGCCCAAGCGCACACGCCGTTGTGGCCGGATGTCAGCCACATGCACGAGGTCCTCGGCCGCACGACGGTGCCCTGGCGTGACGGCTTCCGGCGCATGATCGAGGCCCGCCACCCTGAAATCCCCCTGCCCCAGCATGATTCGACGAGACCTTGAGGACGTACGCGATGCAGCTTCCCGGCACGCCATCCGACGAGGTCGCTGAGGTCCTTGCCACCGGGCGGGGAGAGATCACCACGCTGTTCGTCTCCATGGCGACTCGCCATCCCGACGGAACTGACGCCGAGTACCTGCGCTGGCACACCCTTGACCACCGCCCGGAGCAACACCGGCTGGCCGCGGTGCGCGCCTCGTTGCGGCTGGTGTCCACGCCGGCCTGCCGCTCCGCACGTGCGGTCAACGATGGGCGGTTGGACGCGGTCGACCATGTGATGACGTACTTCTTCACCGATGCGGCCGGACTTCACGATTTCAACGAGCTGTCAACGGCACTCGGGAACGCCGGGCGCAAACTCCCGTTGCTGCCACCGGTGGAGCGCGGTGTGTACGACGTCCAGAGCCGAGCGGCCGCGCCCCGGGTCAAGGTCGGGTCAGATGTGCTGCCCTGGCTACCCGTGCGAGGCGCCTTCCTGTTGGTCGAGCGGGGATCGGCAGCGGCGAACCCGCTGGTCGAAGTCGAGGGTGTGGCCGGCGTCTGGTCCGCATTATCGCGCCGGGTCGACGCCAACCTGGCTAGCGCTCAAGGCAATCAGTCGATCACGTACTGCTTTCTCGATGATGATCCGATCGCCACTGCGGAACGGCTGCGGCCGGTGCTGGCGGCCCGTTGGGCCGACCAAGGCATCCAACCTTTGTTTGCCGCACCGTTTTTCGCTGTGGTGCCGTATGACTGGGATCGCTATGTCCCGTAGGAATTGGGTCGCATGCGCATCGGCTTGATGGTCGGCTCCGAGAAGGAGCGCCCGCGTGCCGACCGGCTGGCCGGGCTGATCTCCGACGGTGCCGCGGCCGAAAGCGGCGGCTTCACCACGTTTTGGATGCCCCAGGTTCCCGGCTACCTCGACGCGATGACCGCCGTGACGCTGATCGGCCAGGCAACCGATCGCATCGAAATCGGAACGGCGGTCGTTCCGATTCAGACCCGGCATCCGTTGATCATGGCGCAACAAGCCCTGACCACCCAGATCGCGTGCAGCGGGCGGTTCACGCTCGGTATCGGGCCGTCGCACCATTGGATCGTCAATGGCCAACTCGGATTGGACTACGATCGCCCGGCCCGCTTGATGCGCGACTACCTCGACGTGCTCGACGCGTCGTTCGCCGGACCGGGGAATGTCGACGTCGACAACGGCAGCTATCGTGTCCACGCGACGGTGGATGTCACCGACACATACGAGGTTCCAATCTTGTTGTCCGCGCTGGGGCCGACGATGCTGCGACTCGCCGGCGAGCGAGCCGGCGGCACTGTTCTCTGGATGGCGGACGAGCGGGCGATCTGCGACCACGTCGTTCCGCGCATCACCGCGGCGGCTACCCGGGTCGGGCGGCCCACGCCACGGATCGTCGCCGGTGTTCCGATCGCACTCTGTTCCAACGACAACACAGACGATGCTCGCGCCTACGCCAGCGAGGTGCTCGGGCATGCCGATTTCTCGCCGAACTACGTGCGACTGCTCGAGCACGGTGACGCCGAGGACGTCGGCGACACGATGGCGGCGGGGGATGAGTCGACCATCCTCGCTCGGCTGCGCCGCTACCGCGACGCGGGTGCTACCGACCTCGCGGCGCGAATTGTCCCGTTGGGCAAGGACGCAACGGAACGGACCGAATCGCGACTTCGGACCCAGGAGTTTCTGTCGTCACTGTGTCCTACGTTGTGATCTCCGCAGTGCGCTAGCGCGACGGTAGACCTAGCACTCGCTGAGCAATGATATTGCGCTGAATCTCGGAGGTGCCACCCGCGATTGTCCCCGCGTACGTGCTGATGTAGCGGGTGAACCAGCTGGCGGTGAATACGTTGGGGGCGTACGGGTTATACGGCGCGGTGAGCACCTTGTCGCGCAATCCGTCGGCCCCGGCCGCGTCCAGGGCATGCCGCAGTGCGTTCTGTTCGGCTTCCGAACCCAAGACCTTCAGCACGGATAGGCCCGCCACGTCGACGTCACCGCGAGCCGCCCGGCCCAGCGCCGCAGAGCCAAGTAGCCGCAGCGCGCAATAGTCCATCGCAATGGTGGCGTAGTGGTCTGCGTTCACCGCGTCCGCCGGCCGGTAGTCCTCGAGAAGCTGCTCGAGCCGGTTCGCGAACGCCATCCACATCAAGGTGCGTTCATGACCGAGGGAGCCGTTGGCGACCTGCCAGCCGCCATTAAGCGGGCCGACGAGATTTTCCGCGGGCACCCGGACGTCGTTGAAGAAGACCTCGTTGAAATCCAGATCGTCGCGGTCATAGACCGATGCGAAGGGGCGACACACCAGCCCGGGAGTATCGGTGCGGATGAGCAGCGCGCTGATTCCCTTGTGCCGGACGGCAGTTGGGTCGGTGCGAACAAATGTCAGAATGACGTCGGCGTCATGGGCTCCTGAGGTCCAGACCTTTTGCCCGTTGACCACGAAGTCATCGCCGACCAATTCCGCCTGTGTCCGGAGCCCGGCCAGGTCGGAGCCGGCTCCCGGTTCACTCATGCCCAGTGACGCGGTCATATCCGCTCGCAGAATCGGCACTGCCCAGCGCTGTTTTTGCTCCTCGGTCCCGAACGACAGCAGCGATGCCGCGATAATGCCGACGCCTTGGGGATTGAAGCAGTGATAGATCCGCCGGCGCGACAGTTCCTCGCGGTGCACGAATTGCTGCAGGATATTGGCGGTGCGCCCGCCGAATTCGGGTGGGTTTCCGGGCAGCAGCCAGCCGTGGTCGAACTGGAGCCGCTGCCAGCGTCGCGACCATTCGGGCACGTGCGACGTCGACGAAGGTCGGTCCGCGGCTTGTGCTTCCGTCGGCAGATGTTCGGTGAGAAAGCCGACGAACTCCGCGCGGAAGGCCTCCACCTCGGCGTCAAAGGTGAGTTGCATGAACGCTACAAGTCAGAGCGGGGAAAGCTCAACGCGTGAATCCCCACTCGGCTTCGTTCTCTTCGGTTTTGAGATGCTCAGCGGGGTCCTCCGCGTCGGTGAGCGGCGGCGCAGCGGCGCGGGATCGGTGCTCACCGATCTCGGTGATGGCGTGCACCGGGCAGTCCAAGAGCGCCCGCATGACTGCATCGTGATCTGGCTCGGCCACGGTGCCGTCCCCGATGAGGGCCGCGTACCCCCAGTCGTCCAGCGAGAAGTAGCCGGGCGCGTGCTTGGCGCAGATACCGAAGCCATCGCAAACGGTGCGGTCCAGGCGGATCTTCATGCTTGCCTCACCGCTTCCGCCTGGTAGGGACGGTCGGCGCGGAAGGCGCCGCCGGTGCAGTCCTGGCAAGTGCCGTCGAGATGCACGGTGACTTCGCCCGGGAATTGATCGAGCAGGCTGGCGGCGACATTGGTGGCGGCATCCAGCGTCGCGCAGGCGCCGCGTCCACGCAGCAGCACCGACCAGCGGCGCAATCGGCCGACATCTTCTTTCGTCGCGGCGCCGTCGCGCAAGGCCCCAGCGGCGGCAGCCATCGCGGCCGTCCCGTTGAAGCACGACCCACATTGCCCGGCATTTTCGCGATCGAAGTAGGCCAGCACCGACGCGGCGACGGCAACGGGGCAATCGTCGGTGATCACCGAGATCGCGCCGCAGCCCAGACCACTGCCGAGGCGTCGCATCGTCTCGTGGTCCAGCGAAGTTTCCAGAACGGTGCGGTTGAGCAGGCCGGCGAAATAGCCACCCATCAGCGCTCCGCGCACTTCATCAGGCGAAACACCATGCAGGGCAAGTAGTTCAGTGAACGGTAAGCCATGCGGAAGTTCATAGAGAACGGGGGGCCGGCCGGCCCCGGTGATGGTGGCTAGGAAAGTGCCCGACGATAGCGATGTGCCCTGCGCGCGAAACGCCGCTGCGCCATGGCCCTGTAAGAAAGGCAGATTGGCCAGGGTCTCGACATTGCTCACCAGCGTGGGTCGCTCATCGACGCCAGCTTCGAATGGCCGCGGCGGCTTGTCAGACGGCTTGGCCGGGCCGCCGTTGATCACCCGAACCGCGGCGGTCTCCTCGCCAGCCACATATCCGGGCTGGACAGTCAACATGTGGACCGTGACGCCGCCGAGGGTGCCGGCATCGAGCTCGCCGAGCGCGGTTTCGACACTGTGCGCCGATTCCGGATCGGACACATACACGTAGGCGCGGTCAGCGGCGACGATCGCCGCGGCCAACCGCAGCCCGTCCAAGATCAGGTGGGGGCGGTTGCGCAGCAGCCAGCGGTCCTTGATCGAAGCCGGTTCTCCCTCTTCGCCATTCGCGATGACAACGGTGCCACCCGTCTGCGCGATCAGGCGCCCGTTGTCGCGCACCGTACGCAACTTCACCGCAAGCGGAAAGGCCGCGCCGCCCCGGCCGACGAGTCCGCCGGATTCGACTTCACTCAGCAATGCATCGGCGCTGGCAAGCGGGCGGTATCCGCCGAGCCGCCGATAGGCCGCGAGGTCCTCTCGGCCCTGGCCGGCTTGCTCAGTCAGCAGCCGCGGTGTGCACCCGGGAAGGGTGGCGGTGGTGATGGTCGTGGACTGGGTGGTGTTCAAGGCAGGCCTGCCATCGTCTTAGTTAGGCTTGCGCCTATGCGAACTGCGGTGGTGCGCGTCAACGTCGACCCGGAAGGCATGCTCACGCCTGCGCAACTACGTGACGGCATGGCGGCGCTCCTCGAGCTCGCGGCCCAGGCCGGCGCCGGCGTCGTCGAGAACGACCTCGCGGCCATGCCAGTAAGCCGTCGCGAAGCCGAATTGCTGATCGCGGCCGAAGACGGCGCCACGGCCAAAGATGCCGCAGTTGCGTTGTGCACCACAGCGTTCAGCGCTGCCCCGGTCCCGGGTGTGATCACTTTTGTCAGCCGGGGCACCGACGACGACGCGCACGGTGTGCTGTCCGGGTTTGGGCTCACCGGTGAGATTGTGCGCACTCCTGGCGACGACGGATTCGACATCGTCCATGTGACGCTGCGGGAGGAAGACCTCGAACGCATTCCGGAAAGCCGGGTCCACACGGCCCTGGAGGCGTCGCTCAACTGTGAGGTCCACATTCGCACGGTGTAGAACCATTACGAGCCCAGGAATTCCAGAATTGCGGGTGCGGCTTGCACCCAGGTGTCGAACATGTTGAAGTGCTTCACCTTGCCCGCGGCGCGGTCTTCCGACGCGCGCTCCCAGGCGTCCTCGGGCCACGGCGGATCGATCAGCTTTGATCCCTTGATCAGGCAGCTGACTTCCAGCGACGTCCGCTTGGGGTGATCCATGTCGTTCTCGCCGCCACGAATGATCAATGTGGGAACCTGGATCCGATCGAACATTTCGTCCTCGACGCCCGGAATCGTCTGTCCCGGCTTGGAAACGAATGCGTTGAGCCAGCGCAGCATGAGCTTGAGAAACTCGTCCTTGTCGAAGGCGAGTAAGCGTTTCTCGTTGTCCGGGTTCTCTTCGATGCGCTCGCGCCATTCCTGTACGTGTGCCACGCCGTCCATTCCGGTACCTCGCACCGCGAGAATGCTGGGGACGATGTAGAAGGAACCGAGCACGAAGCTGCCGTAGATGCCGCCGACGATGTTCCACACCACGAGCCTGGTGACCATCTCGGGGTAGAGCATCGTCGTCAGCATGGAATCCCTTGCCCCGCCGGAACCTCCGGCGAGAATGCAGCGCTCAAAGCCCAGCCCGGTCACCAGCTTGTGCAGCGTCTCGGCGCGCATGTGCGACTCGCTTTGCCCGTAGAACTGCACGTCGGAGGCGCCGCAATTGGGGCGGTCCCACAGCAGCACCCGGTAGCCACCGGCGGCCAGGGCCTCGGCCAGCGGACGTAGGCCGGGGATCTCCTTGCTGAACCGCCCACCGGGCGTCAGGGCAATGAGATCGCCTGAGGTACCGAGGATTTCGTAGACAACATTTCCCCCGTTGATCTCGATAGAAGGCACGCGATTCTCCTGTTTGTTAGGCCTGGACCAGAACGTCGTCGCCGACGACGCGCACCGGATAGGTGCGGATACTCCATTCCGGCTTGACCACGGTGGTACCGGTCGCCAGCTCGAAACCCCATTGGTGCCAAGGGCAATAAATGTATTCGAGGTCGCGCACCATGACCGCGTCACCCGGCGCCGTCTCGTCAACGACCGTGCGTCCCCGGGGTCGTCCCGAGCACAGCGGTCCGCCTTGGTGGGGGCAGTAATTCGCGATCGCGTAGAAGGTGCCGTTGACGTTGTAGACACCTACGCCGTGACGTCCGATCGGTACCAGCTTGTGCGTGCCGGGTGCAATTTCGTCCACTGTCGCGACGACATGCTCGCGGCCCTGGGCGAGACGAGGCTCGGGCCGCTTGGTTTCTTCCGTCAATTCAGAGCACCCGGACTTGACCCTCGAGGACGGGAACCGTCTCGGGCAGGTGATAGGTCGCGATGCCGTTTTTGTACATCACCGCGTCGCGGGCGGCCTTGGGGAGGTGCTTGACCAACCAGCGCGGGTCGTCGAACGTCCAGTGCGGGTAGTCCGAGGAGAACAGCAGGATCTTTTCGCACTCCATCCACTCCAGGGCGCGAGTCAACTCTGTCTTGTCCTCGGGGTAGTCCAGCGGCTGGGTGGTGAATTTGATGTGCTCCTTGACGTACTCCGACGGCTTGCGCTTGATGTCCACCCATGACTTACGCGCGTCGTAGATCGCATCCATGCGCCACATCAGCGGCAGAATCCAGCTGAACGCGTGCTCGACGAAGACGATCCGCAGCGTCGGGAACCGGTCGAAGACGCCGTCGAAGATCAGGCTCATCACTTGATTGGCGGCCAGCAGCGAGTAGGTGACCATGAAGTCGTGGTTGTAGCTGGGGAATCCCACCGGCGGGATTGGCAGCTCGTCGAACTGGCTGCGCGACAGGTGGCAACTCACGGGGATGTCGTGCTTGGTGGCGGCCGCCCAGATCGGGTCGTATTTGGGGTTCCCCCATGGCGGACGTGGCTCGGCCTTGATCAGAATCTGCGCCATGTAGGGATGCCCGGTCCACTTCTCGATCTCGCGCGCGGACGCGTCCGGGTCTTCAATGGCGGCACAAATCGAACCCCGCCACCGCTGGTGCCAGTTGTTGTGGTTGTCCAGCCAGTGATTGGCCTGCCAGTCGTTCAGTGCAACTGACATCGCGTGCTGCGCTTCAGGAATGCGGGCAGGGTAGGCGGCGGGCTCCAGGATCGCGATGTCAGAGCCGGCCTCCATGATCAGCTGGCGAAACGCCATGTCCGGGTCGCTGCAGGGGAATTCGCCGTTGGACGGGAAGGAGTCCACGCGCATTGCGTAGGAGTGCGCGTAGTCGGGCGCGTCATAGTAGATCTGCTCACCCACAGTTCGGGTGAGGAAATACTTGCTGCGCCAGGGCTCGGGGATGTACGGGACGAGCTCGCCGCGCTTGGGCGCGGGGTGGACATCCGAGTCGACGCAGCGGACGGCTATGCGCTCGGCAGCGGGAACCCGCTCCTGCGAATGGGTCAACGTCATCTGGGTCTCCTCGGTCTCGCGTCTTCCTTCTACTGTGCGCCCACGCCGGCGGGGATGTCTATGCCGTACAGCTGTGCCGCGTTGCGCCAGCACAACTTCTCGCGCTGTTCGGCGGAGAGCGCGCCGGGCAGCTTCGTGACATCACCGCATTGCCAGTGTGGGTAACTTGAGCCGAACATCACCATGTCTTCCTTGCCGGTGAAGCCGAACCATTCGCCGGCGAACTCGGTGTCACCGGGACCGTCGAGGCTGCCCTGAACGAAATACACGTGACCGGGCAGGTAGTCGCTGGGGATCCGCGGCGCCCACGGCGTCTGCTCGAGGTGCGGCCGGCCGAACGTGTCCATCCGCCACATGAACGGCGTGATGAAATCCGCGGCGCCATCGCCCCAGACGAACTTGAGGCCATCGAAGCGCTCGAACACTCCCTCGGCGATCAGGTTCATCAGGTGGTACAGGTAGTTCAGTGCCATGAAGCTGACGTACTGCTCATAGGTGCGGGTGTTCCCGTTCGGCGTCGGCGGAAAGGCGATGCCCGAGCCGACTTCGATGTGCGCGGCAACAGGAAGGCCCGCGTCGGCGGCGGCTTCCCACAGCGGCCAGAACTGCGGTTTGCCGTAGACCTCGCGGGATTGCAGCGGGACGCCGATCTGAACCACGCGCGGATGCTTACGCCACTTCTCGATCTCCCGCAGCGCGCCGGTGATGTCGTCGGGGTTTACCCGGATGGTGCCGCGGAACCGATCGCCGAACTCGCTGGACTCCAGCCAGTTCGACACCATCATCTCGTTGTGCGCGGCGTGCAGCGCGCTGCCCAGGTGCCGGTCCGGCATGATGCCGCGGGCCGCCGGATGCAGGACCGCAACGTCGACCCCGCGCTTCGAAAACAGCTCATTGCCAACGAATTCAGGATCCGAGCCCGGGTACTGGCGATCGGGGCCCTCGGTGTTGGGCGCGTACTCGCCGCCCGGTGCCCCGTACCAGTCCATCTCGTAATCGGGGAACCCGCGGCTCTTGAACGGCTCACGCAGGGTCTTCCGCAGCGCTTTGGTGGACGGGAAGAAAATGTGCACGCTCGCGTCGATGAGCGGCGTGCTAGTCCCATCAGCGTGTTCGATCACGACAGCCACCCTTCGTTTCCGGTAGCCAAGGTGAGCCAAACCTGGTCATAAGATAGATAATCTAACATTCTTGTCGGCTGTCGATCAATGAATTTCCGGTAAGCGTCTCGGTTAACGATTTTCCCTGGTAGTTGTTGGTATTGCGACCATCAGAGCAATCGTCGTTCTTCAATCCGGATAATACCATTCTCAGCCCTGCTTGGAGCGCGGCTGCCGCGGCGGTGCGATTGCCTCGCCGCGGCCGGGCTCGCTACGCGGGCGTTACAGAGTCGGCGAGCAGTGTCACGCCAGCTCTATCGAGCCCCGGCCGTCGTCGACGCCACCGACGGTGATGCCGGCTGCCCGTTCGAACGGTTTGATGACGGTCGTGAAATCTGAGTCGGCGCCCTGGTCGAGTAGGGCAGTCTCCCAGAGCCGGCCGATGGTCTCGGCGACGTCGACCGGCACGCCGAGCGCCTTGGCTTCGTCGAGATAGAGTCGCACATCTTTGACCATCAAACCGGTGGCAAAGCCGTAATCGAAGGTACGGGGCAGTACCGCGCGCGGAAACTTGTCACGACTGGCGCTCGTTGCGCCCGAGCCCGCGTTGAGCACTTCGATCATCACGGCCGGGTCGAGACCGGCCTTGACGCCCATCACGACCACCTCTGATGTCGCGACCAAGACGTTAGCCGCCAGGATGTTGTTGGCGAGCTTCATCGTCTGGGCCGTCCCGGGTTTCTCGCCGATGTAGAACGGGCGGCCGATCGCTTCGAGTGCTGGTCGTATCACGTCGAATTCGTTGCGCGGGCCGGACACCATGACGGCGAGCGCCCCTTTTTCGGCTCCGCCCACACCGCCGCTGACCGGGCTATCGAGAGCGACGATGCCCCGTTGGGCCAGCAGGTCGTGGATCTGGACGGCCGTTCGACTGCCGACGGTCGACAAGTCGACATAGCGCTTCACCCGTGAGCCCTCGATTACACCCGTTGCCCCGGTAGCAACCTCGAGCGACACGGCTGGCGACGGAAGGCTGGCCAGCACCGTTTCCGCGCGATCGGCGACCTCTTTTGCCGATGATGCGGCCCGCGCCCCGAGCGAGACGATGCGGTCGAGTGACACGCTGCTGGCGTCGAAGGCGAGGACGTCGTGGCTTTCGCCGATGAGCCGGCGTGCCATGGGAAAACCCATGTTCCCCAACCCGATAAACCCGATCTCGGTCACGACTTCTAGCCTTCGCCCGCGCTCTGGTCCAGTTCGGCGAACACCTCGCGGGCGATGCGAAAGCTGTCGACCGCGACCGGGACACCCGCATAGATGGCGACCTGTAAGAAGATCTCGCAAATCTCCTCGCGAGTGACGCCGTTGGTCAGTGCCGCCTTGATGTGCGTGCGTAATTCGTTCGGCCGGTTGAGGATCGGGATCATTGCCAAGTTGAGCATGCTGCGCGTCTTGCGAGGCAACCCGTCCCGGCCCCAGACCCCTCCCCAGCAGTACTCGGTGACGAGATCCTGCAGGGGCTTGGTGAATTCGTCCGCGTCGGCCAGTGCCCGGTTGACGTATGCCTCGCCCAGCACCGCGGAGCGGATTTCAAGACCCCGCTGGTATGTTTCGCGATCCAATGGTCTTTCTCCTTTATGTCTGGGGCTGCAGCATCCGGTGCGTCACAAGCGCACGACTACGTCTCCCTTGACTCAATTCGTCGTGCCAACGGTTAGCTACCCGGTAATGAATAGTTGCATCAGGTAAGCCCGTGCCGAAAGGGAGTGACGATGACGGGAGCGAGCAACGACGTCTGGGAAGTGATGTCGACCGCCCGGACGATCCGGCGCTTCACCGACGAGCCGGTCGACGACCTCACGCTGACGCGCTGCCTGGAAGCGGCGAGGTGGGCGCCGTCGGGCGCTAACGCGCAAGGCTGGCGCTTCGTGGTGCTGCGCTCACCGGAGCAGCGGGCGGTCGTGGCCAAGGCGGCGGCCCACGCCCTGGAAGTGATCGAGCCGGTCTACGGAATGACGCGGCCCGCCGCCGATGACCGCAGCCGGCGCGCCCGCACCTACCGTGCGACCTACGAATTGCATGACCGGGCGGGTGAATTCACCTCGGTCTTGTTCGCGCAGCAGCACTACCGGACGGCATCCGAACTGCTGCTCGGCGGCTCGATCTTTCCCGCCATGCAGAACTTTCTGCTGGCCGCTCGCGCCCAGGGCCTCGGGGCCTGCATGACCAGCTGGGCCTCCTATGGCGGCGAGCAGCTGCTGCGGGACGCCGTCGGGGTACCCGACGGCTGGTTGGTTGCCGGCCACATCGTCGTCGGGTGGCCCGAGGGCAAGCACGGTCCGCTTCGTCGCCGCCCGCTCGGCGAGTTCGTCAATGTGGATCACTGGGACCGCCCGGCCGGTGCCTTTTCGGCCGGTACGCAGGACCGGCCGGCGAGCTGAGCTCCACGCCCCGGTTAACGCACATCGCTACGTCATACGCCGAATTCGAGATTATTACTTCCAGAAGGGAGAATGGTATTCTCGCGAGGGCGGTGACGACAGGAGGCGGGCCCAATGCTGTTGGAGTTCGATGCTGATCAGCGACTGTGGCAGGACACGGTGCGCGACGCGCTCGCAAAGCAGTGCCCGTCCTCGCTGGTGCGGAGCGTGGCCGAGGATGGCGTTGACCCGAGCCCACTGTGGAAATCGTATGTAGACCAGGGCTGGACCGAGCTGAACGATCCGGACAGCGCCGTGGAGCTGGCCATCGTTCTCGAAGAGCTGGGCCGCGCAACCGATCCCACTCCGTTCCTGGCCACGATGAGCCAGTTCGCACCGCTTGCCGCGGACCGGTTCGACCCGCACGAGTCGGGTACCGCCGTGTACACCGGGGTTGCGGCACACCGTGAGGCGCAGGACTGGGTGCTGGATGGAACGGCGCGCCATGTCCTCGACGGTGATCGTGTGGACCGGCTGGCGGTCGTGACCGATGCCGGGGTGTTCCTCGTCGCGTCCAATCACGTGTCGGCCCGGCGCGCGACGGTGTTCGACCCGGTACTGCACGTCGCCGACCTGTCTTTCGCCGAGGTCCGCGTGCCCGACACCGAGCGGCTGACCGTCGACGCGGAACGCGCGCATCATCTTGCGCTGACCGGCATGGCCATCACGATGGTCGGCGCCTGCCAACGCATCCTCGACCTAGTGCTCGAGCACGTCCGCAGCCGTCAGCAATTCGGTGCGCCGATCGGCTCCTTCCAGGCCGTGCAGCACAAGGCCGCAGACATGCACGTCGCGGTGGAACGGGCGCGAGCGCTGGCCTACTTCGCCGCCTTGACGATCGCTGCCGACGACCCCCGCCGCCGGCTGGCGGCCGCGATGGCCAAGGCATCAGCAGGGGAGTGCCAGTCGCTGGTATTCCGGCACGGCTTGCAGCTGCACGGCGCGATGGGCTTCACGTGGGAGAACGACCTGCAGTTCGCGCTGAAACGGGCCAAAGCGGGTGAGCTGTTGCTCGGCGGCGCCGCCGAGCACCGGGCGCGGATCGCGGAGGAATACCGTGCAGCTGACTTTTGATTCCGACGTCGAGGAGTTTCGGGCGGAGTTCTCCGCGTTCCTCGACGAGAATCTGCCTGCTGCAAGCGAAACGCTCGAACGACCCCGGTCGGTCTCCCACATGCCGCAGTGGGCGCGCGACTGGCAGCGGCTGCTGTTCGACAACGGCTGGCTGCTGCCCAGTCAGCCACCGGAATTCGGTGGTCGCAATGCGACCGTCATTCAGCAGTTCGTGTACCTGGAGGAACTCAGCCGCCGCCGGATCTACCATAGCTTCAACCCACAGGGCGTGAATATCGTTGGCGCCTCGCTGTTGTCGTTCGGCAGTGATGAGCAGAAGCGACGGTGGGCGGTGCCGATTCTGCGCGCCGAAATCACCGCGTCGCTCGGGATGAGCGAGCCCAGCGCGGGCTCCGACCTGGCGTCGCTACGGACTCGCGCGCTACTCGACGGCGATCACTTCGTGGTCAACGGCCAGAAGGTGTGGACCTCCGGAGCCCACGATGCCGACGTCTTGCTGACGTTTGTGCGCACCAATCCAGATGCACCGAAGCACAAGGGAATCAGCGTGCTGATCATCCCCACCGATACGCCGGGTGTCGTGCGCCGGCCGTTCCCGTCGATCTGCGGAGTGGACGATCTGGATTTCAACGAGGTGTTCTTCACCGATGTGCGGGTGCCGGCGGAGAATCTGGTCGGCGAGCTCGACCAGGGATGGCGGGTGGCCAACGGGTCGTTGGGCCACGAGCGCACGATGATGTGGCTGGGTTTCGCGGATCGGATGGACAACATGATCGCCGATTTCCATCCCAGCACCGAGGTCGAGCGCGACCAGTACGCCAGCACGATCATGGACAAGCAGGCGCTGCGGCTGTTGGGTTCGGTGGCTCTGGCCCGCGCCGCGCGCGGCGAAGACGACGTGGCCGCGATCTCAGTGCTCAAGCTGCTCGGCTCCGAAGCCGAGCTGCGGGGGATGGAGCTTGCGCTGCACTCCGCGGGAGCCGACGGGCTCATTCACCCGGGCCAGACCGGGCCGTATGCGCACATGAACCTCGACCACTATTTCGCCAGCTGGTTCGAGCGTTATGCGCGAAGCTTTTCCGGCACCATCGCCGGCGGTACCTCCGAAATCCAGCGCAACATCATCGCCCAGCGTGTGCTCGGCCTGCCACGCGGCTGAGGTCTGTCCGTCGAGCGTGATCCAAGCTCGGTCAGTCAGTGAGACGAACCGTGACGGTGACGTGTCCTTTCTCGTCACGCTTGGCGACTGCATGTCCACCGCGTTCGGTGCCGTCAAGATGCAGCGTCAACGGGCCGCCGTCATCCAGAAAGTTTCGCCACCAGGTCTTGGCCTCAGGCATGTTGGCACTGATGATCACGTCGCCGCCGCTACGGCGGTACGCCACCGGGATCGTGAAACTGCGCCCGGAACGTCGTCCGGTATACGTCAGCATCGCGATATTGCGGTTCACCAGTCTGCCCAGCAGTGGCGAGTTAGCCAGCGCCGCAACGGGGGCGTTGAACAGAGGTGCGGCGCGCATCAGAAGGCGTCCAAGTGTTTCCGATCGCTGGGTCACGATTGCGATCTTACTGCTAGGTGTAGCCAGCGCATCGAGCGTGCGGCCAGCTTCACGCTCGGCGCTGAATGTGCGGCTAGCTGCACACCCGACTAGAAGCCGTTCGGCGTCGTTGCTTTTAATCGCAATGGCATTCAACGGGGTTCTAGACCGGGTCGAATTTGGTAATCAGCCAGTTGCCATTGACCCGGGCCATTCTCACCAACACGCTGCTGGAAGACATCGCGGGGTCGGGATTGTCCTTGCTGGTGGTGCTCTGGTCTACCAGCACCAGCACGACGGCCGAATCCGGATGTAATTCCTGAACCGCGGCCCCCAGCACCCGAGCATTGGTTTTCAGCGACTTCTGTTTGGCCGCCGGAGCCACGACCTGCTCGGTGAACTGGTTGTAGTACGAGAGGAAATCCCCCGACAGATGCGACTTGGCGTTGGCGAAGTCTTTGTCGAGTGAATCGGGCGAGTAGGACAGCAGCGCGACCGCTCCGTCGGACGCCGCATTGGCGACGGCGCTCGCGACGCTGGCATCGGTCAGTTTGTCGGGCCGGTACTGCTTGAAGTACAGCCATGCTGCCGCGCCACCGGAAATGAGCAGGAGCACAACCAAAATCACCGGAACGGGATTCACCTTGCGGCGCGCGCGTGGCTCGCTACGTCCACTCGGTTCCGTTTGTTTGGAAGAGTCGTCAGCGGCGTCGGTGCTGCGGTCGTCCTCGCTCATGGGACGAACTCCAGTTTAGACATCTTGTATTGCCCACCGTCGTCTGTGACGGTCACCTTGAGCCGCCAGTTACGCCGTTCGTCTTTGGCGCCCGCCGCGTTGGTGATCTGCGATGACGCGGCGACGAGTACCAACGCGGAATTCCCGTCGATGGATTGCACGGCTGCCGCATTCACGGTTCCCTGGGTAACCACCTTGGACTGCTCGACGACGGTCGTGAAATCTTTTGCGCGCTGTTGGAGATCGTCCCTGAACTGGCCGGTGGAGCTGTCGATCACCCGCTGAACGTCTTCCTTGCTCCTATTGAAGTCCAGGGAAAACATGTTGACGACACCTTGTCTGGCGCCCGCGATGAAGTTCGCGGTGCGCTGGTTGCGCTCGGTGGTTTCATTACGTTGCCACACCATGTATCCGCTGGCCCCAACGAATGCGCAGATGAGGACGATCACGACCGCTTTCCACGTCACGGACAACGACGGCAACCGCAGCCGCCGAGAGCGGGCCGACTTGGATTCCGATTCTGCGTCTTCGGGCGTTTCGTCGGAGACTTCTTCGTCGGCCTCCGCCTCGTCGGCGTCGGTTGCTTCGACGGTCTCAGTGACGTCATCGTTGGTCTTCGCCTCAGCCGTGTCGGTTGCGTCCTCGTCGGCGTCTGCGTCGGTGTCGTCGGTCTTCGCCTCGGTAGTGTCGGTTGCGTCCTCGCCGGCGTCCGGGGCTTCTTCGGTGGTTTCGACCGTCTCAGCCTCATCTTGGGCTTGCACTTCGCGCCGGAGTCGGGCGGCACGGGCGCGGGCACGCGCCGCGGCTGCCAATGCTTCGGCTTCGGCGGCTTCCGCCTCGGCTTCCGCGATCAATGCCAAGGTGTCGGCTTTCGACTTGGCGGAATCTTGCGGCGGCTTCTTCGCCTCAGCCATCGTGCTTACTCCCCGTCGCCCTCACGAGCGAGTGATTCCTGTACGTCTCACGCGGCTACCATCGCACGAGCGAGAACGGGTAAGTGTTGGTGCCCCCTGGCCCGCCACCGCAGCCCGTGTTGAATGTCGAGTCGACCTGACCCGCCAGCGTCACCGCATCCCAAGAGTAAACGTCATGCGAGGGAAAGAACTGGACCACGCAGCGCACACCGAAGGGATCGTCTACGGCCATGGTGTAGCGGCCGTTCGACAGGTGAGCATCGGCCCTCCATGGGGCCGCTTGCCCGTTGGGTTGCGGAGTCGCGTAGACGTTCAGGCATCCCGGCGCTGCAGGAACGCACGGGTTAAGTGACCAAATCCAGCTGTGACCAGGATCCCGGTTTGTGTCCATCCTGTAGTTGCCAAGCAGCGTGTCCGCGTGGGCGGTCGGCGTGACAGCCAGCGCGGCCGTGGCAAGCGCAAGGCTCACTGCGAAAGTCTTCACCGGAGTGTCTCCCATCTCTGCACGCGCTTGCCTCAATATAAGGCGCGGTCGGGCTGAACAGGCCGACTCGGAAAGATTGGATCAGTCAACGGCCGGTTCGTCTAGTCCTGCTAGTCGATAACCGCGACTTCTTTGCGCTCGGTGATCGGCAAAGCGAGTTGCTGCTCGTCGCAGATGCGTTGCAGCTTGTCGAGGGTCTCGTCGAGGCCCCGGCCGACAGTGGGACCCGGCGTGAAGGTGGCCGGCAGCTTGCGCATGCCCTGGATGACACCGATGCACTCATAGTGGATCGCGCCTTCGAGGTCGCAGTGGTAGTCCGGCATCCGGTCCAGAACTGCGGTGAGCATGGACTTGAACACGGTGCGCGCCACGTTGGATCCGACGCATCGGTGCACGCCGATGCCAAAGCTGAAGTGCCGGTTGCCTTTACGATCGAGATCAACCTTGTCCGGGTCGGTGAACACCGAGGGGTCACGGTTGGCCATGGCCCACGAAATCCACAGTCGCTCACCCTCTTTGAATTTGTTTCCATTGATTTCGACGTCGTCGGAGAATGTCCGGCCGTCGCCGGCCGCCGGGGTGAAGTAGCGCAGGAATTCCTCGGTTGCGGGGTCGAGGAGGGTGTCGCGGTTCTTGGAGAGCAGATCGCGCTCCTCGGGGTTCTCCGAGAGCCATTCCAGTGAGTGGGCCGTCAACGCCGTCGTGGTGTCGAAGCCACCGCCGATGACCAAGCCGAGGTTGCCCAGAATCTCCAGATCCGGCGCCGGCTCGCCATCAATTCGCAACTGCAGCAACCCATTGACGATGCCGGGCCGCGGATTCTCACGAATCTCGAGCATGTTGTTGACCATGTCGAGGCCCATCTCCCGGTGCATCGCGGTGACCCGCTCGATGTCGGGTGAGTGCTCCGGCGTGTAGACCGCCGCGTGCACCGGTTCGCTGTACAAGTTCCACTTCTTCAGCGGGATGCCCAGCATCGCCAGGGTCAGCACAGCGGGTACGACGTTGGCCAGGTCGTCGACGAAGTCGATGCTGCCTGTTTCGATCTTCTCGTCGAGGCAGGCGCGGGTCACGTC
>DASYJS010000419.1:0-1764 GCA_035996225.1 Mycobacterium sp. | reverse complement strand
AGATGTTACCTGTCAGTTAACCGGACTTTCCCTGTTGTTCACCTCGGGTGTCGCGGCGCAATGGGTGGTCGCCCGGGATCTCAACGAAGATCAAGGTAATGCCATCCGGATCGATCACATGCATCTCCTTCAAGCCCCACGGTTCGCGGCGCGCCTCGCGGGCAATTGCCACCCCGCGGCCCGTCAGCTCGGCCTGGGTGGCCTCAATGTCGCGGACCTGTAGCCACAGCGCGCCGGGGAAGGGCCCCCGGGAATGGTCAGGGTCGCTCCAGCCGGCCAGCTCCAGTAACCCCTGGCCGGTGAAAAACACTGTGCCGGCGCCATAGTCACGGAAGGTCGCCAGTCCGATCTCGTCGCGGTAGAACCTCAACGAACGCTGATAGTCCGCTGGCCGAAGCAGCATCCGGCTGGCCAGGATCTCCATAGCGTTGTGTCTATCACGTCCCCGACCGGCCGCCACGCTCGGCGGCGATGCCGGCTCAGCTGTCGGTTCCGCGGTTGGGCTGCAGGTTCTGGCGCTGCATGATGGTGTTCACCCAGCGGGGCCCGATGGTGTCGAGCGCCCGGGCCGCGATCGCCATCCGCGGGGCGATCCGCACCGGCCGGGTGCGGGCCGCGGTGACCATCCACTCGGCGGCTTCTTCCGGTGTCAGGGCCGGCAACCCGTCGTAGGCCTTCGTCGGGGCGATCATCGGAGTGGCCACCAGCGGGTAGTACAGGGTCGTCGAATGCACGCCCCGTCGACCCCACTCGGTTTCGACGATGCGGCTCACCGCTGACAGTGCCGCCTTGGATGCGTTGTAGACCGCGAATAATGGCGACGCCTCCGACAGCACCCCCCACGTCGAGACGTTGATGATGTGGCCGTCGCCGCGCTCCAGCATTGCCGGCGCGAGCCCGCGGATCAGCCGCAGCGGGGCGTAGTAGTTGAGCACCATGGTCCGCTCGACGTCGTGCCAGCGCTCCAGCGACTCGGCCAACGGCCGGCGGATGGACCGGCCGGCGTTGTTGATCAAGATATCCACCCCGCCGACGCGGTTGTCGACGTCGGCAACCAGTGCGTCCACGGCGTCCAGGTCCGAGACGTCGCACGGGATCGACAGCGCGGTGCCGCCCGCCGACGTGATCCGGTCCGCCAGCGCGTCGAGGCGGTCCTGGCGGCGGGCGACGACCACCAGGGTGGCGCCTTGGTGAGCCAGCTGTTCGGCCGCGGCCTCGCCGATGCCCGACGATGCCCCGGTCAGCAGGATCCGCTTCCCGTGCAGGTCGATCGGTTTCATCGCGGGCCGGTTGACCAGCACTTGCGGCGAAATAGGCGGCCGCATCGTGGCCAGCACGATCTGGTCGGTGAACCGGCGAAGCGGACTCTTGCTCACAGGCCCGAAGTCTAGGCGGACGGCAGCGCGGCAGATGGGGTTGCTTCAATTCGATCCGGAAGCGTCGCGTTGGGCGCGCGGCCGGGCCGTTCAGAAAGCGGGTTCCATGCAGCAAATCGCGCTCGTTCTGGTGTGTCTCGCGATCGGTGTCGCGTTGCGCCTCTCAGGACGATTGCCGGACAACGCGACCCAGGTGCTGGGCGGCTGGGTGATCAATGTCGCGCTTCCGGCCGCTGCCTTCCACAGCGTGCACAACTTGACCGTTCGCCCGGACTGGTGGCTGGCCGTCGCGACGCCGTGGCTCGATGTGCTCTTCGCCATTGCCGTGATCGTCCCACTCGGCCGTGCGCTGCACTGGTCGCGGCAACGCACCGGCGCGCTACTGCTC
>DASYJS010000418.1:0-3303 GCA_035996225.1 Mycobacterium sp. | reverse complement strand
TTCGTCGTCGGTTTCGTGCAGCGGCTTTGGGCTGCCGACTCCTGCATTGTTGACCAGGAAGTCGATGTGACCCCAGCGGTCGACCGCGAGGTCCACGACGCGTTGCGGCGCGTCGTCATGGGTCAAGTCGACGGCGACGGTCGCGACCCGCGCGGGATCGCCGACGGCTTTTTCCAGCGCGGTCAGTCGCTTCTCGTCACGGCCGACGCCAACGATCGCCATGCCCATCTCGGCGAGTTTCGTTGCGCATCCTAAGCCGATCCCGCTGCTTGCACCCGTGACGACTGCGACTTGCATCTCACCCATCCATCTTTGTCAGCACTGCTCGGATCCGATGCTTGAGTATCTTGCCTGCGTCGTTCTTGGGCAGCTCATCCCAGACGGCCACCTGTTCTGGCGCCTTGAATTTCGCGACGCCCTTGCTCTGCAGGAGCGCGAGCAGGCTGGCGACGTCCGGCGTCGACGCACCCTTGGGCACGATGACCGCGCACGCCCGTTCCCCGGTGCGCGCGTCCGGCAGCCCGACGACCGCGATTTCGGCGATGCCGGGATGATCGGAGAGCAGATCCTCGACTTCCTTAGCCGAGATGTTCTCGCCGTTGCGGATAATGACGTCCTTGGCGCGGCCGGTCACCATCAAATACTGGTGGTCGACCCAGCGCCCGAGATCTCCGGTGCGGAAAAACCCTGCAGCATCGAAGGACTCGGTGTCGTCCTCAGGATGGCGATAGCCCAGGAGCATCTGCGGCCCGCGCACACAGATCTCTCCGTCACCGGCTGGCGCGGCTTCGTGTGCGACGAGCTTGATCTCAGCGATGCCGGCCCGCCCATCAGTGTCTGCTGCGTAGCCGGTTTCGTCGTGTCGAGGTGCTCCGATGGTCGCGACCGGCACTTCAGTGCAGCCGTACACACGGGTGACCACCGCCTGCTCGAAATAGTCGGCGGCGCGGCGGATCAGCGACGGTGACACCGAGGCGCCGCCGCAGATGAACAGCTTCAAGTCGGGCAGCCGGGTGCCGGCGTGCTCCGCGGCCGACAACAACTGCTGCAGAAATGGTGTTGCCCCGGCCATGTGGGTGCACCGTTCGCTATTCATCAGCGCCACCGCCGCCGCCGGGTCCCAGCGGTCCATGAGCACCGCGGTGGTGCCCAGTAGCAGCGGGCATTCGAACGCGTATATCGAGCCGCCGATATGGGCGATCGGCGACGGGACCAGGAACGTGTCGCCCGGATTGACGGTCCAGTCCTCACGAATCTGGCAGATCAGCGCATGTATCGAATTATGGCTGTGCAGGACTCCTTTCGGGCGGCCCGTGGTGCCTGACGTGTAGAGAACCATCCGCACCGAATCGGAATCGAGCGTAGGCAGCTGTACAGCATCCAGTGGCTGCCCCAGCAGCGCGTGGTACGGCGTGTGTGACCCGGCCTCGCCGCGCAGCACCACCACTTCGGGCGCCGACTGCATCGCGGCGGTCACCCGCTCGAGCATCGCCGCGTAGTCATGGCCGCCGAAAGCACGCGGGACGAAGATCATTGCGGCTTGGCTGTCTTCGAGAATGAAGCGCACCTCGCTGTCGCGCAGCGACGGCAGGATCGGATTCACCACCATCCCGGCCAACGTCGCCGCCAGATAGATGACCGCGGCCTCGTGCCAGTTCGGCAGCATGAACGACACCACGCTGCCGGTCGGCATGCGCGCCAGTAAAGCGCTAGCCAGCCCGGCGGCCTGGGCGTACAGCGTGGCGCAGTCCAGCCGAATATCCTTATCTACCAACACTGTTCGCTCCGGCGAGGCTTCTGCGGCAGCTCGTAGCGAATTGGCCAGCGTGCCGTGCGTCCATAGTCCGCGCTGGTAGGCCGCTGCCGCATGTGCCGCGTCGTGTCGGGCTCCGGCAATCACCTCAGTCGGCCTGACCATTCACCCGGCGCATGGTCAACGCGTATCGAAAGCTCGACGACAGATGCGTGTTGACGGTCACTTGGGCGACCACGCCCTCGGAGGTCTTGTAGGTGCGCTGCATTTGCAGCGCTGCCGTCCCCGCCTCCACTCCGAGCCCGTCGGCCAGCTCGGGCGAGAGCACGACGGCGGCGATCTCCTGGTGCAGCTCGGCGATGCTCACACCGAACAGGTCCTCGATCAACGGGAAAATCGGACCGGTGTGGCGGTGCAGCAGTCTGCCGACCGCGGCGAATGTGCGGCTGATGTAGTACTCGGTGCGGCACATGGGCGCGGACGCGCCATCGGCTTGGCGGTAGCCGCGCACCGACAGCCACTGGGTGCCGGCCTGCAGTCCGGTCCGCAGGGAGATGTCCTCGTCGATGGTCACCATCTCGTTGGATTCGATGGTCAGCTGCGCGCCGGCCGCGAAGGCGAGTAGGTCGTCGATCGACATCGCGTCCTGTGCATAGGAACTCGTGCTCGGCCGGGGAACCACCCGGGTGCCCGCCCGTGGCCGCGACGTGACGAGGTTGTCCTCTCGAAGCCGGCGCAGCGCCTCGCGGATGGTGTAGCGGCTGACCGCGAATCGTACACACAGCTGGTGTTCGGTCGGCAGCTGCGAGCCCACCGGATAAACCCCGTCGACGATCTCTTTACGCAGTGTGCGTGCGATCTGTAGGTAGCGGTGGTCGGTCGCTATCGCCGGGGGCATCAGCGGCCGTCCCGTGTCCGGTGCAATGCCAGGACGCTGCCGTCACCATCGGCCGAGATGTAGAGCGTACCGTCGGGCCCTGCGGTGATGCCGGCGAAAGGGCCCTGCGGCCCGGAAAACGGCGGCATGCCTTGAAGCGGTTTGGGCGTGATACCCGGCGGCGGACCGACCGGCAGCCCGGACGCGATGGTCTGCTGGGTCTTCCTGTTCAAGTCGAACGCGATCACTTTCTTGGCGCCGGCATCGACGATGTACAGGACACCGTCGCGCACCAGGATGCCTTGCGGCCGTTGCAGATCCGCGACGACGGTGTCGATCACCGACCCGTCCACCCTGACCACTGTTCCCGCCCCTGCCTGAGCCACCAGGCAGGCCCCGTCCGCGTCGACCGCGACGCCGATGGGATCCCGCAGATCGGTGGCCAGCACGTGGACGTCGCCCGATCGCACCGATAGCAGCCGTCCGGTGCCCAATTCGGCGAAGACCACATTATTGGGCCCACCCGGCCCAACGGCGACACCGTAGAGCTGGTCGAAACCGTCGGCCAGCACCTCGCTTTCGCTGGCGGCCGGCCGGTAGCGGGTGACCTGGCCAGCCGAGGTCGTCACAACGAACTCGCCGGGTCCGCTCGTCGCGATGCCGCGCAGGAATC
>DASYJS010000417.1:0-7945 GCA_035996225.1 Mycobacterium sp. | reverse complement strand
GAGCAACAGGCCAACAACCCCTAGACCTGCCCGAAGCGTGGCGGCCGCTTGCTGCGGCCGTCACGCGCCACCGATCAGCGCTACCGTGACACGCTCGATTCGCGGTCGGCCGTCTTCACCAGTCGATCCGCGAGAAGCTTGACCGCCCCACCCAGCGCGGCCCGCATCACCGGCCCGGTCCCGCGAACTCCCTCGATGAACGAGCCCGACCAGTGGATGTCGGTGCCGCCCGCCGCATTCGGGGTCAAGACCACCGCGGCGACGTAGTCCTTTGCCGCGGACGAAGGCCGAACCACCTTGTAGACCTGGCGGCGATCCTGCTCGTACTCGACGATCTCCTCCTGCGCCAGGACCGGCCACACCCCGATCTGGCGAACCGCCCCGACCCCGCCCGGTGCCGGATCGCCTTGTCGCGCCCAACTCGACTGAAGGACTATCGGCTTGGCCCAGGTCGACCAATTACCGCCGTCCGCCAGAAGCCGGAATACCGTTGCGGCAGGCGCGTTGCTGGTCCGGTTGATCTCGAACGAAAACTTGCGACCTGACATAGCCGCGTACCCTACCGCGATGGCCATCGACCGGTCCTGCGGTGGCTGCATAGCAAAACTGTGGATATAGCCAGCCGCGACGACAGCTAGTGAGCCGAAGCGCATCATTCAGGGCATGGCGAGACGGTCTCTTCTGGTGACCTCGGGACGGCCGTCGCTACTTCTCGCGACCGTGGTGTTGTTCAGCGCCTGCGGCGGTGGTGGTCAGCACACCGCGCTCACTACCACCTCCGGGGTCACCGCGGACGATGCAGCCACCAAGGCAGCCAGCCAGAAAGTGCTGAATGACGCCATCGATACGGAATCTCCGGGATGCTCGGCCGCGGTGGGCGTCAAGGGAAGTGTCGCCTGGACGGGGGTCCGCGGCCTGGCCGACCTGTCGACCGGCAGTGCGATCACCGCAGACACGGTGTTCGATATTGCGTCGGTATCCAAGCAGTTCACTGCCACGGCGCTGCTGTTGCTGGTCGATGCCGGCAGGCTGACGCTCAACGACCCGCTGTCCCAGCACCTGCCCGAGCTGCCGCCGTGGGCCGGCATCGTCAATGTCGGGCAACTGATGCACCAAACGAGCGGCATCCCCGACTATGTCGGACTGCTCGAGGCGCAAGGGTTTCAGTTCGGTGACCGCACGACCGAGGATCAGGCACTACGGGCGGTGGCCGCCATGCCGAAGCCGAAGTTCGCGCCCGGCTCCCAATTCGAGTACTCGAACTCCAACTACCTGTTGCTCGGCGAGATCGTCCGCCGGATATCGGGGAAACCGTTGCCGCAGTTCCTAGCCGAACAGATCTTCCATCCGCTCGTCCTGGACATGGCCTTGGATCCAACCGGACGCATTCGGGGCAAAGCCGCCGCGTATGAATCGGACAGCGACGATTACCACGCCGTCACATCCGGCTGGGAACAGGTCGGTGACGGCGGCATCCAGACCACGCCCGCCCAACTGGTCTATTGGGCCGACAATTACCGAACCGGCCGGGTGGGCGGCTCGACATTGCTCGACGCCCAACTGAGTGGCGCAGTACTTACCGATTCGGGCGGCGGTGACAGGTATGGCGCGGGAATCTTTCTGCTCGCCAACGGAACACTCGATCACGACGGCGAATGGGGCGGATTCGTCACGACGTTTCGGGTCAGCAAGGACCGAACGAAGTCCGTGGCGATCAGCTGCAATACCGATGAGCAGGACCCGGAAGCCCTGGCCGACTCGATAGCGAGACTCTGGATGTAGCTCGCCGCCAGAGCTTTTCGCGGGGATCAGGTGACGTCGGTGGCGGTCACACCGATCACGGTGCGGCCGTCGTCGAGTTCGATGTTGGTCAAGGACATCGCCGCGGGCAGGGTCGCCAGGAAGTGCCCCAGGCCGGCTTCGGAGATCCGGAACAATTCGCCCGGGCAGGCATCGGTCGTCAAGATCCGGTCGACGAACCGGGCGCCGAGTTGCTCGAGCCGCCAATGCTGCGGCTGTCCGCGTAAGTAGGCGCCGAATGCCGCTAGCTCGACGCCGGTTCGGGTCAACAGTGTGGAGGTGGTGCCGGTCAATCGTGCGCCGATGTCGGCGGCGATTTGGTCGTTGAATGCCGGGACGACGATCGTCACTCCGAACGGAGTGCCCGCCGGCGTCGGCGCGACGGGAACGGCGACCGCGGCCATGTCGAGCAGATTGCAGAAGTTGGTGTAGGTGCCCATCCGGCGGTTGGTCGTCACGGGATCAGTTCGGATTTCGCTCAACGTGGGATGTTCGGTGGTGGTGGGCAGCAGCAATGCATCGAAACCCTCGAGCAGGCAAGCGGCATCGGCCCGTGCGCGTGCCAATGCGTCCAGGTCGGCGGCGAAGGCGGGGCCAGTGACCGCGCGGGCCGCGGTGATGATCGACGCCACCACGGGGTCAGCGCTTGCCGGTGCGCTGTCGAGGAATTCACCGACTGCCGCGTATCTTTCGGCGACGAGTGCGCCGTCATAGAGCAGCAAGGCCGCGTCCAGCAGGACGGAGATGTCGATCGGTTCGACGCTCAGCCCGGCGTCGGTGGCGACACGCACCGACTGTTCGAACGCATCGCGGTAACCGGGACTGAGCGCGGTGAGGTTCGCGGCTGCCGGGATCGCCAGCCGTGGCGCGTTGGGCGCAGCCAGGCGAACGTCGGCAGGCCAGGGGCGGCTGCGGGGGTCGCGGGAATCCGGGCCGGCCATCACGGCGATTGCTGCGGTGGCCAGGTTGAGGTCCGCGGCCAGGACGCCAACGGCGTCGTAGCTGGCGCAGGCCGCGACGACCCCGTGGGTGGGGATGATCCCGAGGGTGGGTTTGATGCCGACGAGACCGTTGAGTGCGGCGGGGACCCGAACCGATCCCGCCGTGTCGGTGCCGATGCCGATGTCGGCGATGCCCAGCGCGACGGCGACGGCGGAGCCGGAACTGGACCCTCCGGCGACCAGGTGTGGATCGCGCGAATTGCGCACGGCGCCATAGGGACTACGGGTACCGGTCGAACCGCAGCCGAATTGGTCGAGGTTCGTCTTGCCCAGGACGACGGCCCCCGCATCGCGGAGTCGTTCGATCGCGACCGCAGTGGCCGCCGGCTGGTAAGCAAACTCACGGCATCCCGCGGTGGTCGGCAGGCCCGCGACGTCGATGTTGTCCTTGACGGCGACTAGCAGCCCCGCCAGGGGTAAGCGCTCTCCCGCGGCGACCCGTTGTTCGACCGCCGCGGCGTCGCCGAGCACGTCGGCCTGATCGCGCAGCGTGATCCAGACTTCAGGCCGGTCGGCTTGCACGATTTTCCGATACGCCGCGGTCACGCGGGCGGTGGGCGACAGATGCGTGTCGACGATCATTTGGCGGACGGCCTCACAACACGTGGGGCGCGATAAGCACCGCAGCGCCGGACACTGCGAAACCGATCAGGAACGCGATCACCGTAAAGCCCATCACCTGGCGCACATTGAGCTTCGCGATCGCGAGCACGGGCAATAACCAAAACGGCTGAACCATATTCGCGACGCCCTCACCGACCGCGACCGACATCGAGATCAGTCCAAGGTAAGCCGGCGAGTGTTGGCCGATGGCCAGCGCTGAGCCGACCGCGATCGGCCCCTGGACCGCCCAGTGCCCACCGCCGGACGGTACGAACAGCGAGATGAGGACCGAGCCGACGAACGTCAGGAACGGCAGCGTGAACTGATCCGCGCCCCGCACCAGCGCCTCGGCGAGAACCGTCTGCAGCGCTCTGCCCGACCCGGCCGGCAGGTAACCCAACAGACCGGCGATGCCGCCGTACAAGGGATATTGCAGCAGTAACGGGCCCGACACCTTCGCCGCACCAGAAAACGCGCGGATGAAGCAAATCGGCGTACGGTGCAGCAACGCGCTGGTGACGGTGAACAACATGATCATCGACGAGATGTTCAGCGCAAAGCCGCTCAGCACGAAATACGTTATGCCCGCGGCGAAGACAAGGACATTGAGGATCCACAGATTCTCCAGCCGCTCGGCGGGCGTCCGCGTGCCCGCCGGCGTTTCCGGTACGGGCTCCTCTTCGAACACCGCAGGATCGGGCTCGAGACTGTCACTGGGCGCCATCCGCCAGATCGTGATGGCGAGCAGAGCCACCACGGCGATGACGGCGATCCAGCTGTAAGGCTGGAAGATCGTCAACCTCAACGGCACGATCGTTCCGGTCATCTTGTGAATCACGTTGATGGGACTGGTGGTATCGGTGTTGGCAAGCGCGATCGATGACGAAAGGCCCTGTGTCCAGACGAGGTAGCCCATAAACCCGGTGGCGACGAGGTAGCCGAAATGCACACCGGTAAGCCGTTTTGCGATCTGGCGCGCGACCAGCGCACCGGCCACCAGACCCAGGCCCCAGTTCAATAAAGAGAAGAAGGTGCTGACGCCGAAGCACAGCAAGGCTCCCTGAACCTGGTTCGTCGGCTTACTCGCGATACGGATGATGGCCCGTTTCAAGACGGGCGCCTCGGCCAGCGTGTAACCGGTCACCAGAACGAGCACCATCTGGAACGCGAAGGTGAAGATGTTCTGCGATCCCCATACGCCGCCGTACCACGCTTTGAGAGCGCCGGCCGGCGTCGCACCCCGGACGAGCAGCGCAACGAGGCCGACCACGACGAGGGTGAGGATGACCGCGAACAGATACGGGTCCGGCATCAAGCGTTCGACGTACCGGACGCTCAGCATGGTGAAGCGCTGCATGATGCCGCGACGTTCGACGTGCCCGCTTTGTTTGGTCGTCATTGCCCGCCTTCACCGCGGCGCTGCGCGGTTTACCGCGACGCTGCTCCCGCGTTGTTATCTCGTTGAGTTACCGAAACCATTAGGTACGCCGGATTGGTTTCCGGCAAGTGGCTTTAAATGAACTCGTAGACAAAGACAACGACGATTGCCACTGCCACCAGAATCAAACCGGCCACGATGACGGTGCGAACAAGGCGGGACTGGCGCGCAAACCAGTGGTGCATCTGGGCGAAGCGCCAGTCGGTCCAGGCGTAGGCGCGCGCAGCCCAATCGGCTTCGATCGCCAGCAGCCGAAAGGCGACCAGCAGCGCCGGGATGCCGAACTCGGGGAGCAACACAGTCAGCGGAATGGAAGCGACGAGCAGCACGCCGCCCAGGACGGCAACGCCGATCCGAACCGGCATCGCTCTGGCCCGACCCCGCTCGCGGTAGGCGAGCACTCGAATCAGTGCGTCGTCGCGGGTCTCGGTGCGGTGGTCGCGAGAGTCCACGGTTGCTCCTCTACGCCCCTGCGGCGATGTCGGCTCGGACTCTAGCCGATGGCTCGAGCCGAAGCACAGTATCGCTGCGCACCTAGAATGCGGATATGGATTCTGGTTCCCGACAGGACTCCGTGGCCCCAAAAGGCCTGCTACGAATAGAGGATTGCCTGGACGCCGACGGCAACGTTTCGCTGCCGCCGGGCACCACCCTGATCTCTCTGATCGAGCGCAACGTCGCAAACGTCGGTGATTCCGTGGCGTATCGCTACCTGGACTACGCCCGCTCCGAAGGACACGCCCTCGAAGTGACCTGGGCCCAGTTGGGGGTCCGATTGAAAGCCATCGCTGCCAACGTCCAGCAGTCCGCGGGCGACGGTGACCGGGTGGCGATCCTCGCGCCACAAGGTATCGACTACGTTGCCGGCTTCTACGCCGCGATCAAGGCGGGAACCATCGCGGTGCCGTTGTTCGCGCCCGAACTACCCGGTCACGCCGAGCGTCTGGAGACAGCGCTTCACGATTCCAGGCCGAGCGTGGTTCTCACCACCGCGGCGGCGAAAGACGCGGTGGAGAGCTTTCTGATCAATGGCACGCAACTGAGAAAGCCGCAGGTCGTCGTCATCGATGAGATCCCTGACTCGGCAGGGGAGTCATTCGCCCCGGTCGAGGTGGACATCGACCAGGTCTCCCACTTGCAGTACACGTCGGGTTCGACCCGCCCGCCGGTCGGCGTGGAGATCACACACCGGGCGGTCGGCACCAACCTGGTGCAGATGATTCTGTCGATCGACCTGCTGAACCGGAACACCCACGGCGTGAGCTGGCTGCCGCTGTACCACGACATGGGGCTGTCGATGATCGGCTTTCCCGCGGTGTACGGCGGGCATTCCACCCTGATGTCCCCAACCGCGTTCGTGCGCCGGCCGCAGCGGTGGATTCATGCGTTGGCCGCGGGGTCGCGACAAGGCAACGTGGTTACTGCCGCGCCCAACTTCGCCTACGAGTGGGCGGCACAGCGCGGCCTGCCCGCGGCAGGCGACGACATCGACCTCAGCAATGTCGTGCTGATCATCGGATCCGAACCGGTCAGCATCGAGGCGATCGCGACGTTCAACAAAGCGTTCGCGCCCTACGGGTTACCACGCACGGCGTTCAAGCCCTCGTACGGTATTGCGGAGGCGACGCTGATGATCGCGACGATCGAACCCAGCGCCGAGGCGAAAGTCATTTACCTCGACCGAGAACAGCTTGGTGCGGGTCGCGCGGTGCGTGTCGGCGCGGATGCCCCCAATGCCGTGGCGCAGGTGTCATGCGGTCAGGTCGCTCGCAGCCTGCGGGCAGTGATCGTCAACCCGGATACGGCTGCCGAGCTACCCGACGGCGCGGTCGGCGAAGTCTGGTTGCAGGGCGACAACGTGGGCCGCGGCTACTGGGGACGCCCCGAAGAAACCGAGCAGGCATTTCACGCGCAGCTGGGGCCGCGGTTGGGGGAGGACAGTCACGCCGAGGGCTCGACGGCCGAAGGTTCTTGGCTGCGGACCGGCGACTTGGGCGTGTATCTGGAGGGCGAGCTGTACATCACCGGCCGAATCGCGGATCTGGTGATCATCGGCGGCCGCAACCACTATCCGCAGGACATTGAGTCCACCGTCGCCGAGGCGTCGCCGATGGTGCGACGCGGATATGTGACGGCATTCTCGGTGCCGGACAACGGGTTGCGGGACTGCGACACCTCGGAAAGCAGGCTGGTGATCGTTGCCGAACGCGCGGCACGCACCAGCCGCGACGATCCGCAGCCGGCGGTCGAGGCGATCACAGCCGCAGTTTCACACCGGCATGGTCTCACCGCTTCCGACGTGCTCTTGCTGCCGGCCGGCGCTATTCCGCGCACCACCAGCGGCAAGCTGGCCCGCCTGGCCTGCCGTGCTGAATACCTCAGCGGTGAGCTGGGCGCGCACTAGCGACTCGGTCGAACGAATTCGGGGTGGCATTCTGGCCCTATGGGTCTGCTCATCCGGCTGGCGGAGTTTCTGATTTTGCTGCTGCCACTGGTAGGCCTGGCCATCGGCGCGGTACGAGCGTTCGGCGCCCATAAGCGCCGAGCCCAGGAAACGATCGAGCCCGCGGCGGCGCCGCCCGAACGCACCGTTATCAGTCAAGCCGCCCAATGGCGATCGGTGCGACGGATCCTGGACGAACACAGCCGGACCGACACCCGATGGCTGGAGTACGAGCTCGACTTCGCCAAGCTACTCGACTTCCCGCTGATGACCGATTTGCGCGATCCGCTCACCGTCGCCTTTCACAAAGCCAAGCTCCGGGCGGACTTGTTGCGGCCCGTCAAAGCCGAAGATCTCCTCGATGACCGGGAGGCCGCCGCGAAATACCAAGTCGCCGTGGAGGACTACGTGACCGCATTCAACATCGCCGAGGCGGAGGCAATACGCAGACGCCGCAATGACTTCTCCCGCGACGAACAGCAGCGGATTGCCCGCGCCCAGAGCCTGTTGAGGATGGCCTCGGACTCCGCTGCCGCGCCCCGGGAACGCCAGAATGCCTATGACCTGGCTCGTAAAGAACTCGACGGCCTCATCGTGTTGCCCGCCATCACACAGGCCGGCATCGAACGTGGGATCTCCGGTGAGATTGAGGGATAGGTC
>DASYJS010000416.1:0-14760 GCA_035996225.1 Mycobacterium sp. | reverse complement strand
CCGTCTGGAGCACGTCGTCGAGGCGGGTCCGGGAGACTTCGTTTTCATTCCCGCGCACACCGTGCACCAGGAAATCAACGCCTCCACCGAGCGCCCGACCGTCTGGGTTGTCACCCGTTCGGACCCCGATCCGATCGTGGTAAACCTCCCAGAGCTGGACGAATTCGCCGAGCCGGCCGCCCGCAAGTACCCCCACCCCTGACTTCCGCCACGGCATGTGGCCGCGATGGCGTCTGCAAGGGCTAGGGGCTTGCATATGAGCCGTAGGCGATGTCGTCCCAGATGTCTGCGCGTGCAGGCGACCAATCGAGGAGCCTGCGCGTGTTTTCTGAGGACAGCCGCTTGTTCAGCGACAGGCTGATTCCTGATGCGGCCGTGGGCGGCGGCGTAAACGTGCCGCCGACATCGCCGGCCGTGTCGGCGGGGATGCCCAGCATCTGCTCCAGCGAGAAGCACTCGGTTTGTTCGCCGGCTCCGATCATCCGGTTGATCGCCGTCGCCAGTTCGCGCTGGGTGACGTCGGCGGTGACGCCGTGCAGGATCGCCCGGTGCGGCGCGTGTTCGGCGGCCAGGCAGAAAAGCTCGGCGAGGTCCTCCACGTGCACGTAGCTCTGAGTGGTGCCGCCGCTTCCCCAGTGCCCGGCGCGCCCGACCGCGCGTGCCCGATCGATCAGGGACGCGAGGTCGGAATTTCCGCCGTTCCCGTAGACCAGGCCGGGCCGCACCACGATGCCGCGCACGCCGCCGTCGGCCAGAACGGCCCGCTCGGTGTCCACCCGGGCGGCCATCGCGCCGGCGAAGCCGGCGACTAACAGCGGGTGTACGCCCGCAGAGGCGGGCGCGAATACCGATTCGGGTAGTGGCAACGGGGCGTCCTCGTCGTAGACGGTGTCGGTGGCCTCCCCGCCGTTGAAGGTGCCGAACACCGCTGACCCGCTGGTGAACACCAGAGCGCCGCCATAATTCGCCAGGGCCTCTCGCATGGCGCGCACTGCCTCGCGGTCACGGGCGAAGGCCGCCTGGTCGCCGCTGGCCCCGCCGACGCTGGCGGTGCTGACCACGACGTCGGGCCGGGTCTCATGGACGGCGCCGGCCAGGCTGACCGGGTCACCGAAGTCTCCCATCACGGGCTGGATGCCACGCTCGCGCAGGGCGCTCGCGGACCGCTGCGATCGGGCCAGTCCCACGACCTCATGCTCGCGGGCGACCAGCGCGGTGGCGGCCACCGCTCCCACAAAACCAGTCGCGCCGGTGACCAGAATCTTCAAGATCGGGTCCTTTCCCAGCCCTTCCCGCCGGGCCATCGGGGTGGATCACACCATTTAGCCGGCATGGGATTCTCCTTCGTTACTCGGTTCAGCGCGCAGGAGATTCGGGCTGCTGAGCTCGACCGGTCATTCTGCCGAGCACGCTGACCAATAGTCGCCGGCTCACGAAGCGGCCGCCAAGCGCCATGATCTGGTTGCGCCGTCCCGAGATCACGCTGGGCGGCGGATTCTTGCGATCGAGTGCGCGGAGCGCCGTATCGACGACTTGCGCGGGGGTCTGGCGGGGGTGCCGCCATCGGCCGCGTCGGTGCCGACCACATCGAAGAATTCGGTGCTGGTGGCGCCCGGAGACAGCGCAAGCACCCGCAGTCCGGTGCCGCGCGACTCGTACCACAGCGCTTCGGTAAAGCTCAGCACGAAGGCCTTGGCCGCTCCGTAGACCGCCATGTTGGGGGTGGGCTGATACGCCGCGTTGCTGGCCACGTTGATCAGGAAGCCCGCTCCGCTGGTGCGCAGTGCACCGATCAGAGCCCGGCTGATGTCCACCAGTGCCAAGACGTCGAGCGCAATCTCCCTGCGTACGCCCTCGGCATCTTCTTCGTGGAACTGCCCGTAAGTGCCGAAACCGGCATTGTTGATCAGGCTGGTCACATGCAGGCCACGCCGTTCGACTTCGGCGGCGAGCATCGCACCGACCTCAGCCTGGCTGAGGTCCAGCGCGATCACCTCGACGCGCACACCGAACCGCTCAGTTAACTTCTCTGCCAACGACTCGAGCCGATCGAGGCGCCGCGCAACGAGGATCAGGTCAGATCCACGTTCTGCGAGCTGGTGTGCGAATTCGGCACCGATACCCGAACTGGCTCCAGTGATCAGTGTGGTCTGGTCGCCGTAATCAACGGGATTCATCATCGAATCTACGGACCGACGGCAGTGGTGCGGATGCTGATAGGGGCAGGCCCGCAGCCGTCGGTCATACCGCGGTGGAGTCGCTCAGCTACCTCGTCGGGGGTGCGTGACCCACAGGCGTCGACAGTAAGCATGAGTGACGACCTTCCAGGGTGACGGCAATCGCACGGGCCTATGCGTGCCAGCGAGTTTCAGGTGAAACCGTCTTCGTCGATCCTGACCGACGCCAATGGCAATGGCAATGTTCGTACGGATACCGTTTGCGGCACGCGGTGCCATCGGCACGTCTGGTCGATCCGCGTCGGGGGCCAGCTGGGGATAGGCGCTCGACTGGGGATAACCGAACGTTGGGCCGGGTTTGAGACGCCCGTCGCGGCATGGCATGTCGGGCCTGGCGGGCAGGTTGGCCACATGACGACCGAGAAGGCCTCCGGGGCCGAAACGACACTGACCCGCATCGAGCTGGGAGCGATGGGCGAGGCCCTCGCGGTGGATTTCCTGACCCGGATGGGGTTACGGATCCTGGACCGCAACTGGCGATCACGCTATGGCGAGCTCGACGTGATCGCTGCCGACGATGCCGCCCGCACGGTGGTGTTCGTGGAGGTCAAAACGCGTACCGGCGACGGTTATGGGGGCCTGCCGCACGCGGTCACACCCCGCAAGGTGCGACGGTTGCGCCGGCTGGCGGGACTGTGGCTGGCCGGTCAGGACGGGCGGTGGGCGGCGGTGCGCATCGACGTGATCGGCGTGCGGGTGGGGCGCCGCCGCACCCCGGAGATCTCGCATCTGCAAGGGATCGGCTGATGGCGTTGGGACGCGCGTTCTCGGTCGCGGTGCGCGGACTGGACGGACAGATTGTGGAAATCGAGGCCGACATCACCTCGGGGCTGCCCGGTGTTCACCTCGTTGGTTTGCCCGACGCCGCGTTGCAGGAGTCGCGGGACCGAGTCCGGGCGGCGGTGACCAACTGCGGAAACAGCTGGCCCATGGCCAGACTCACGCTCGCGCTGTCACCGGCGACGCTGCCGAAAATGGGATCGGTCTACGACATCGCGCTGGCGGCGGCCGTGCTCTCGGCGCAGCGGAAGAATCCGTGGGAACGCCTGGAGAAGACGGTGCTGCTGGGCGAGCTGTCGCTGGACGGCCGCGTCCGGCCGGTGCGCGGGGTGCTGCCCGCGGTGCTGGCCGCCAAACACGACGGCTGGCCCGCCGTCGTTGTCCCGGTGGACAACCTGGCCGAGGCCAGCCTGGTCGACGGAATCGACGTCTGGGGCGTTCGCACGCTGGGGCAACTGCAGAGCTGGCTTGGCGGGTCGGCTCGGCTGGACGAGCGGATCAGTGTGGGGGCCACAGGCCCGGAACCGGCGGGGGATCTGGCCGACATCCTGGGGCAGGCGCAAGCGCGTTTCGCGGTCGAGGTGGCGGCCGCCGGAGCGCATCACCTCATGCTGACCGGGCCACCGGGAGTGGGCAAAACCATGCTGGCGCAACGACTTCCGGGGTTGCTGCCCAGCTTGACGGACAGCGAGGCTCTGGAGGTCACCGCGATTCACTCGGTGGCCGGGCTGTTGTCCGGGGACACGCCGCTGATCACCCAGCCGCCGTTCGTGGCACCGCACCACAGCTCCACCGTCGCGGCACTCGTCGGCGGAGGCTCGGGAATGGCCCGCCCGGGCGCGGTCAGCCGGGCGCACCGTGGAGTGTTATTCCTGGACGAATGCGCCGAGATCAGCGTCAGCGCACTGGAAGCATTGCGAACACCGTTGGAAGACGGAGTCATTCGCCTCGCACGCCGCGACGGGGTGGCGTGCTACCCGGCCCGGTTCCAGCTGGTGTTGGCCGCCAACCCCTGCCCCTGCGCACCGGCTGATCCACGGGACTGCATCTGTCCGGCCGCAACCAAACGGCGCTATCTGGGCAAACTTTCGGGCCCCTTGCTGGATCGAGTGGACTTGCGGGTGCAGATGCATCCGGTGCGGGCGGGGGCGTTTGCGGCCGCCGACGGTGAATCGACGGCACAGGTGCGTGATCGGGTGGCGCGAGCGCGCGACACCGCCGCCGCGCGTTGGCGCCCGCATGGGTTCCACACCAATGCCGAAGTGAGCGGAACGCTGTTGCGACGAAAGTTCAGGCCCAGCAGCAAGGCAATGGATCCGCTGCGCCTCGCGGTAGAGCGTGGGCTGCTCAGCATTCGCGGCCTGGATCGCACGCTGCGCGTCGCGTGGAGCCTTGCCGACCTGGCCGGACGGAGCGCGCCCGGCCTCGACGAGGTTGCCGCCGCGCTGAGTTTCCGGCAGCTGGGAGCACAACGATGACCGCGGCCTTCGACGATCCCGCGTGGCCGGCCTGGGCTTATCTGTCGCGCGTGGCCGAGCCGCCGTGCCCGGAACTCGCCGCCCTGGTGCAGTGCGTTGGCCCGGTGGAGGCGGCCGACCGGGTCGGGCGCGGGCTGGTCACCGACGACCTGGTCCGCCGCACCGCGGCCAGACGGGAAATAGATCGGGCCGCAGCAGATCTCGAGCTGCTCGCCCGTCACGGCGGTCGGCTGATCACGCCCGATTGCCCGGAGTGGCCGCTGATCGCGTTCTCGGCGTTCGGCGGCCTCGGGCCCAGGCCTCGCAGCGCGCCGCCGATGGTGTTGTGGGCGCTGGGTCCCGCGCGTCTGGACGAGGTGGCGCAACGCGCGGCCGCGGTGGTCGGTACCCGGGCGGCGACCGGCTATGGCGAACAGGTGGCCGCCGACCTGGCAGCGGGACTGGTCGAGCGCGACGTCGCGGTGGTCTCCGGCGGCGCCTACGGTATCGACGGCGCGGCGCACCGGGCGGCGCTGGCGTGCGACGGAATCACCGTGGCGGCCCTGGCCGGGGGGATCGACATCCCTTATCCGGCCGGGCATTCGGCTTTGCTGCATCGCATCGGCCAGCACGGGCTGCTGTTCAGCGAATACCCGCCCGGCATCCGCCCCGCCCGGCACCGGTTCCTGACCCGCAACCGCCTGGTCGCCGCGGTTGCGGGGGCCGCCGTGGTGGTGGAGGCGGGGCTGCGCAGCGGTGCCGCGAACACCGCCGCCTGGGCCCGGGCGTTGGGCAGGGTGGTGGCCGCGGTGCCCGGACCCGTCACCTCGTCGGCGTCGGCGGGTTGTCACGCGTTGCTACGCAACGGGGCAGAGCTGGTCACCCGAGCCGACGACATCGTCGAACTCGTCGGTCACATCGGTGAGCTGGCCTTCGAAGAATCCCGGCCCGCCACGGCTTTCGACGGGCTGGGCGAGGCCGAACGCCAGGTGTACGAGGCGCTGCCCGGCCGCGGCGCCGCCACGATCGACGAGATCGCCGTCGCATCCGGGCTGGTGCCCGAGCAGGTGCTGGGACCGTTGGCAATTCTCGAGGTCGCCGGATTGGCCGAGCGCGACTGCGGGCGATGGCGCATCGTTCGCACCGCCGGCCGTGCGGAGGCGACGCGGCTGCGGGCTAGGTAACCCATTCGAATGCGTCCACCGTGGACCGTGCGCCTTGGGCGGCTCGTGAGCGGTTCGGCTCGCCAAGCTGGGCCAGGATCTGTTCACCGGCGGCCACGATGCCGGTGAACACCGGGGGAGTGAGCCAGCGGGGTTGCAGCGCGAACAGGAGATCCTCTGTGGACGTGTTGCCGCTTGCTCCCGCAGCGAAAGGACAGCCGCCTAGGCCGCCGAGCGCTCCGTCGACCATCGCTGCCCCCGCTTGGATGGCGGCAATCGTGTTGGCGACTCCCAACCCCCAGGTGTCGTGCCCGTGGAACACGATCTCGCGCTTCGGTGCGACATCGCGGACTCGTTTGATCAGGTGCCGCACCTGGTCAGGCGTGGCTTGGCCCAGGGTGTCACAGAGCACCACGCTCGAGATTTCCGCGGCGCGGCTGTCGCGCACCAAGTCGACGACGCGTTGTGGGTCGACCGCCCCGCTGTACGGGCAGGTAAATGCGGTAGCCAGGGACAGCTGCAGCTGCGCTCCGGCGACCGCGGCGAAGTCGACGGCCTCGGGCAAAGCGGCCATGCTCTCCTCGGTGGTACGCCCGACATTGTCGTAGTTGTGCTGGTCGCTGACCGATAAGCAGTATTCGAGGTTGCGCGCACCGGCCTCGATTGCCCGGGTGATGCCGCGAGGCGTGGCCGTCCACACCCAACACCGTTGCAGCTCTTCGGGAGTCAGCGCGTCGATGACCTCGAGGGTATTGGCCATGGGCGGCACCTTGTCGGGGCGTGCCATCGCCCCGATCTCCAAGGCGTCGATGCCCGAGTCCAGCAGTACTCGTGCCAGCTCGACTTTCGTGTGCGTGTCGAGCAGCTTGCCGGTGAGCTGTAAGCCATCGCGCAAGGTGACATCGCGCAATCGCACCGAGGCGGTCATCCGATCAACTCCTCGATGTCGACAGGATTAAGGTCCTGCCCCGCAAGGGCGCCGAGTATTTCTTTGGTGTGCTCGCCGAGATCCGGTCCGAGGCTGCGGATCGCGCGCGCGCCATCGCCGATCCGAGGCACGATGCCCGGGAATGCCACGTCGGGCAGGTTCTCGGTACCGGTGGATACCGGCATGTGCTGGATCATGCCACGTGCCAGGAACTGCTCGTCGGCCTTGATGTCGGAAGCGGTGTTGATTGGGCCGGCGGGAACTCCAGCGGCCTCGAGCGCGGAAAGCGCCTCGCGCGCAGGCATTGTGGTGGTCCACGCGCCGATCGCTTCGTCCAGCTCCTCGCGGGCCTGCCAACGTTGGGCATTGTTGGCCAGACGCGGGTGATCAGCCAGATCGGCCCGGTCGATCAGGTTCATGAACCGGCGATATATCCCGTCGCCGTTGCCGGCGATGACCACCCAGCGCCCGTCGCCGCACCGGTAGGCGTTCGAGGGGGCGATACCTTCCATGCGGCCGCCGGTGCGGGCCCGGGTGACGTGGTAAGCGTCGTACTCGGGGACCAACGATTCCATCACCGAGAAGATCGCTTCGGTCAACGCGACGTCCACGGTACGATCAGGCACCGACGTGGGTCGGCCTGCGACACGGTCCTTTTGACGCTGATGCAACGAAACCAGCGCGCCGAAGGCGGCGTAAATGCCGGCGATTGAGTCGCCGATGGACACCCCCGTGCGTGACGGTGGACGGTCGGGTTCGCCGGTGAGCGCACGCAGACCTGCCACTGCTTCGGCCACCGCGGCGAAGCCCGGTTGATGGCGCCGCGGTCCGGTCTGCCCGTAGGCCGACACACGCACGATGATCAGATCGGGGTTCTGCGCGCTGAGTTCGGCCGGGCCGATGCCCCACCGCTCCAGGGTTCCCGGGCGGAAGTTCTCCAGCACGATGTCGCAGGAGCGGGCTAGTTCACGCACGACTGCCTGACCCTGCTCGCTCTTGAGGTCGACCACCACCGATTTCTTGTTGCGGTTGATGGTGCGAAACAGCATTGAGGTGGTGCCAGAGTACAGCCGCCAGGTGCGCAACTCGTCACCGGTTTCCGGCCGCTCGATCTTGATGACTTCGGCACCGAAATCGGCGAGGAGCCGTCCCGCGGTCGGCGCGGCAATGTAATTGCCCAGCTCGAGGACGCGTACCCGGTCGAGCGGTCCGTTGGCTTCGTTCACTGGAATCCTCCTGTAACCCACATCGTGCACTGCTGCCCACAATATGGCAAGAAACTCTTCCATCCAGTGACCTAGGCAGCTACAGTCGGACGGTGTTGCTTGGCTCACAATGTGAGCAGAGGATCACTTTGTAAGACCTGCTGCGAGAGCGGCAGGCTCTCGGCCAGGAGAGGGTCAGGAATGACCACAGCACCGATCATGAGGGCGAGCACGGACTCTGTCGGCGAGCAATTGGATCGCTTGCCGGTGGGGGCGGTGCACCGCAAGGTTGTCGTCGCGGTGGGGCTCGGCTTGTTCTTCGAGATGTACGAGATCTTTCTGTCCAGCACCCTGAGCGCCACGCTCAGCCACGATTTCGGTGTACGCGGCACCGCGCTCAAGCTGGTTTTGGCGTCCTCGTTCATCGGAATGTTTTTCGGTGCAGCATTTTTCGGCCGGCTAGCCGACCGGATAGGTCGCCGAAAAGCGTTTCTGCTCGGGCTCAGCTGGTTTTCGGTCTTCTCGCTGGCCGGTGCGTTTGCGCCCTCTCCGGCGTTATTGGTGCTCGCGCGATTCCTGGCCGGGGTAGGGATAGGTGCCGTGTATCCGGTGGCTGACTCTTATCTCGCCGACGTACTGCCCAGAGACCACCGGGGCCGAATGGCTTCCTACGCCTATACCTGTTCGTTCCTCGCCGTGCCCTTCGCTGGCTTTTTGGCGTGGTGGCTGACGCGGCATTCGCCGCTCGGCATCGCGGGGTGGCGCTGGCTGCTGGCCCTCGGCGGCAGTGGCGCGGTGATCGTGTTCGTCCTCAATCGATGGTTACCGGAGTCACCGCGCTGGCTTGCGTCCGCGGGACGGCTCGAGGAGGCGCAGCGGGCACTGAACACCTTCGCTGCTGGATCGAATGTGCTTGCAGCTCAAATCGATACTCGTCTCGACGCCACCCGCGGCAGCGCCGCCCGGCCGGCTCCATCCGCACTGACGCAACTACGGCGTGCCCCGTACAACCGCCGGGTGGTGATGCTGGCGGTGTTTCACCTGTTTCAGACCTACGGCTACTACGGGTTCGGCACACTTGCCGCGCTGGTGCTGGTCAGTCGCGGCTACGACGTCACGTCCTCGATGTTGTTCAGTGCGCTGTCGTTTCTCGGATATCCCCTCGGCTCCCTGATGGCGATCCCGCTGATGGCGAGATTCGAACGCAAATTCCTGCTCTCCGGCTCGATCGTGGCCGTCGCCGGATTCGGTCTGTTGTTCGCGACGCAATCATCGGTCGCATCGATCATTGTGTTCGGCTTCTTGACCACCGCCACCAGCAATGTCTTCTCCAACGTCTATCACGTGTATCAGGCAGAGATATTCCCGACCACCGTGCGCGCCACGGCCGTCGGATGGACTTACTCGCTATCCCGGTTATCCAGTGGTGCTGCACCTTTCGTGCTGATTCCGATCCTGGACGGCTACGGCGCCGGAGCGATGTTCACCGTGGTGGCAACGGCGTTGGCTGTCGTCATCGCCGCCGTCCTCGCGCTGGGCCCGCGCACGTCGCGGCGCAGCCTCGAGGAGATCAACCCGGTATGACGGCCCAGGAGTATTGGTGATTGATTTTGGGGCGCTGCCGCCTGAAATCAACTCGGCCCGGATGTATGCCGGTGCCGGACCGGGGCCCATGATGGCCGCGGCGGCGTCCTGGGACCACCTGGCGGCCGAACTGGCATCGAGCGCGGCCAGCTATTCGTCGGTGACTGCCGAATTGACCTGTTCGTCGTGGTTCGGCCCGGCATCGAGATCCATGATGGCCGCGGCCACGCCCTACATCGCGTGGCTCAGCGCCGCTGCGACGTTGGCCGAACAGACGAGCAGCCAGGCCAGGGTCGTTGCGTCGGCCTTCGAGGCGGCCTTTGCGATGACGGTCCCTCCGCCGGTGGTCGCCGAAAACCGCGCGCTGCTGCTGATGCTTGTCGCGACCAACTTTTTCGGCCAGAACACCCCGGCGATCGCGGCCACCGAGGCCAGCTACGCCGAGATGTGGGCGCAGGACGCTGCTGCCATGAACGGCTATGCCGGCTCGGCGACAACCGCCTCGCAGCTGGTTCCGTTCGTCGAGCCGGCCCGAAGCACCGACGAAACCGGGGTGGCCGCACAGGAAGCTGCGGTCGCTCAGGCCGCGGCCGCAGCGGCGGGGACTGGCGCGCCGTCGGCGACGCAGGCATCGATCAACGACATGGTCAATAGCTTGTCCAGTCAGATAAAAGGACTTCTGTTCGGCGTCCTGGACGTTACCTTCTGGCCGATGACCTATCTGGGATCTCTGATTTTCTCGCAGATAGGTGTGCTGTGGCCCGAGCATCTCGCCGGCGGGACCGCAGTTGGCTTATCCGCAACGTCCGCCCTCGCGGCGCCGGTCAACCTCGGCGGTGGGCTGATCTCGGCAAACTTGGCTTCGTCAACCAAGATCGGTTCGCTATCGGTTCCAACGAGCTGGTCCGCGACAGCACCCAAGGCAGCAGAAGAGTCCATCGTCCAGGCGATCAGCATCGAGGGTGTCAGCGGGCCGTCGAACGGACCAGAGGCACTGCTCCGCCAAATAGCGCCGGCTCGCGGCAGACGTGACCGCGGCGGCTTGCCGCCCCGCGAATACGGATTTCGCCCCCGCTTTACTGCTCGTCCACCGTCGGCCGGATAACGCCATGGTCCGAAACTCAATTCGAACCCCAAAGCCTTCGAATGTGATCGTCCGGAGTGCGATCCAGTCGTTGTCGGTACCGAAACTCTCGAGGCTCATTGAGCCGGAAGGTTATTGAGTAAGGAGATCATATGTCCTTTGTTACTGCGCAACCGGAATCGTTGACGGCAGCGGCTGGTGCATTGCGGGCTATCGGCTCTGCACTTGCGGCTCAGAATGCGGCGGCGGCGGCGCCGACCACGGGGGTGATTCCCGCTGCCGCAGACCACGTGTCGATACTGACCGCGGCGCAGTTTGCAGCCCATGCACAGCTGTATCAGCAGGTCAGTGCACAGGCGATGGCGATTCACGAGATGTTTGTCAACGCATTGGATTTCAGCTCGGGATCGTATGCGGCCACTGAGGCCGCTAACGCGATCGCAGCTGGTTAAGGGGCTCGTGATGCTCGACTTTGGGGCGTTACCACCGGAGATTAACTCGGGGCTGATGTACGCGGGTGCGGGCTCAGCGTCGATGATGGGGGCGGCTTCTGAGTGGAATACCCTTGCCGCTGAGCTAAATTCGGCTGCCGTAGCCTACGGCAGGGTGGTGAACACGTTGTCCAGCGAGGAGTGGTTAGGGCAGGCCTCGGCATCGATGGCGGAGGCCGTCACCCCTTATGTGGAATGGATGAGAACCACTGCCGCTGCGGCTGAGCATGCGGCCAGTCAAGCCATGTCCGCTGCGGCGGCCTTCGAAACGGCGCATGCCACGATCGTGCCGCCGCCCGTGATCGCGGCCAACCGTGTCAATCTGGCGCAGCTGCTGTCCACCAACTTGCTGGGCCAAAACACCGCGGCGATAGCAGCTTTAGAAGCCCAGTATGGGGAGATGTGGGCAACCGACTCGGCCACGATGTACAACTATGCGGGCCGATCTGTGAACACCTCGGCGGTCAAACCGTTTACCTCGGCACCCCATATGACCAACCCGGCTGGTACGGCCCATCAGACCGCCTCGGTCACCGCGGCCACTGGTACCTCGGCGGGCACGGCGCAAAACACGTTGCACAGTAGGATGAGCAAGATCACCTCGGTGTTGGGAAAGCTGTCCACCGGTATGCAGGCTGCCGGACCGGCGGATGATCCGGTGAAGGACGCGCTGACCTCGGGTCCGCTGGGATGGCTGGGTGATATTTTCACCTTCTACGCGCCGTTTTCCACCACGTTCTACAACACCGAGGGCCTGCCCTTCTTCTCCGTCGGCATCGCCAACACCTTTGTTGCGATTGCGAAATCCACGGGCGCACTTGGCGGTGCTGCAACCGTGGCCGCCCCGGCGGTCGTAGCCCCACCGGCAGGAGGGCTGGGACTAGCCGGTGGCGGGGCTTCGTTGCGGGAGCGTTGGGCAATGCGGCCTCCGTCGGTCGTTTATCGGTTCCGCCGGTCTGGGGCGAGAACACGCTGGGGGAGCCACACCACGGGCCGGTTCTGCCGCCGGTCAGCAACATCAGGGAAGCCCCGGACGCACGGGCCGGGAACGTCTTCGGCGGCATGCCGCTCACCGGGGCCGGGGCAGGTGCCGGAGGCGCCGGCAGGGGACCCCGATACGGCGTGCGTCCTACCGTCATCCCCCGCCCACCCGCCGCCGGGTAGCGCCCGCGCGCCGCGCTCAATACGGGAGCCGGCCGCCGAGGGTACGCGTGACCTGGTCGGCGGCGCCAACGACGTTGTCGGCCCACAGTTCCGCAACGTCATATGAGAACCGAAAGCTGGGTCCGCTGATCATCAGCGCACCCAGCACTTGCCCATGCGAATCGAATACCGGCGCCGCGATGCCGGTAGCGCCCTCATCGCGTTCGCCGCTGGTGATGGCGAAACCCATCCGGCGTGCCTGTTCGACCTTGGTGCGCAATAGGTCTGGATCAGTGACTGTCGCATTGGTGAACCGAACCAACTCAGACGTCAGCACCTCTTGCAATGCGTCGCCGTCCCAGGCCATCAAGACCCGCCCCGCCGAGCCGACATGCAGCGGAACGATCTTGCCGACATGCATCTCGCGACGGATCCCGTGGCGTGTCTCCGCGATTGCGACGCACACCCGGAAAGGCCCCTCTCGGCGGAAGAAGCAAGCTGTCTCACCGCTGGCGTCGCGCAGCGATTCCAGCGCCGGTGACACCGCGTCCAGCAAGCCCATGCTGCTTGCGACAGGAGCCGCCCAGTACGCGACCCGAGCCCCGATCCGGAAACGATCGCCCACCCGATCGAGGAACTCCTCGGCCACCAGATTGGCCACCAGTCGCTGCACTGTCGACGTCGGATACCCGGTCCGGGTGCGAATCTCGCCGAGGGTCAACTCCGGCTCAGACAGCGTGAATGCATCCATGATGCCGCGAATCTTCGCTAATACCAGCAACGGCTTCATGCCCGCAGACAATGTCCGCGACGGCGCCAGCGGTGGAATGTCCAGACCCTCGGCCTCGCTCATCCCTCCATTGTCGCGGTATTGGCCCGCGTAACGGTGCATTTGCGCACACCGGCAACAGCCGACCTGCGACGACGGTGCGACTCGTATAGTCGGCTGCGGTCGAGTCTCAACAGGAGGACACGTGGCAGGACGACCCCTTCAACGCTTCGAGGTCGCCGGTACCCAACGGATCGCACCGCACATGGTCCGCGTGACGCTGGGGAGCAGTGAGTTCGACACCTTCGTGCCGAGCAACTTCACCGACTCCTACGTCAAACTGGTGTTCGTCGCTCCCGACGTCGACGTGGCCGCGTTGCCGCAGCCGCTGACCCAGGACAGTTTCGCCGTCCTGCCGCCCGAGAAACGGCCGTCGGTGCGGACCATCACCGTTCGCAAGGTTGACGCCGCGGCCAGCCAGATCGCGCTGGACATCGTGGTGCACGGCGAGCACGGCGTGGCGGGCGCCTGGGCGGCCGCGGCCCGACCCGGTCAGGTGATCTATCTGATGGGACCGGGCGGTGCCTACACCCCCGACCCCGCAGCGGATTGGCATCTGCTGGCCGGTGACGAATCCGCGCTGCCGGCCATCGCCACAGCGCTGGAAGCGTTGCCCGCCAATGCAATCGGCAAGGCGTTCATCGAGGTGGCCGGCCCGGCCGACGAAATCCCGTTGACCGCGCCGGAAGGCGTGCTGGTGAACTGGGTCTACCGCGGCGGCCGGGCCGATCTGGTGACCGAGGACCGGGCGGGCGATTTCGCGCCGTTGATCGAGGCGGTCAAGACCACGCTGTGGCTGCCGGGCCAGCCGCACGTCTTCATCCACGGTGAAGCCCAGGCCGTCATGCACAACTTACGGCCGTTCATCCGCAAAGAGCGCGGTATAGACGCCAAGTGGGCGTCGTCGATCTCCGGCTACTGGCGGCGCGGCCGCACCGAAGAGACTTTCCGGCAATGGAAAAAGCAGCTGGCCGAGGCAGAGTCGGCGAACTCGTCGGCCTGACGGCTCGACTGGCATTCTCTAACGCATGGCATTCGGCGACTACCAGAACGAGATTTACTTCCAGGGGCTGGCCGGGGTGGCGCCCGCGCTGCCGATGGTCTTCGCGGAGTTGGAGGCCCGGGCCGAGCTGGCCCTGCCCCCGTCGGTGTGGTCCTACGTCGCCGGTGGCGCCGGCGACGAACGCACGCAGCGGGCCAACTGTGAGGTCTTCGGCCGGTGGGGTTTGATCCCCCGCATGTTCGCCGCGGCCACCCAACGCGACCTGTCGGTGGAGATGTTCGGCCTGACCCTGCCGTCTCCGGTGTTCATGGCGCCGATCGGCGTCATCGGGCTGTGCGCTCAAGACGGCCACGGCGACCTGGCCACCGCCCGCGCGGCCGCGCACACCGGCGTGCCGATGGTCGCGTCGACGCTGACCGTCGACCCGATGGAAGACATCGCGGCCGCCTTGGGCGACACACCCGGATTTTTTCAGCTCTACACCCCGACCGACCGTGACCTGGCTGCCAGCCTGGTGAACCGCGCCGAGGCCGCCGGGTTCAAGGGCATCGTCGTCACGCTCGACACCTGGGTCACCGGCTGGCGCCCGCGTGACCTGAGCACCTCGAACTTCCCGCAGCTGCGCGGCCACTGCCTGACCAATTACTTCAGCGACCCGGTCTTTCGCGCCAGCCTGCAGCGCCCGCCGGAAGAGGACCCACAGGGCGCCGTGTTGCGCTGGGTGCAGGTCTTCGGAAACCCCCTGACCTGGGACGACCTGCCCTGGCTACGGTCGCTGACCAAGCTGCCGCTGCTCGTGAAAGGCATCTGCCACCCCGACGACGCCCGCCGCGCCAAGGACGGCGGCATCGACGGC
>DASYJS010000415.1:0-3177 GCA_035996225.1 Mycobacterium sp. | reverse complement strand
TATGGGGTGGTGCCGAGACCTACGCACCGCGCGAACTGCAGCGGGTCGTCGACGGGGCGGCGCTCCTCTTGGATCAACGACGAGCGCAAGGCGCCGTCGTTCTCGAAGACGGGCACCCACGCGCCTTCGGGATGACGACGTTTGTCGACGAAGCGCTGATCGAGGCCTATCTCGACGACCCACATCCGCATCTCGGCAAACGGTTGCTGCTCGAGGCGCACAATCCCGATACGACCAGCGTTCTTCAGCCGCATCAGATCGCCGAACGGAATGCCGCGCTGGGACTGCAGGTGGTCGTGGTGAACTGTGCCATGGATCCGGCGACGCGTGATCCGGGCACGGTGCTGGGCGCAGTGATCGCCGCCAGCTTCCACGTCCATCGCGGCTATCGGATTGCCCGTTACATCAACGAAGTCTTCGGCGAGATGTCGGTCTCGATCATCGAAGCATCGCGCAGTTACGAAATACGACGTCGGTTCGAATTGCCGATCGATGGCGCAATGATGTGCTCGCTTGTCGGCACGCTGACGCGCGAGCAGGCGGTGGCGTGGAGCAATCCGCTGCTTGCGATGTTCGCCTACAGCCCACCGCGGCTGCGCTTCACTCATGCAGAACAGCGCGTGTTGTGCGAGGCGCTCGCCGGTGTCACCGACGAAACATTGAGCGCTCGTCTCAGCATTCCGGTCAGCGCCGTCAAAGCACGCTGGACCCGCATCCAGGAGCGCGTCGCGCGACTCGCCCCGACGCTGTATATCGACATCCCTGAGACGCCGCGTCACGGACGAGGCGTTCAGACGCGCCATTTGATTCTGCAATACGTGCGCGACCATCCCTCAGAGCTGACGCCGTATGCCTGGCCGGCGACGCGCGTCCGTCAGCGTCGCGTGATGACGCGAGCACAAACGACTGACCCGGATCACAGCTGATGCGAGGATAGCGGCGGAGGTGGGTGCGGCGCATCCCGCCGGTGTCATAGAGATGGGCGAACGACCGCTCGATCGTCTCACCGCGACGGCGCATCAGTCTCCGCCCGCGTCGCCCACGCATGCGGCGGGATTGCCATAGACCGGCGCCTGGGCCTCCGGCTCCTCCGACCAGTCGCGTCGACCGCAGTCCGGCTCCCCATCGACATGCGGCGCATCCTAGTACACCGACCACGACTTGACACTGCGAAATCCATTTGCCCCAGGCGTTCACCTCCAATACCCTTGCGCTCATGTCACACGGCCACCATCACCCTCATCACCATCACCGGCGGGAATTCTTGACCCGCACGATTTTCTTACCGTCACTGATGTGCAGCTTCGCCACAAATGCAGAGCGCCTGCTGGATGCGCAAGTTGGCCGCGCGCGGCCATATGATCTCTTGATACGCGGCGGTCATGTCATCGATCCATCTCAAGATCTCTCCGCAGAGGTGGACGTTGCCATTCGACAGGGCAAGATTGCGCGCCTTGCAGCTAACATCCCCGAATCTGAAGCGGACCAAGTGCTCGATGCGAGGCGAATGGTCGTCACACCAGGACTCGTTGATGTGCATGTGCACGTCTACGATGGTGTCGCTCCACTCGGCATACCGGCGGATCCGAATTGCATTGCCAAGGGCGTCACCACCGTCGTCGACGCCGGTTCAGCCGGGGCGCATACGTTCCCGGGGTTCAAGCAATACGTGGTCCGAGTTGCGGACACTCGGGTTTATGCCCTGCTCAATATCTCGGTGGTGGGGCAATCCACGTTTTCTGATGGCAATCCTTTTGGCGAATTGCTTGATTTGCGGTACGCAAGTCCCAATCTGACCATCAAGATGATCGAGCAAAACCGGGATGTGATTCTGGGCGTCAAGATTCGACTCAGCGAGGACATCGCTGGCGAAAACGACTTACGTGCGCTGGGTCTGGCCAGAGAGGCGGCAGATGCAGTCGGGCTGCCGCTAATGGTACACATCGGCAACACGTATTCGCCGTTGCCGAAAATCCTCGCGATGTTGAAGACTGGAGACTTGGTAACGCACTGTTACACTGGTCGCGAAGGCGGCATTCTCGATGAACGCGACCGGGTTCTTCCTGACGTGAGACGGGCCGTCGAGAGCGGGATCCTTCTGGATGTCGGCCATGGCAGGGGAGGGTTTTCATTTCGAACCGCCGAAAAGGCATTCTCGCAAGGCATTCTGCCCGGCACAATTTCGAGCGATCTTCACCAAGGTAATATCAACGGCCCCGTCTACGACTTGGCGACGACGTTGTCCAAGTTCCTCCATCTAGGTGTGAGTCTCGAGGAAGTTATTCGCCGGGTAACCGCGAACCCAGCTAAAGCCCTGGCCTTTCCGTCGGGAACCGGATCGTTGAAACCGGGCTCGATCGCGGACACTGCGGTCTTCGACCTTCGGGAAGCTCCTTGGGAAATGGTTGATTCTATAGGCGAGAAGCGTCCGGGGCAGTTGCGCTTGCGACCCATGGCCACAGTGAAAGCGGGCCACATTTACGGAAACTCGGCAATTCCGGTCTATGCATAAGCATGATCGCGAACCCGCGACGGCTCGATCCAACAATCAACGACTTTCACCACGGACTGCTAACCTTCCACGCGGTGCCGACTCAGTACCGCCACGGTCGCTATGAACTCACGGTACCGATCGCTTTCGATCGCGTGATGAGTGCGGTCGTCCCCGAGGTTGGCGAGTTACACGATCGAATGACGTCCCCAATGCCTGGCAGTTGGAACCACTTCGTGCCTTGGCTTCGAGCCATCGATCAGCTCAGGCGTGCCGCCTTGTCAAGCGACAGGAGAAACTGACCCCCTTCCGACACTAAAACTGACCCCCTCCTGATCTGGTGTTTTTGGCGATCAGCGCGAGCCGGCAGCGCCGGCGAGCGCCCACCGTGATCCGCGAAGCTGGACGATGATGTGAGCCCACGTCAGCCGTCGTTGCGCGGTGTGCGTCCAAGGAGCCCAGCCTTCTTCTTCTGTCTGAGGCGATAGCTTTCGCCCTGAATCATGAGGGTGTGACTGTGATGGAGCAGGCGATCGAGGATCGCGGCGGCGAGGACGTCGTCGCCGAAGACCGCGCCCCACTGGGTCACGACCTGGTTGGTGGTGATCAGCAGGCTGCCGCGTTCGTAGCGGCGGGCGACGAGCTGGAAAAAGAGGTGCGCGCTGCGGCGTTCAAAGGGTAGGTAG
>DASYJS010000414.1:0-2539 GCA_035996225.1 Mycobacterium sp. | reverse complement strand
CCTGCTCGCCCGCCGTCACGCGGCCGTCTCCCGGCCGAAACGCCCCGGACGTCCGCGGACCATGCGTTCCGTGCGCGCCCTGGTGCTGCGCCTGGCGCGGGAGAACCCCAGCTGGGGGTATCGCAGGATCCACGGCGAACTGCTGGTGCTGGGGGTGAAGGTGGCCGCGTCGACCGTGTGGGAGATCTTGAAGGAGGCCGGGATCGACCCGGCGCCTGAGCGGGCGGCCAGCTGCTGGGCCGACTTCCTGCGCTCCCAGGCCGACGCCCTGCTGGCGTGCGACTTCCTGGAAACTTTCACTCTGACCGGGACGCGGATGTACGTGTTCGCGGTGATCGAGCACGCCAGCCGCCGGATCCGGGTCCTGGGCGCCACCGCGCACCCGACCGCGTTCTGGGTGGTGCAGGCCGCGAAGAATCTCGTCATGGATCTCGAGGACACCGGCTGCCGGGCACGCTTCATGATTCGCGACCGGGACGGCAAGAGCTCGCAGAGGAACAAGTTGTTGCTTTCCACGCCAGACCTCGATGATGTGGTATGGGCGCAGTAGGGGAGACTCGTGAGCAACTTGCGGTGAAGTTCGCGGTGTTGTTCCCGCATCTGGATGAGCGTCAGCAGCGTCTGCTGATGGGGGCCGAGGCGCGGATGCTGGGGCACGGCGGGGTCCGGGTCGTCGCGCAGGCGGCAGGGACGAGCGAGACCACGGTCCGTAAGGGTGTGGACGAACTGGAGGCGGGTGAGGCGCCGCTGGGCCGGGTTCGCCGTCGCGGTGGCGGGCGTAAGAAGGCCGCCGACGTGGACTCGGGACTTCGGCCGGCGCTGCTTTCACTGGTCGAGCCGGACATGCGCGGGGACCCGATGTCACCGCTTCGCTGGACGGTGAAGTCCACCCGCAAGTTGGCCGACGAACTGACCCGGCAAGGGCATCGAGTCTGCGCGGACACCGTGGGTGATCTGCTTCGCGAGGAGGGCTTCAGCCTGCAGGCCAACGCCAAGACTCTCGAGGGCAGGCAGCATCCGGATCGGGACGCGCAGTTCCGCTATATCAACGAGCAGGCCAAGGCCTACCAGGACACCGGGGACCCGGTGATCAGTGTGGACACTAAGAAGAAGGAACTGGTGGGGCCGTTTCGCAACCCTGGCAGAGAATGGCGGCCGAAGGGCTCACCGGAGCGGGTCAGCACCCACGACTTCCCCGACAGGCAGCTCGGCAAGGCGGTCCCGTACGGGATCTACGACGTGGCCGCGAACACCGGCTGGGTCAATGTCGGTATCGATCACGACACGGCCGCGTTCGCGGTGGAGTCGATGCGCCGCTGGTGGAATGGGGCCGCACGATCGGTCTACCCGCGGGCGCGCCGGTTGCTGGTGACCGCTGACGCCGGCGGGTCCAATGGCTACCGTCCGCGGGCCTGGAAGGCCCAACTGGTCGCGTTCGCCGCCGAGACCGGCCTGGCGATCACCGTGTGCCACGTGCCGCCGGGCACCTCCAAGTGGAACCGGATCGAGCACCGCCTGTTCAGCCACATCACGATGAACTGGCGCGGCAGACCGTTGACGAGCTACGAGGTCGTGGTGCAGAGCATCGCCGCGACCACCACCCGTACGGGCTTGACCGTCCACGCGGAGCTCGACTCCGGCAGCTACCCGACGGGGACCCAGGTCAGTGACGCCGAGATGGCGACACTGCCGATCACCCGCCACGATTTCCACGGGGACTGGAACTACACCCTGCATCCACAGCCGCATTCTGCCGCCGTCGATGCCCAGGACGTCAGCGTCGGCGTCGCGGTGGCCGACCGTGCCACCGCCTACCATCCGGCGCTGACCGGCATGTCACACCAAGCCCTGGCACGGCTGACCACCGACCTCACCGACGCCTGGAGCGAACAACGCGAAGCTCGACGACACCACCGGCGCGGAGGCCAGCGGCGACACGCCCCAGGCGGCGGAGGCGTGCCCAAGCTCGAACTCGCCGACCGAGTCGTGGCAGCCCTGCTCCACCTACGCTTCAACGCTTCTTCCGTGTTGATCGGCCAACTGCTTGGGGCAAACCGGATCACGGCCGCCCGGGCGGTCAAGGAGATACTCCCGCTGCTGAAACGACACGGATACACCGGGCCCTCACAACCGATCGCCCGGATCCACACCGTCGGCGATGCCCACGCCCGCATCGCCACAAACAGGCGGCCCATCCCAGACGGTGCCCCTACCGTGCCGCCGCACCGTCCCCCACGGCCAAGAACAGCATGTTGTTAATCTGCGAGCTCCAAGTTCACCTCGGCGTTCGACGCGGTGTTCGCCGCCGACGGCATCGAGGTCGTGAGGACGGCGCCACGGGCTCCTCGGATGAACGCCCACTGCGAACGGGTCATCGGCACCCTGCGCCGCGAAGCGCTCGACCACCTGCTGATCTGCAACGAAACCCACGCCCGGCACGTCCTCGACGCCTACGCCCGCCACTACAACCGTCATCGCCCGCACCAGGCTCGAGGACAGCTCCCTCCCGTCGCCGGAGAGCATCCGGCGACGGTGACCG
>DASYJS010000413.1:0-18686 GCA_035996225.1 Mycobacterium sp. | reverse complement strand
GCCGGATCGCGGTTGGCAGCGGGATACCAGACCACGACCTTGTCGTCGGCATTGAAGGTGTGGGTGACCTCGCCCTGCGCGTCGGTCAGCGTCACGCCGTCGCGGGTCACCGTGCGGCGAAAGTGGATCACCGGGCTGGCGTACCGCAGGATTTCCTCGACAGCAGTAGGCGCCATCTCGTCGTAGTTCGCCAGCAGGCGGTCCCGCTGTTCGGGGTGCGCGCTGAGAATGAGCAGGCCGTGGGTCAGCGCATTGCGCGTGGTCTCGTTGCCCGCGCCGATCAGCAGGATGAAGAACTTCGCCAGTTCTTGAGGAGTCAGATTCTCCTCGTCAGAGGTGACCAGCTTGCTGATCACGTCGTCACGCGGATGGGCGATGCGGTCCTCGGCGATTCGCTTGAGCAGGTCGATCAGTTTTTCGCTGATGTCGGTGACCGCCGCCTCGATACCCGCAACGGTCTGGTCGGGTACGTACTCGGGGTCCGACGCGCCGAGCACGATGTTGGTTGCCCGCAGGATGAACTGCTCATGTTCGCGAGGAACGCCGAGCATGTTGTCGATGATGCGCAGCGGCAGCAGCGTGGCGAACGAGGAGACGAAGTCGCATTCACCCGAACGCGGCATCTCTTCGAGGATCTCGGCAGTGGTCTCTTCAGCGAGGCCACGCAACTCGGAGAGGATGCGAGGGGTGAAGCCGCGCGAGACGATCTTGCGCAGCCGCATGTGCTCGGGATCGTCCATGTCGATGATGGAGCCGCGGTATTCGCGCATCTCGGAGGTCTGGTCGAAGATCTGCGTGCCCTGCCCTGAACTGAACTCGCCGGGGCGGCGGCTGATGTCGACGACGTCGCGGTGGGCGCCGACCGCCCAGAATCCGCGGACCCGCGGCGAGCCGGGTCGGTTGGTGCGGACGAACACGGGGCCGCCCGCTTCGCGAAGGCGCCGGTAGAGCTCTGGCCGGTCAGCCGAACGCTGCTGCCACCACTGCAGGTCGATCAGCGGTGCGAACTGCTGCTCGTCGGTGTCGATCGCGCTCACAGCATCCGATTCTGGCACTCATGTCACTTATAGGCAACGCCGGGTGCTGGTTCAGATCAGACAATGGGCTCAATATTTGTTCGACGAGGCACGTGTTATCTAACATTGGTGTCACTGCAAACGGAGGAACGGAGAAGAGCACATGACCTTACGGGTCGGCATCATCGGCGTCGGGTGGGGAGCGCATGTGCAGGTGCCCGGTTTCCGGGCGGCGAAGGGCTTCGAGCCAGTCGCGCTCTGTGCGCGCACACCCGAGCGGCTGGAACGCGTGGCGGCCAAGCTGGGCATCGAACAGACCTCCAACGACTGGCAGTCGTTCGTCACCCGCGACGACCTCGACGTCATCTCGGTCGCGACTCCCACCGTGCTGCACCACGAGATGACGATCGCCGCACTGGCGGCAGGTAAGCCCGTGTTGTGCGAGAAGCCGCTGACGGGTGACCTCGAAGCGGCCCGCCACATGGTGCGCGCCGCGACCGATTCCAACTTGCCCACCGCCTGCTGCTTCGAAAACCGGTGGAACCCGGACTGGTTGGCCGTCGCGGACCGGGTGCGCTCAGGCTTCCTCGGCTCGCAGTACCTCGCGCGGGTCAGTCGCAGCGCGTCCTACTGGCATCCGAGTCATCCGCTGCAGGCCCATTGGATGTACGACCGCGAGCAAGGCGGCGGCTATCTGGCGGGCATGCTGGTGCACGACCTGGACTTCCTGTGCAGCCTGCTGGGCCGCCCCGTGTCGGTGTGCGCGGAGGTCCGTACCAGCGACCCCGTCCGCGAACTGCCCGACGGCGGGACCCTGCCCGTCACCGCCGACGACACCGCGGCGCTGCTGATGCGCATGGAGTCCGGGGTGACCGTCATTCTGAGCCTCTCGGTGATGGGCGCCCACGCCGATCACTACCGCCTCGAATTGTTCGGCTCCGACGGCACCATCATCGGCGATGGCGACTTACGTTCCGCGGCATATAGTCTCGGCGCCGCCACCGATGCGGGATTGAGTCCCCTGACGGTCGATGAACGCGAGCCCGCGCACCCTGAGCGGTTGCCCGGGGGACTCGCGGGCCACGCGAGCCGGGCGATGGCGCTGATGCTGCAGGACTGGCTGCCCGCGTTCGACGGCGGCCCCAGCGGCGCGGCCACCTTCGAGGACGGGCTGCTGTCGCTCGCGGTGATCGACGCCGCGCATCGCTCCGCCGATGGGGGCGGGTGGGAGCCCGTGCGCGCTTGGCTCGACGGTCAGCCGAGTACTGCCTCGGCGGGCGGGTAGATCAGTACGCCGCGGATATTGGCGCCGGCGTGCATGTCTGCGTAGCCATCGTTGACCTTCTCCAGGCGATAGGTGCGGGTGACCATGGATTCGAGGTCCACCTGGCCGGCGCTGTACAGTTCGAGGATCTTCGGGATGTCCGCGCGAGGGTTGCCCGAGCCGTAGAGGGTCCCGATGATCTGCTTCTCCGTCAGGGTGAGGTCCATCAGGTTGGCCCGGATCTCCCGTTCCAGCATCGGGTGGATGTTGGTCACCACCAGCCGCCCCCGCTTGGCCGTCATGGCCAGCGCCCGGCCGACCAGTTGGCCGTCACCGACTCCCATAGCGCAGATGAACTTGTCCACCCCGCGGTTCCAGGTAGCTTCGGCGACAACGTCTTTCGCCTCGTCCCAGTCCGCGGCGGTGTGGGTGGCTCCCATCTTCACCGCTTCGGCCCGCTTGTACTCCGAGGGGTCGATGACGGTGATCGTGCGGGCGCCCGCGAGCCGGGCACCCTGCACCGCCGCGGCGCCGATGCCACCGACCCCCGCGATGGCCACCGTGTCGCCCGGCCGGACGTCGGCGGCATAGACCGATGATCCCCAACCGGTAATGAAGCCGCAGCCTAGAAGACAGGCCAGGTCGAGGCGGTAATGCTCCGGGATCTTCACGCAACTCGCCTCGTGCACCACGGTGTGATGCGCAAACGAACCGACACCGCAAGCCAGCGCAAGATCGTCGCCACCGAGATGGTGGCGGGCGGTGCCGTCGTGAATCTGCATGCCCGAGTAGACCTTTGCGCCCAGGTCGCACAGGCTCTGATGGCCGGTCGAGCATGAGGGACACCGGCCGCACGACGGGATGAAGCTGAAAACCACGTGATCGCCCGGCGACAGCCACGACACGTGCTCACCGACGGACTGGACGATTCCGGCACCCTCGTGGCCGCCGATGCAGGGGAGTCGGATCGGCATGTCGCCGGTGACAAGGTGGTCGTCGGAGTGGCACATGCCCGACGCGTGCAACTCGACCAGTACCTCGGTCGCCTTCGGCGTGTCGAGCTCGATGGTCTCGACAGACCAGGGTGTGTTGCGTTCGAACAGGACCGCTGCCTGTGTGTGCATGCCCGTGTCCCTTTCCGGTCCTAACGGATGATGGCCTGGTATTCGACGAAGCCGGCGATGCCCTCAGGGCCCCCCTCACGGCCGATGCCGGACTGCTTGAATCCGCCGAACGGGCTGGCGAAGTCGAGCACGGCCGTCGAGTTGACGGCCACTGAACCCACCTGTAGTTGGGCCGCCACCGCCGCCGCCCGCTCCTCGTCGGCAGACCACACCGCGCCGACCAGCCCGTAGCGGGAGTCGTTCGCGATGGCCACCGCCTCGGCGGCGTCGTCGGGGCCGGTGTCGTCGTAGGCGATGGCGACGGCGACGGGACCGAACACCTCTTCGCGGGCGATCTCCATATCGTTCGTCGCGGCGACGAGCGCGGGGGAGACGAACCACCCTGGGCGGGCGGGCCGCTCACCTGCGACCAGGACGGTGGCACCCTCGCCCGGTGCGCGCCGCAGGAACCCCTCGACCCTGTCGCGTGCAGCCTCGTTGATCAGCGGACCGATGTCGGTGGCCCGGTCGGCGGGATCGCCAACGATCAGCCCCGCGACAGCAGCAGTCAGCGCAGCCACGAATTCGTCGTAACGGCTGCGCGGCAACACGATTCGCGTTAGCGCGGCGCACAGTTGGCCGTTGTTGCCCATCACGCCCGCGACTAATCCGGGCACCGTCGTCTCGAGCGGCGCATCGGGCAGCACGATGGCCGCCGACTTGCCGCCCAGCTCGGTGCTGCAGCGGCGGATGCGTGAGCCGCACGACGCTGAGATCCGGGCGCCGACGGCCGTCGAACCGGTAAAGCTGATCTTGTCGACACCTGGGTGATCGGTGAGTAGCTCACCGGTCGTGGCGCCGCCGTTGACGACGTTGACGACTCCGTCGGGCAGTCCGGCTTCTTCGATCGCCTCCATCAGCACGCCGAATTCGAGCGGGGCATCCGGCGCGGGCTTGAGCACCACCGTGCACCCCGCCGCCAGCGCCGGACCGAGCTTCAGCGCGGCGACGAACAACGGCGTGTTCCACGGCACGATGGCACCCACCACGCCGACGGGAAGCTGACGTACCTCGACGGTGCCGCCCGTCATCGAAGGCCGACTCGACGAGAAGGGATAGTCAGGGGTGATCGTCGCGTAGGCGCGCAGCACGCCGGCCGCGGTGATGACCTGACCGAAGGTGCTCCAGGATCGCGGCGAGCCGATCTCCGCGGTCGTCAGGTCGGCCAGTTCGCCTTTGCGGGCGCTCAGCGCCTCGGCGAGTCGGCCCAGCGCAGCGCCGCGATCGGCGGCGGACACCCGCCCCCAGGCCGGCAGCGCGCCGCGGGCGGCCGCGACCGCGGAGTCCACTTCGGCGGGGCCGGCAATCCCTACGGTGCCAAGCAGCTCGCGGGTGGTCGGCGACGTCACGTCCAGTGTCCCGGTGTGCGCATCCGACACCCATTTACCCGCGATATAGCTTGCCGCCAACTCGACCATGGCCACCGATTCTGGCAGCAATGTCATTTTTGGACAAGCGGTTCATTGGCCGTGAAGCGACGATTTGGTTTCAGGTCTTCAATTTTTCTGACAGTATTGGTCACTATGACTGCATCGCCGGACAGCGACGCCGACGGTAATGCCGGACGCCCATGGGAGCTGGTCGTGGAGCGCGGCAAGATCGCTGAGTTCGCCGAGGCCATGTTGTGCGACGATCCCGCCTACCGTGGTCCGGACGCGATCATCCCGCCGACATTCCTGACCACCGGCGGCCGTTGGGCGCCGGCCGGCGTCCGGGTCGACGTGGGTTTCGACCGCAAGCGCTTGCTGCATGGTGAGCAGGAATACACCTTCCACTCTGCTCCGCCCGCGGCCGGCGAGGTCCTCACCGCGCAGGAGAGAGTCGTCGACCGGTACTCGAAACCGGGTAAGCGCGGGGGCACGATGCGCTTCGCCACCGTGGTCACCGAGTACCGCGACGCGGGGGGAGCGCTCGTCGCTGAGGCCCGGGCCACGTTCATCGAGACGGCCCCGCGATGAGCCCCGGCGAAGGCGCGGGGACACAGCTAACGGCGACCACGCCCTTGAGTGTTGGCACACAGGCGCCGGCCCGCGATTTCGGACCGTTGACACGGCAGATGTTCGTCCGCTACGCCGGAGCGTCCGGTGATCTCAACCCCATGCACTACGACGATCAGCTCGCGCAGTCCGCGGGCTACCCCTCGGTATTCGCGCAAGGCATGTTCTCCGCGGCGCTGCTCGCCGGGTTCGCCACCGACTGGCTGGGCGCGGGCAGCGTGCGCCGTTTCGGCGTGCGCTTCCGCGAGCAGGTCTGGCCGGGCGACGTGTTGACCTGTTCAGCCACGGTGACTGGGGTATCGGCGGAGGCCGACGCCGACCGGGTAAGCGTGGAGTTGACCGCCACCCGGCAGACGGGCGGCGTCGCGATCACCGGCACCGCGGAGTTCCTGGTTCCGCGAAACGCCGCTGGGCGCGACGCGGGTAGCCCGGATCGGCCATAGGCTGGAAACGCCATGTCCGAAGCCTCGATTGTCCGCAGGGCCAGCTACGGTCCCTCCAGTCCCGCCGTGGGCGCTCGTGGCGCCACCACCCGGGGCCGGATCGCCGAGGTCTCGCTGGAGCTTTTCGGCCGGGTCGGGTACTTCGACACGTCGGTCGACGCGATCGCGAAGGCAGCCGGGGTATCCCGGGCCACCCTGTACCAGTACTTCAAAGGCAAGGATGAGATCTTCCTAGAGCTGCTCAACGAATGCGGCAGCGCGTTGTTTCGGGTGGCGCGGCGCATCGGTGCGCTCGGGGCGGACGAGGTGGGCTTCGACAATCTGAACTGGTGGCTGGGCGAGTGGAGCTGGGTGTTCGACAAGTACTCCACGATGTTCGTGCAGTGGACGGCGATCGCCTCGTCGGACACCAAGGTGCGCCCCGAAATTACCCGGTTCGTGCGCAGTTACAACCACCGTGTCGCCGAGCGGCTCGCCGCCTCCGGCCTCAAGGGGCTGGACCCGGAGGTCGCGGCCATGACGATGACCGCGCTCGTGCACCGCATCAATCTGTTCGTGCACACCGACCGCGCCTACGGCCGTAGCGCCAAGGACGCGATCGACACGCTGTCGGTATTCCTGCAGCTGATGTTGTTCCCCGACACCCCACCATCGGTGTTGACGTCGTTAGGTCTGCACGCCAGCACTGACCCCGCGGCTGAGGTGGACGCGGTCGCCGTGCCTCCGGCGCCGGACGTCGAAGGGTTGTCCGTCAGCGAGCGCACCGCGAGTCTCAGCAAACGCGCCGTCATCACTGTCAATGCTTTAGCCGATGCCGGCGCCGCTCAATTCCGTGTCCGGGGCTACCGCAGCACCAGTGTCGACGACATCGTCGAGTCGGCCAACGTGGCGCGAGGCACGTTCTATAAATACTTCAGCGATAAGCAGGATCTGCTCGCCGCCGTGGCCGCCGAAATCTACGGCGCCGGAATGGCATTCGCCGACCGGATCGCCGACGTCGATCCGGTCGCAAAGAAGTCGACGCTGCGGCACTGGCTGGGTACATACGTTGAGTTTTATGACAAGTATTCGGGTTGCATCGAGGCGTGGGCCGAGGGCACCACCGACGATCCCACGATCGTGAGCATTGGGGAGAACGGTCAGGTGCAGATGGATATCGGCGCGGCCAGGATGCTGATCCGCGGTCCGGATCGGTATCCGTTCGACCCGGTGGTCTCGGCACTGATCCTGCGCGCGCTGGTCACCCGGGTGCCGCAGGCCGCTCTCGATCTGCCCGAACCGATTGACGACGATGAGCTCATCAATGTGTTGATGACCTGCATCAGCCGCGGATTCTTCGGACGCGCGAAGTAGTGCGGGGCCTGCCGCTACGCGGTCGTGACGCCGGCGGCGATGAGTTCGTCGGTCGCCTGCGCCGAATATCCCAACTCGCGCAAGATCTTTCGGTTGTGTTCGCCCAGCGCGGGCACGTCGCCAATCACCGGATCGACGCCGGCCAGGGCGGCGGGTGGCGCCAGCGCGGCGGCCGGACCGCCCGGCGTCTGAATTTCGTGCCACCGGTCCCGGCCGACGAGTACCGGGTGTAGCCACAACTGGTCGACACCGTTCATCCGCGCGTGCGCTACACCTGCGCGATGCAGAAGCCCCTCGAGTTCCTCCGCGCTTAGCCGGGCCGCCACGGACGTGATGATCGCCTCCAACTCGGCGCGGTGCGCTACCCTGTCCGGGTTCGTGGCGAACCGCCGATCGGCGACGAGATCCGTTCTGTCCAAGACGGTCTCGCAGAGCCGCTGCCATTCGGCTGGGTTCTGCACGGCGAGCAATACGGTTCGGCCGTCGCCTGCGGTGAACGGGCCGTACGGGGCGATCGTCGGATGCCGCGCACCCGTGCGTGGCGGCGCCGTTCCCCCGTACCGGCCGTAGTAGAGCGGCTGGGACATCCATTCGAGCAGGGCGTCGAACAACGAGACTGACACCGGCCGGACAACACCGGTTGTGGCGCGGGTGTAGAGCGCGGTGAGGATTGCGGAGAAGGTGAACATGCCCGCGGCGATATCGGCGATCGATACCCCGGTGCGCGCCACCTCGGCTGGCGAGCCGGTCACCGACAACAGCCCGGCCTCGGCTTGTACCAGCAGGTCGTAGGCCTTGCGGTCGCTCCAAGGGCCGTCCTCGCCGTACCCGCTGATGGTCGCCGTAATGGTCTGCGGGTGCGTGCGGGCAACCGATTCGGCGTCCAATCCCAGCCGGGCCGCAGCGCCCGGCCCCAGATTCTGTACCAGCACGTCGGCGCCTTCCAGCAGACGGTGGACGATGCGTCTGCCCTCGGGCTGCTTGAAGTCCACGGTCAACGACTCCTTGCCGCGGTTGAGCCAGATGAAGTAGCTCGACTCGCCGTGCACCGCGCGGTCGTAACCTCTGGCGAAGTCACCTCGCTGGGGGCGCTCGACCTTGATCACCCGCGCGCCGAGGTCGGCGAGCTGCCGGGTGGCGTATGGTGCGGCGACCGCCTGCTCGAGGCTCACGACAGTGATGTCAGCCAGTGGCGCATCGGTCAATTCGGCCCACTCCTCGAATTAATGACACTCGCCGGCATAGTACGTGCGGACGCCACGCTCACACTGATGCGGCGACGGCCATCCCGGTGATCCATTCCGGCACCGGCTCGTAGACCAGAGGCGTGAGGGGCCGTCCACCGCCGGCGGCGCCCGCGGCGAGCCAGGTCCTGACCTCGTTGGCACCCGCGCCCGCGCGGACGTGGGCGGTGTCGACGAGCCGAATCAGTGCAGCGACATCCCAGTTCGACATCGCGTCCAAGACTTCGGTGTCCCAATCGGGACGGATCTTGGTGCGCGCTTCCGCCATACCCTCGGCGATGATTCGTTCCCGGTCTTCGTCGCTGAGGTCGTAGGTGTCGACCTCCAGACTCGGCGGGGAATGTGACAACCCTCCGGTGCCGATCACCAGCACCCGCTCGGCGAACCCGTCGAGGAACCGGCCGACCTCCGCGCCGAATTCGGCCACCCGACGACCGGTCGGAAGCGGAGCCGTGGCGCAGTTCACCGGCACCGGGATGACCGGCTTGACCGCCAAGTCGCCGAGAAGATCCCGAACGGGTTGGGCGAACGCATGATCCAGTCCGATGTCACGACATGCCGCGACGTCGAATCCGGCCGACAGCAGGTGTTCGCACAGTCGGCGTGCCACGGCTGAAGGGACATCAAGGTCGCCGGCCGGATGGCCGCCTTCGGCCAGAATCGATGCGGACAATGCGACCCCGAAGGCGGGCACCACGTGTCGAAACGCGCGGCGGTGGTCACCGCCGAACACGATCACCACGTCGGGATCGAAATGTCGCGCCCGCTCGGCCGCTGACGTGAGTGCCGAACGGAACCGGCGACCGAAGGCGTGTTCGACATCGCGTTCCTTGCCCGGGCTGTGGCTTGCACAGACAACCAACCGCTCTGACATCACGTCCATCACCTCCGCTAGAAGTGACACTAATGTTAGATGAGTGCGCCGCCATGGCGAAAATGCGAGCCCGCCACGGCCTTTTTACCGGCCGGCTACGGCATCACACCTTGATGACGATGCCTTGCGTCAGTGCGACGATGATGCCGAGGACCACGATGAACGCAATGCATACTGCGACAAGCCGGACGGTTTCTCGCTTCAGTGCAGCGCTGGTCTGCGGCGGAAGAAAGAATTCAGCGGGCAGATCTTTCAATCCCGTGTTGTGCCGGTCACGGTCGGTTCCCACCACGGCTCCTTTCGGTTCACGGAATGTAGGGGCTGTCGGCGCCGGTCAACGTGCGCAACACCACGAGCGGGATGATCAGAAAGACAAAGAAGGTGATCTGGAAGACGATGAACCAAGCACCCAGTCGCATGAGTTCGAATCGCCATCGCGGAATCGTAACCTCGTAGTTGAGGTAGTCGTCGAATTCTTGCTGTTTGGTCAACGCCAACTGCTTGGTAGCAACGGCTATCCCGCCGTGACTTTCGGTGTCGCCCGGCCGATGCAACGAGGTCCGCGGGACAGTGAAACGATCCAATCGGCAGAATCGCTCGAAATGGTTGAGACCGCGAATCGGCGGCTTACCAGCCCAATAGGCGATCAGGTTGGGCCACACGCACATGATGCCGATGGTCCAGAGCAATGTGATGCGACCGCCGTTGCCCCATTCGAGAACGGGTCCAATGCCGGGATCGTAGGTCCACCATCCCATTGCCGTAGCGGTGCCCTCGACCGCGAAGTCCAACACGTAATTGACCGGAATCGCAAGCACCAACATGGATTTGAGCATGCTCCAACCAAACCGCGCGGACAACCACTGGCTCAGCCACAACACCAGAAGCGCATGTACTCCCCAATACACCGCGTAGGCGAATGGCATGAACAGAGGATCGTTGGGAGTCTTAAGCGGGAGCCACTCGAGCAGATGGTGTTCGGCAAACGCTGGGCTGTAGAACAACATCTGGCCCCAGTCACCGATGGTTTCCATCCAGTAGACCGCAAGGCTGTTGAACAGGAACAGGAATCCCCAGGTCAGGCGTCGCCGGCGGACTACGTCGGCGACCGCCAGAACGATGAAGATGCTGCCGGCAATCGGTATCACCCAGTTGAAGAACCAGACACCAGATGGGTTGAGGGTTGCCGGTGGCGCCAATTGTGACGTGGCGAAAAGCATCGTTGCCTCTCAACGAGCAAGTGAGGAGCGGACTCCATCACGTTCTTCGTGTCGCCAACACCCGGGTCGTCCAATCGCTCGAATGCATGACAACTGGGATCGCGTGCAGCGAATCCTTTTACGTGTGTAACCTAGTTCACTATATAGGGGTTTGTCACCTAAATCTGCCTGAAGGCTGCTGTATCCCGTTCCTGACGTTGACAGTGTGACAGTGAACTGTCATCTTTGGTTAGGTCGTGCCAAAGGAGCTGCGCAGTGACGGATCTGAAGTCGCCTCGGCAAGCAGAGGCTTCGGCCATCGAGCCCGAGCGGATCAAGACCATTCGGCCAGTGCTGTTCTGGTCGAGCCTCGGCACGGTGTGCGTCGTCATCGCCGCCTACGTCTACATCTCATGGATCGCGTCGGGCAATGCGACACCGGTGAATCCGGGTCCCGACCCGATCCCCGGCGCCACCCGGTGGGCGATGACCGCCTTCCAGATCGCCTGCCCCCTTATGGCATTGGTCGCGATCGTCTACGTAGTCCGTAAGAGCGTGGGTGAGCGTCAACTCTGCGTCGAAGCCGCCATCGTGATCGGATCGGCGATCGCATGGTGGCACGACCCGCTTATCAACTGGTTTCAGCCAGCGCTGTTCTACAACGCCGGCCTGGTCAACTTTGGCAACTGGACGCAGAACATCCCAGGCTGGCTCAGCCCCGACGGTCGATTGATGGCCGAGCCGGTGCTGATGATCGGAATGATCTACATCTGGATGCCGCTGGCCATGGGCTCGATCGCCCGCTGGGCCATGGGTCGCGCCCGCCACCGGTGGCCCACGCTGGGACCCGTCCGCACCTTCTGTGCCGGTTGGCTCGCGGTCTACGTCATCGAGTTTCCGCTCGAGATCTTTGCGGTGCGCCACGGGCTGCTCGGCTATCCCGCGTCGATTCCCGGCGTCACGCTGTGGGCGGGTCAGACCGTCCAGATCCCGCTGTACGGTCCCGTCCTGTGGTCGCTGGTGCTGAGTTCGAGTGGTGCACTGATGTTTTTCCGCAACCGCGAAGGCCAGATCCGGGTCGAGGCGGGTGTGCAGACCCTGCGATGGGCCGGAACACGGGTCAGGGGACTGCTAAGAGCGCTGGCCGTCACCGGCTTTCTGCACGTGGTGGCAATCGGCGTGTACGACCTGCCGGTGAACCTCGCCGGCTTCTACGCCGGGCCGACCCAGAACTACCCCAGCTACTTGCGCGCGCAGTACTGCGGGACGGACACGCCCCGGCACTGCCCCGATGGCACCCGCTTCGACGATCGCTAAGTCAAGCTACTTCAGGACCGCGGGCAGGGCGGCGAACTCCTGGCGGATCAGGTCGTCAAGCGACCGGCTCTGCGTCGACAACCACTGATTGAGAGCCCGCTCGACGAGCAGCATGCCGACGGCCGCCAAGAGCCGGCATTCGCTGTCGGGGGCCGGCATTCGTCGTCGTTCGGCGATCACCTTGGCGACGGTCTCGGCGTTGGCCTCGTGGTTTCGGCGTTCGCGGCCCAGCAGCACGAGCGATGACGCAACGGCCTCGTGATATTGCGCGATCCTTTTACGGATGCGGTTGAGGCCTGGCGCGAGCAATGCGAATGAATTGGCCAGCGCCTCGAAATCTGACATCTTCTCCGGTTGAGCGAGGTAGACCCCGCTCACGGCGTCGATGAAGTCGTACTCGCCGAAGAAAAGCACCGACTCCTTGGTTGGGAAGTAGCGGAAGAAGGTCCTTGGCGAAACCCCCACGCTTTCGGCGATCTGGTCTGTGGTGGTGTCGTCGTACCCGTTGGTGCTGAACAGGTTCAGGGCCGCATTCAGCAGAGCATTCCGGATCCGGTCCGCATGCTCGTCCCGCGGTGATCGGTCGCCCCGGGCCATCGGCCAACCTCCTCGTCCGTCTGGGTGTCCCGACAGTACAACGACTACGGCTGCCGGCACATCGTTGACACTCGCCGTGGTACCGATGATACTTCCGATATATGACAGGAGACTGTCATAGTGATACTCAAGCGCGGGTAGAGAGGATTTCCGTCTCCATGACCGAGCTCGACGTAACCGGAACGCTGAATATCAACGATTTGCCCTTTGCGGTGGACCGTACGCGCGCCTGGCGGGAACTGCGGGAGGCGGGCCAGGCGGTGAGTTCTGGCGAGGAGATCGTGCTGACCAGCGCCGAGGCCGTCGAGTTCGCGGCTAAACGACCTGAGATCTTTTCGTCGGCAAGAGCTTTCGACCGTTTAGGAAGCCCCGTCCCGCTGGTACCGATCGCTATCGATCCGCCGGATCACACCCGGTTCCGCCGAATGCTTGATCCGTTCTTCAGCCCCAAGAAGATGGCCGAGCGTGAGCCCGAACTACGCAGGCAGGCCGGCGAATTGATCGACGCCATTATCGCGAGTGGCGAGTGTGACGTGGTAGCCGATCTCGCCACACCCTTTCCCTCCCAGGTGTTTCTGACTCTGTTCGGGCTGCCCATGGCGGACCGCGACCGGCTGGTGCAGTGGAAGGACGCAATTCTGCAATTCACCGATCCGAGTAGCGCCGAGGCGACCCCGGAGGTGATGGCTCACGCGCTGGAACTGTTCACCTATCTGACCGAGCACATCGCCGAGCGGCGCGCCAATTCCACCGGCAGCGACATGCTCACCCAGCTGATACAAGACACCGACGAGGGCGGCATGTCGGACAACGAGATCCTCGGCCTGTGCTTCATGTTCGTGCTGGCCGGGCTGGACACCGTCACCTCTGCCGTCGGGTTCTCCCTGGCCAGGCTGGCGGCCGACACCGAAATGCGCCGCCGTGTCGCCAACGACTTCGCGCTCATCCCGGCATTTATCGAGGATATTTTGCGCGTCGACGGACCTGTGCCATTCGCGCCACGTGTCACCACCGAGGAGGTCGAAGTGGCAGGCAGGGTCGTGCCCAAGGACACCACGGTCATGCTCAGTTATGGCAGCGCCGACCGTGATCCGCGGCGGTACCAGGACGCCGACGAGGTTCATCTCGACAGCAAGGTCGTGCACTTCGCGTTCGGCCGTGGACCGCACCGGTGCCTGGGTTCGCACCTGGCGCGTCTCGAACTCCGACTCATCCTCGAGGAATGGCACTCCCGCATACCCGAATACACTCTGGCTCAAGACAAGCCGCCACAGATGCCCTGGCCGACCGGGACGATGTCTCTGCGATCGGTACCGCTGAACATCGTGCCGTCGTCACGGGGTCAGTAAATCTGACGGTTTTCACTCGAAGACTCATCCGACCTTCGGGATGATTTCCTCAGCCACCCACTGCATATGGTCGAGGTAGGCATCGAACCCGTCCAGTGCAGGCGGGTTGACCCAGGTGTCCGTAACGCCGCGCTCGGCCAGCATGTTGCAGTTGTCGATGACCTGCTGGGCGCTCTGGCCGAAATGCGCATTCGGGTCGTCGACGACGGCGTGCTCCTGACCGATGGACAGCATCGCCAGGCTGTAGAACAGCGAGAACGGCCGGTCGTCGAACCCGGGCTGCGAGCGCAGGTAGTCCATCTTGGGCGGCAGTTCGTCGGGCTTGGTCAGCCATGGCGCCCAGCCGTCGCCGAACCGGGCCGCTCGGCGCAGCACCGCGTCGGCGTCTCCGCCCATCCATACCGCGGGGTGGGGTTTGGAGATCGGCTTGGGCCCGAACGCGATGTCGTCGAACTTGACGAAGTCGCCGTCGAAGCGTGGCGAATCGCTGTGCCATAACTCGAACATCGCCTCGAGATACTCGTCCGCCATGCGACCACGCTTGGTGAAGGGGACGCCGATCGCGTCGTACTCCTCCTTGAGCCAGCCGACACCCACGGTGGTCTGGGCGCGACCGCCACTGAGCCAGTCGAGCGTTGCGATCTGCTTGGCGACCACGATCGGGTTATGCAACGGCAGGATCGTGACCATCGAGCCGATGGTGATCGTCGAGGTGGCGCCTGCGATGAAGGCCTGGGCGGTGGTGGCGTCGAAGTAGTGGTCCCCGGACAACTCGAGATGACTCGTCGGGGTGAGGAAGTGCTCGGGCAGGAACACCATCGAATAACCCAGCTGCTCGGCGCGTTGGGCAACTCGCGCGATATCGGCGCCGGTGAGCTGGTGTTCCCACGGCTGTGTGATCGCCGCAACGTGCATGCAGTTGGGTAGGTACACGGCGAATCTCATCTGGCGCCTTCCGATTTCATGGCCCGGTGGCGGAGCGCCGACTGGAGGATCCGGCGGGACCAAGACCGCACCCGCTAATTATGGCAGTCTACTGTCACACGTCAAGACACTGATTGCTCGGCAGTTATCTCCACCAACCGGCCTCGCGATCAGTCCGGAGAGTCATGCCCCACGTTGACTATGGCAGTCGACTGCCATAATGTGGCTGGGTCCCTGCTGTTGCGAAAGGCGTGTGGCGTGGCTCCGAACCTTTTCATAGCGCTCACCAACCCGATCGAGGGCGAAGATGACGCCTTCAACAAGTGGTATGACGCTCAGCATGTGCCCGAGGTTCTCGACGTGCCCGGAGTCGTTGCGGCGCAGCGTTACGACATCACCGAACTGAAGGTCCCCGACGACCAGGACCTGCCGGCTCAGTTACCGCCGCCGACGCACCGTTACATGGTGATCTACGAGCTGGACAACGAGCCCGACATCGTCATGGCGGAATTCCTGAAACGAGTCATGGCCGGAACACTCACACTAGGGGAGTGGCTTGATCTGACCACGGTGTCGCTCACGGGATGGGCGCCGCGCGGCGAACGCGTGCCGGCGGACCGCTAGTGGGCGAGCTGCTCGCCGGTATTCGCGCCCAGCGGGCGTGTCGGCGATTCGACCCGGACGGCAAAGTACCCGATTCCGACGTCGAGCAGATGTTGGCGTCCAGCGTGCACGCGCCGAGCGCGGAGAATTCTCAGCCCTGGACATTCATCGTGGTTCGCGACGAGGGCAACCGTGCACTACTCGCGTCTTGGTGGACAGAGACGTGGAATGCCGGCGGCGGCGAGTTCGTCAAGCAAAGCGTCGAGGACAAGGTGTTGGTCGCCGACCTTGAATTCGGTTTCAGCAAAGGCGGATTCGCCGCGGCGCCGGTTGTCATAGTGGTGTGCGCCGACACGGATCGCGTGCCGGAGATCTATGCACCGTCGTCGATCTATCCCGCCGTGCAGAACATGCTGCTCGCCGCTGCCGACCTGGGATATGGCTCGTGTCTGACCACCGGTCTGACCACCTTTGGTGTCGATCGGGTGCGGGAACTGCTGCAGCTGCCGCAGAACCTGATACCGATGGCGGCGGTCTACGTTGGCCTACCCGCACGCAAGCTCTCACCACCGCGCCGGCACCCGGCAACGTCGGTGACCTACCGCGAGCGGTTCGGTACCGCCTGGTGAACAGAACGGAGAGCTGCCAATGCCATTGGCGATAACCGAAGATCATCGCGCGCTCGCCGAAGTGGCGGGCGCGATGGTAGCCGGGCGTGCGGGCACCGCGGGTGCCCGCCGGATCCTGCTCGACCGCGAAAAGAACGGTCGGTGGTGGTCCACCGATGGCCTCTGGAAGGAAATGGTCTCCACGGGGTGGCTTGGCCTGCACATCGACGAACGGTTCGACGGTCAGGGTTACGGTCTGTCTGAACTGACGATCGTGTTGGAACAGCTCGGTCGCGCCGCCGTGGGCGGACCCTTTTTGCCCACGGTCGCGGTGTCTGCGGTCATCGCCGAAGCCGGGACCGACGCGCAGCGCGAGCGGTGGTTGCCGCGGCTGGTATCGGGCGACGTGGTCGCGGGCATCGGCACCAACGGCGACGTCGCTGTTCGTGATTCGACGGTCTCGGCCGCTGCGGTGCCCGCATTGGCCGAGGCGGCCGTCGACCTTTTGTTGCTTCCTGCCGGCGACGACCTCGTCCTGGTGCAGGCCGGTGACGGGGTCAGCATCCGAACCATTGACTCAGTTGACCAGCTGCTTGCACCAGTGATAGTGGCCAGCTTGGATTCCGTCCACGTCGCCGAGGTTTTCCCCGGCGCAGCCGGGGTGGCGGCGCGGATTTTTCGGCTGCTGGCCGCGGCCGAAGCCGTCGGTGGTTTGGGCGCGTGCACCGAGATGGCCACGGCGTACGCTGCCGGCCGCGAGCAGTTCGGTAGGCCCATCGGCTCGTTCCAGGCGGTCAAACATCACTGCGCGAACATGCTTGTCGACACTGAGCTCGCCACCGCCGCGACATGGGACGCCGCGCGCGCTGTCGGTGCGGAGGCCGAGCTGGCCGCGACGATGGCCGCCGGACACGCGCTGCCCGCTTATCAGCGGGTGGCGCTGCAGAACGTGCAGGTGCACGGCGGCATCGGCTACACCTGGGAACACGACGCTCACCTCTACATCAGACGGGCTACCGTCCTGCAGGCCTTTGCAGGCGGCCAGGATTCGTTGCGGGACAGGGTTATTGCGCTGCAACGCGACGGCGTGCGCCGGCGCCAGTCGGTAGACCTGCCCGAGGGCGCCGAGCAGTATCGCCAGGCCGCGCTGGATTTCCGCACTGAACTCGAGGCGGCCGACGCCGACGACCGCCAACGACTCTGGGCGCGCAGCGGTTATTTGCAACCGCACTGGCCCGCCCCGTACGGGCGGGCTGCGGACAGCGTCGAGCAGTTGATCATTGAGGACGCGCTTGGCGGTTTGGACAAACCCAGCCTCGGGCTCGGCGAATGGGTGGTTCCGACCCTCCTGCAGCACGGCAGCGCCGAGCAGGTGGACCGATTGATCTGGCCGAGCCTCGAGGGCGAGCTGCGGTGGTGCCAACTCTTCAGTGAGCCCGGCGCCGGCTCGGACGCGGCGGCGGTTGCCACCAAGGCCACCCGGGTCGACGACGGCTGGGTGGTCAGCGGTCAAAAGGTGTGGACCAGTGATGCGGTGAATTGCCAGCGCGGGCTGGCCACCGTGCGCACCGACCCGAATGTGCGCAAGCACAAAGGCATCACGGCGATGATCATTGACCTATCCGATCCGGCTGTGCAGATCCGCCCGCTCACCGAGATCACCGGTGAGACGCTCTTCAACGAGGTCTTCTTCGACGACGTCTTTGTGCCCGATCGCGATGTGGTCGGCGGTGTGAACGACGGCTGGGGCGTGGCGATGGCCGCATTCGGTAATGAGCGGGTGTCGATCGGCGGGGGCTCGGTCACCATGACCGCCGACGCTTTGATCGATCTGCTGGCCCGGCACCGGGCCGACGACAGTGGCGCAGCGCGCGACGTCGGTGAATTGCTGATCGAGTCGTATACGTTGGCCACGCTGAACCTGCGGCAGGCCGCCCGAGCCGTCTTCGATGCCGGGCCCGGAATCGAAGGCAACATCGCCAAGCTTTACGGGGCGGAGCACGCTCAGCGGGTGGCAGAGCTGGCAGTGCGTATCGCCGACCGGGCCATCTTGATCGGCGAGGAACTCAACGTCGTACACGACTATCTTTTCAGCCGGTGCCTGACGATTGCCGGCGGCACGTCGGAGATCGTCAGAAACCTGATCGCGGAGCGCATTCTAGGGCTGCCGCGCGATCCAGTACCCAAGTAGATCGGAGCGTCATATGTCCTGTGCCGTCGTCGGGATCGGTCGTACCGAGTATTCACGCAACTCCGGCCGCACCACCCGCGGGATGGCCGTGGCCGCCTGCCGCGATGCCATCGCCGATGCGGGTCTCACCCCGGCCGATATCGACGGTATCTGCACTTTCATGGCCAACGACTCCGAGCAGCCGATCTTCGTCGGGTGGGCGCTGGGTATCGACGAATTGGCTTGGGCCAACGCCATGTACGGCGGCGGCAATCTCGTGGCTGACCAAATCGCCACCGCCGCCGCGGTCATCGAGGCCGGTATGTGCAAGGCCGTGCTGGTGTACCGATCGCTCAATGGCCGTTCGGGCTACCGGTTCGGCCATGTCGAGGGGCCGATGCAAGTGCAGCACCACGACCAATTCGACACGGCGTCCGGTTTCATGGTGCCGCCGCAGTGGTTTGCGATGTGGGCTCGTCGCCATCAGCACGAGTACGGTTCCACCAGCGAGGATCTGGGGCAGATCGCGATCACTCAGCGCAATCATGCGGGGCCCAACGAGCAC
>DASYJS010000412.1:0-9531 GCA_035996225.1 Mycobacterium sp. | reverse complement strand
CGGCGGTTTGGTTGAACGACTTGACCACCGCGGCGCCGGGGAAGGCCTCGGCGTTGAACTCGGTCGACAGGCGGCCGGCGAGGATTTGCTCGGAGTTGGGGACCAGGAACGCGTTCGTCGTGTCGACGATGATCTTGCCCGTCCAGTCTGCGCGGCGCCCACCTAACTCCCGGACCTGGAGGAACGGTATGGCCAGGATGATCACGTCTGCATCCAGGGCCGTGTCGAGGGTGGTCGGCATGATCGAGGCGGACAGTTCGGTGACGTCGATCGTTTCCGGACCTCGCGTGTTGGCCCAGAGTGCTGGGACGTGGTGGTCGGAGAATCGTTGCGCCAGAACCGCGCCGATGCTGCCGGTGCCCACGATGGCGTACTGCACAGCGCTGGTCATCGCACGAGCTCCGCGGTCCGAGCGGCAGCGATGAAGACTGCCAGCGCCAGGAACACGGCGTTCACGGGCCACTGTTTGTATTCCGCGCGTCGACCGTGGAACACCGCCGCGCCCACCTGCAGCAGCGCCAGGCCCACGGCTGCGACGGGCGTCAGGATGGGCTCGATGCCAGTCAGCCACGGCAGGATCAGACCGAGAGCGCCGGCCACCTCGATGCCGCCGATGAGTTTGATCGACGTCGCGGACAACGCCTCGGCGGCAGCGGCCATGGAGGGGTTCTTCGCCAAGCGCTCCTTCGGCGTCAGCACTTTGGTGCCACCGACAAAGAGATATGCGGCGGCGAGTAGTCCGGACGCGATCCATACCGCGATGTTCACCTGAGCTCCTCGAGACGTATGCGTGCGAACAGGGTTGACCCGACCGGCTGCACCTGCGAAACCTCGCATCCACGCGGGCGGGGGGACATTAGTTGATGCATCAATTATCCTAGACCGTGTTAACGTGACGCGTCAACTAATGGTCTGCACCGCACCCACTGCCGGCGTGACTCAGACCGCGACGCCGCGACAACGACAAGGCGCCGTCACCGATGCCGCGGGGTTGCCACGGCGGAGCCGTCGCCGGTCGGCGGCTGACGTTTAACAGTTGACGGTTGAACTATCCTTCAGAGCAGGAGGTCCGGATGACAGCTGGGCGATGGGAAACCATCGGGTCGTCGCGATGACGCGACCCAAGCGTGATCGTCGTCGACCCGAAACGGTGTGGCTCGACGACGATCAGCAGCGTGCGTGGCGTCAGCTCCTGTCGATGATCATGGAGCTTCCGGCGGCCTTGGAGAGCGATCTGCAGCGCACCACTGGACTGACGACGTTCGAGTACCTCGTGCTGGCGAATCTGTCGGAAGCCGACGCCAGGACGCTGCGGATGTCGGAGCTCGCCTCCAGTGCGAACTCCTCGTTGTCGCGGTTGTCGCATGTGGTCAGGCGCCTCGCGGAAAACGGGTTGGTGATCAAACGTGTCTGTGCCGATGACGGCAGGGTGAGCGTGGTCGAGCTCACCAAGGCGGGATTGCGGCGGGTCTCCGCCGCGGCCCCCTTGCACGTCGCGAAGGTGCGCGAACTGGTGGTGGAGCCGTTGACGAAGGCCGACCTGATCAGGCTCGGCAGAGCGGCCCAGGCCATTACCAACCGGATCGCCGACTCGGGTTAGCCCACCGGCTCCGCCCGTCGACCGTGATGCGTGCGCGACGAGGACCGCCTTGACCAACGGATCGCAGCATGTCCGGATCATCCATCCAGTTGGGCACCGTGGCGATCGCTAGATCGCGCCACCCGGATCGCTCACACCTTCTGGATGGTCGGAGATCTCGGCCGACCCGCCGGTAAGCCCGCCGATAGACGGCGCCTTCGTGCGTCAGCACGACGCCCGTTCGGAACGAGCTCGGAGTCTAGATTTCCTCAGTTCAGGGCGCGGTCGAGGTTGATCGCGGCGCTGATCAGCGCCAGATGGGTGAAGGCCTGGGGAAAGTTGCCGACCTGTTCGCCGGTGGCGCTGACCTGTTCGGCGTAGAGCCCGACGTGGTTAGTCAAAGCGAGGCGCGCAGAACCAGTTGATGGTGCCGTCGGTGCCCACCAGGGCACGCGTGCGCAAATCACCGATCAGGCCGTGATCCGCTATGCCCAATCGGTTTCGTCTGTTCAGTTAGGGGAGCCGAGGTTGGTGCGCTCACCGCTGATGGAGGTTATGAGGGCTCGTCGTCGGCGGGGGAGTCGTGGTTTGTGGCCAGGTGGCGCTGGATTCGTTCGTTGAGGTTGGCGAGCAGGTCGAGCTCAGCCGGGGTCAGCAGGTCGATGAAGTTGCGGCGGACGTCTTCCACGTGCCTGGGTGCGGCGTTCTCGATGGCGGCGCGGCCGGCCGGTACGAGGCAGACCATCGTGCTGCGGGCGTCGTTGGGGTTGCGCTGGCGGCTGACGAGCCCGTCCTTCTGCATGCGACGCAACTGGTGGGAGACGCGGCTTTTCTCCCAGCTCAGTGCGGTGCACAGGTCGCGGGCGGGCATGCGGTCGCCGTCGTGAGCCGAGAGCACTGCCAGGACCGCGTAGTCGGCCCCGGACAGGCCAGATTTCTGCAGGCCTCGGTTTAGATGCGCGACGAGCTGATAATTCGCATACACGAAGGCCCGCCAGGCGCGGTCCTCACGAGGGTTGAACCAGTTCGGTGCCATCGGCTGCCATCTTACCCCCGTTGGTTGACGCATCACCAATCCTAGCTTACGGTTGAGGAGTCAACCTTTTGATCGTCAACCGAGAGGGGATATTTCATGAGCAGCATCAGCATCATCGGCCTGGGGAACATGGCCAGCGCCCTGGCCGACCGGGCGCTCGCTGGCGGCAACACCGTCGAGCTCATCGGCCGTGACCCGGCTAAAGCCAACGAATTGGCTGGATCGCTCGACGGCGCCACTGTCGGGACGCCCGGCGCCACCCCGGCCGGAGACATCGTCATCCTCGCGGTGCCCTACGCCAATGCGGCGGAGGCGGTGAGCGAGTACGGAGACGCGCTGCACGGCAAAATCGTCATCGATATCACCAACCCCGTCACCCCCGATATCACCGGCCTTGTCACCCCTGACAGCAGTTCCGGCGCACAGGAGATCGCCAAGGCCGCCCCCGCCGGCGCGCATGTCGTCAAGGCGTTCAACACCCTGTTCGCCAACGTTCTGTCGGCCGGCCAAGCCGAGGGTCGCCCTTTGGATGTGTTCATCGCCGGCGACGACGCGCAGGCCAAGGCCCAAGTATCGGTGTTCATCGAGAGCCTGGGACTGCGCCCGTTCGACGCCGGGCCACTGCCCATGGCGCAGGCATTGGAGAACGCGGGCCTGCTGGAGATGGGTCTGATGACGCATTCCCTCAACCACACCGACTTCTTCCTCGGCGTCAACATGCTCAGCTGAGCGGCCCCGCACCACCGTCTCGCGCCACATCACCTCAGTTGATCTAAGGCATGAGAGACAACCCGAACCATCCACCCTCGAAAGGACACTCACATGCGCGTTTTCATCGCTGGTGGGACCGGCCATGCCGGCTCGCACATCGTCCCCGAACTCATCGCCGCCGGACACGAGGTCACCGGCCTGGCCCGGTCGGACACAGCCGCGGCGGCCCTGTCCGCGCAAGGCGCGACGGTGCGTCGCGGCGACCTCGAGGATCTCGACGGGCTCAAGGAGGCGGCCGCGGACGCCGACGGCGTCATCCACGTCGCGCACAGGCAAGACCTGCTTCCCTCCGGCGGGATGGACGCCGTGGCCGCCGCGGAGCTGCCGATCATGCTTGCCTACGGCGAGGCACTGGAAGGGACCGGAAAGCCGCTGGTCGCAGCGGGCAGTATCGGCTCGCCTGGAAACCTGGGCCGGCCGGCCACCGAGGAAGACCTGGCCCTTCCGAGTGGGGAGGAGTTCAAGGGCACGCTGCGTGTTCGTAATGTCGTGGAACGGGCTGTAATTGGCCTCGCCGAGCGGGGAGTGCGGTCTTCGATCGTGCGGCTTCCGCTCATCGCGCACAGCACGACCGATAGTGCCGGCTTTCTCCCGGGGCTGATCGCGCTCGCGAAGGAGAAAGGCTTCGCCGGCTACCCCGGAGACGGCATGAATTTGTGGAACGCCGTACATATCCGCGATGTCGCCTCCGTGTTCCGCCTGGCGTTGGAGAAGGGTCCGGCTGGTAGATATTGGCACGCGATTGCGGAAGGGGAAATCCCGTTCCGTGAGATCGCCGAGGCCATCGGTAGCCGTCTGGGGCTGCCCGCGGTGAGCATTCCCGTGGACGTCCTGATGCTGCCGGGATACTTCGGGATGTTCACGAATCTGGTCACGATGGACCTCCCAGCGTCCAACCTCATTACCCGCGAGGCGTTGGGCTGGGAACCCGCTGGGCCCCGCCTGTTCGCCGATCTGGATAACGGCCATTACTTCCCGGCCGGCTGACGGCCTAGGCGCACCGACCCTGTCTCACCCACCAGGAGGAGTCACCATGACCACGTTCGCCCCGCACCGCGACACCTTGGAGTCCTTCGTCGACTGCATTAACCGCGGCCCAGACAAAGACACCCTCACCGGTTTGCTCGCCGAGGACGTGCGGCTGTACGGCCCGTTCGGCGATGAGCCAGTCATCGGCCGCGAGGCCGCCGTGGAAACCATAAAGACCGTCAACGGACTGTCGTCCGACGACACCTATCTGGAGGTCCTCAGCGGCGAGACCCACCACGCCGCCCACTTCCGGCTGCAAGTCGGGGATGCCGCGGTCAATGGCATTTTCTTCGTCCTGCTCGACGCGGACGGCAAGATCGCCGAGGTGAGCATCTTCTACCGCACGCTGCCGGCCGGCGTTGCGCTGCAGCGCAACCTGGCCGACGCAATCGGCATGCCGCCCTGGGAATTACGCACGAACGAGGAGTAACGACCACGACCGAGCCGGCGCCCAGCGGGCGGGCATGTGGTCCCGGTCGTGACCTCCGAGAGCACCGCCAGGATCCGGTAGTCGGCCACGGGCCGGCCGCCCGGTACGAGTGCACGCCGAAGCGCTGCTGCGCGTGCTGAAAGACCCGCCGGGCGCGGACCTCACGCCTGCTCGGCCAGTTCGGTTCCCTCCTCCGCCTCCACTCGCCAAATTTGGTTGACACGCACACCAATCTAGAAATGGTGGAGAAATCAACCTTCTAACCGCCAGGGAAGACCAGCATTCATTTCACAACGTCGGCTTCTAGGTGAAAGGGATCGCTTCAGCGCTGGCAACGGTCAGCGCACAAGCCATCCAAGACTTTTGGGCGACCCCAGCGGCGTCTGCGGATTCGCGAGAAGATCCTCAACCCAGGCAGTCTGCCGCCGTCGTCAGCTCGGCCGACATGTTCTGTTCCATCATCTTCAGCGCCGCAGCGCCCAGTTCTTGGTCGATGTGCGCGACGGCGTCGGTCGGAATGACGACGTGCAGATGGCGCACGTAGGCGTCGAGCGCGCTGTAGAGGATGCACTGCTCGGTGACCTGGCCGGTCAGGATCAACCGCTCGGTGTCGAGACGATTGAGTAGATACGCCAGCGGCGTCGAATAGAACGCGCTGTGGCGGACCTTGGTCAGCAGCCGGCTGCCCTTCGCCGGCAGGATCGGCTCCACCAGATCGGGACGTTCACCGTTGCAGGCTGATTCGACGAGGTCGCCGAACTCGGCGGTGAAGTCGCCGTAGTTGTCGTTGACATAAATCAGGTCAACGTCGTCGGATTCATGCGCGCGACGGACCAGATCGGCCAGCGGATCGATGATTTTCTCGACATTGGGTATCAGTACTTCGGCGTCGGGATGCTCGTAACGGTTCATCATGTCGACCACCAAGACTGCGGTATTACTCATGCTTGGGTGATACCCGGCGAATACTTGTTGACACTGCTCAGGCGACAATGGAAGGGCGATGGACTTTTACAACAGCTACAGCCAGGGTTTTGTCCGCGTCGCCGCGTGCACGCACCACACCACGCTTGGCGATCCGGCGGCCAACGCTGCCTCGGTGCTGCGGTTGGCCGGCGAGTGCCACGACGAGGGCGTCGGGCTGGCGGTCTTTCCGGAACTGACGCTGTCCGGGTACTCCATCGAGGACATCGTCCTGCAAGACCTGCTGCTCGACGACGTCGAAGCCGCGCTTGCCGACGTCGTCGCCGCGTCCACCGATCTGCTGCCCGTCCTGGTGGTCGGCGCCCCGCTGCGCTACCGGCAGCGCATCTACAACACCGCAGTCGTCATCCACCGCGGTGTGGTGCTCGGGGTGGCACCCAAGTCGTATCTGCCCACCTACCGCGAGTTCTACGAGCACCGCCAAATCGCACCCGGAGACGACGAGCACGGCGTCATCCGGTTCGGCGACATTCAGGCGCCGTTCGGCCCCGATTTGCTGTTCGCGACAACCGATCTTCCAGGTTTCGTGCTGCACGTCGAAATCTGCGAGGACATGTTCGTGCCGATCCCGCCCAGCGCGGAAGCGGCATTGGCCGGTGCGACCGTGCTGGCGAACCTGTCCGGTAGCCCGATCACGATCGGGCGGGCCGAGGACCGCTGCCTGCTCGCTCGCTCGGCATCGTCGCGATGCCTGGCCGCCTACGTCTATGCCGCCGCGGGGGAAGGTGAATCGACAACCGATCTGGCCTGGGACGGACAGACCATGATCTTCGAAAACGGCGTGCTGCTTGCCGAATCGGAGCGCTTTCCCAAAGGGGAGCGCCGTTCGGTGGCCGACGTCGACACCGGACTGCTTCGCTCAGAGCGTCTGCGGATGGGCACTTTTGACGACAACCGACGCCATCACCGGCCGTTGGCGGAATCTTTCCGGCGCATCGAGTTCCGGCTCGACCCGCCCGCCGGCGACATCGGCCTGCGGCGAGCGGTCGAGCGTTTTCCGTTCGTTCCCGCCGATCCGCAACGACTGCAACAGGATTGCTACGAGGCCTACAACATCCAGGTGTCCGGGCTCGAACAGCGGTTGCGTGCGCTCAACTATCCGAAGGTCGTCATCGGGATTTCCGGTGGGCTGGACTCGACTCACGCGCTGATCGTCGCCGCGCACGCGATGGACCGCGAAAAGCGGCCGCGCAGCGACATTCTGGCGTTCACGTTGCCGGGCTTTGCGACGGGAGATCGCACCAAACGCAACGCGATCGAGCTAAGCCGTGCCCTCGGTGTGACCTTCGCCGAGATCGACATCCGCGACACCGCAGCGCTGATGCTCAAGGAGATGGATCATCCGTTCGCCCGGGGCGAGAAGGTCTACGACGTCACGTTCGAGAACGTGCAGGCCGGCCTGCGCACCGATTACCTATTCCGGCTGGCCAATCAGCGCGGCGGAATCGTGCTGGGCACCGGCGATCTCTCCGAGCTGGGCTTGGGCTGGTCGACGTACGGTGTCGGCGACCAGATGTCGCACTACAACGTCAACGCCGGGGTGCCCAAGACGCTAATCCAGCACCTGATCCGCTGGGTCATCTCGTCGGGGCAGTTCGAGTCCGACGTGAACGAGGTGCTGCAGTCGGTGCTCGACACCGAGATCACGCCCGAGCTCGTTCCGAGTGGTGAGGAAGAAGAGCTGCAGAGCAGCGAGGCCAAGGTCGGGCCGTTTGCCCTGCAGGACTTTTCGCTGTTCCATGTGCTGCGCTACGGATTCAAGCCATCGAAGATCGCATTCCTGGCCTGGCACGCATGGAGCGATCCCGAGCAGGGCAACTGGCCGGAGGGCTTTCCGGAGGACAAGCGGCCGTCCTATCCGCTCAAGGAGATTCGGCACTGGCTGCAGATCTTCGTGCAACGCTTCTACTCTTTCAGTCAGTTCAAGCGCTCGGCATTGCCCAACGGCCCCAAGGTGTCCCACGGCGGCGCGCTGTCGCCACGCGGAGACTGGCGCGCGCCGTCGGACATGTCTGCGCGCATCTGGCTCGACGAGATCGACCGCGAGGTGCCCGAAGACTAACGTCGCTCGAAGCCCGCCCGGGATTGGCGAGCGGGCCTGAGCAGCAACCGGTCATGCCTTTGCGCGGCGCCAGCCCTGGTACTGCAGCTCTGCGAAGAACAACGTGTAGATGCCAGATCCCAAAGTGACAACCACACCGGTGGCCGTCAACGGGTAGACATCGGTGAGCACCAGAACGACGGCGGCGACCGTGTAGAGCAGATTGGCAACCACGACGCCCATGCCGACGCGGCGCACCGACGGCAGCGTGGCCAGCCAGAACACGATCACGCCGTAACTGATCAAGAACGCGGCCATGCTGTACTCGAAAGCCTTTGTCGTGCCTGAGGCCGTGGCCAGGTAGCCGGCCAGCGGCACGCCGGCCAGCCCGGCCAGGGCGCTGATGGCGCGTCGGCGCGCATCGCGAGGCGAAGAAATCCGTCGCGAGTACCTTTGCGGTCAAGAGTGGTGGCGGACATGAGTTTCCTTTCTGGTGGGATGGCACCGGTCCCCGACGCGGCTCGACGGTCGGGTCTCGACGGTCGGGTGTAGTCACGCCACTGACGTTGCTCGGAAAGCACTGCCAGATCGACGCCGGACGCTGCCAGTTACTGCCAACCGCAGGTCAGCGGGTGTGCGAGCGTAACGCCACTGCGAAAAATCGCGCGCGAATTCGCCGCAGCGTTACGCTCGCGAACGGGGCGGCGTGGTTCCGGACGCGGCCACCCTTATCCCGGAGGCCTAGCGCTCGTAGCTGCCGGTCAGCGTGCCGCGGGCCAGCACATGCCCGGCCATCGCGGCCAGTAGCGCCTTCGCGGTGCTGACATCGACGGCAATCGGGTTGTCGATCGCGAACACGTGGAAGCGGTAGCGATGCGGCCCGTGGCCGGGAATCGGTCGTGGGCCGGCATAGCCGCGGTGACCCAAATCGGCCCGGATAAACCGTATTCGCGCCGTTCCCGGCTGCAACGCGCCCGCCGCGACGCCGCCGAGCGTCGGTTCGATTACCGCGACCGTATGCAGCAGCGGGCGGGGTAGCGGAACGTCGACGTCGTCGATGATGAGGACGGTCTGCCGGGTCTCGGGTGGCAGCCCGTCCCAGCGCAACGGCGGCGAGGTGTTGTCACCGACACCCTTTCCCGCACTGGACGACGGCATCGCGCCGCCGTCGGCGAAGACCGCGCTGGTGACGGTGATGGACTCGGGTGCGGCAAAGCCACTGCCGGACAAGGGGCTTCGCCGTTTACCGGCGCGGACGCCGCGCAGAAGCCTTCCGAGTAGCGTCATCACGCGTCGCTTCCGGCGCCGCGCATGGCGACCGAGCTCGAGCGCAGCAAGTCGCCGAGTTCGGCCGGCAGGTACCCCTGCGCGGCCAGCCGGGGCATGACGCCGCCGCTCTCGATGATCTCGAGGATCAGGTCGGGCAGCTTGGGAACCGTCCCTGACTCTCCGCTGCTGTCATTGCGCCAGCTGCCCTCGCTCAGGTTGAAGGTTCCGGTATCGCCCTCGCTGAACACGCTGGTGGCGTTGGGCACCGTGATCGCCGGCAGCCCGGCGTTCACGGCGTTGCGGAAAAACAACGAGTTGAACTCCTCGGCGACGAGCCCGGCGACGCCGAGCTCAGTGAAAAGGGAGGCGACCGGGCGCGACGATCCGAGCCC
>DASYJS010000411.1:0-24450 GCA_035996225.1 Mycobacterium sp. | reverse complement strand
CCGTCTGGAGCACGTCGTCGAGGCGGGTCCGGGAGACTTCGTTTTCATTCCCGCGCACACCGTGCACCAGGAAATCAACGCCTCCACCGAGCGCCCGACCGTCTGGGTTGTCACCCGTTCGGACCCCGATCCGATCGTGGTCAACCTTCCAGAGCTGGACAAGTTCGCCGAGTCAGCCGCCCGCGAGTACCCCCACCCCTGAGCCGGCGGCACGCCAACTCTCTGGTTGCGCCGGCTGAGCATATCGCTTGCCCCCCAACGTGAGTCGCGTGATGCTCTAGTTCGCGGCGGGTAATGCGCTCGGCACTGGGGCGGCGGCATGGGCGCGCGGGTAACTGTTTCGGTCGCCCTGCCAGCCGCCCAGCCCCTCGCGGGCCGATGAAGGGTCGCGCTATGCCCCGGCCCTAGTGCCGACGGGTCGGCCCCCGCTCTAACTGCGCGCCAGTGCCCGCATAGCTGTGGCCACGATGGCGTCGGCGTCGGCAGGGGTCAATCCTCCGTGCCCGATCGCCATCCGGTACATCGCCGGCCCGAAGATGAGATCCAACGCGATCTCGGGGTCGACGTTCGGATCCAGTTCACCGCGGGCGACACCGCGGTCCCAGATCTTCCGCACGGCTGCTCGGCGGACGTTGACCTGGTGGGTTCGGATCCGCTCGCGTTCAGTTGGGTAGAACTGCGACTCGCCGATGAGTTGGGCGTAGATCGCGCCAAGTGGGCCGGTGTAGAAGTGCATGATGCCGCGCAACGTCAGGCGGAAGTCTTCGGCCGCCGATCCGGTGTCGGGCACGGGTGCGTCGACCATTATTTGGTGCAGGAACGCGTCGATCGCCACCGCGGTTCTGTTCGGCCACCATTTGTAGATGGTCGCCTTGCTGACCCCGCTGCGTGCGGAGATCCGGTCGATCGACGCCCTACGCAGGTCGTCCTCCTGCATTAGTTCCATCGCGGCTTTGAGAACGGCGTCGCGATGTTCCTCGCTGCGCGGTCGACCGCGCGCTCGACTTGCGGTCATTACTCCAGTTTCCTACCCATCGTTGGTACAACGGTAGTTACTAGACGCCTTGCTGTGAGTTGGCCCTTGTGGGTTGCCACGGTCCAAGCGGGACGGGCAACATTCTGACGTGGAATTGTTCACCATCCACGAGCGCATCGACCTGAAACCACTAGGCATCAGAACTCCTAGCCCTGGCCGCCGTTCTCCAGGCCGGTGATCGGGAGCGTTAGCGGGCAAAATTCCAGGCGCGCCATTGCCCGTGGTGTGGTCAATGCTGCGACCAGGAGCACGACAACGGTATTGAGGCTGCGCGCCTGTGGGATTGGTACTGGCGAAAATACAGTGGTCCATTTAGAGGAGAAAGAATTGACCATTGTTGATGTAGCGGCAGCAGCTATCCACCGGGCGAGCATCGAATCCGCCGAGGAGCGTGCGCCGTTCAGGACATGGGGCGAGCTAACCGAACCTTGCCGTGACTACTGGCGGCATCTGGCTCAAGCGGCAATAGACGCGATCCTGGGCGAAGTAACCCGTGATTGACGTGATCGAGCCACCCGGACTGGCCGGGTACCGCAAACACTGGGCAGCCTCGTCGGAACTGTCTCTACGGAACGATGGGCGCACCGAGTGGGATTCCTAGGAGCAGCGATTGTGGCAGCAGCCGTCGCCACGGCCGCCATTGAGTTGCAGTTGGGTCGTCAGCGGCGCTCGGCGGCCCGTGAGGCACGACAGGCATGGGGCAGGCCATCGTTAGGCCGAGGGCGTTGACCAACGAGAAAGCTTTGCTGACTGCTGCTCCTGCGCTGGAGTGTGAAAGCTGCTCGGACGGTGGGAAACTGGTTCCCCGGTAAAGGGCTCACCTATTTCATGGTCGGGATGCTGAACTCGGCGCCGTCCTTGATGCCCGACGGCCACCGCTGGGTGATGGTCTTGACCTTCGTGTAGAACTGGACGGACGCGGGCCCGTGTTGGTTGAGATCGCCGAAGCCGGACCGCTTCCAACCGCCGAAAGTGTGATAGGCCACCGGAACCGGGATTGGCACGTTGACACCGACCATGCCGACTTGGACCCGGGAGGTGAAGTCGCGTGCGGTGTCGCCGTCCCGCGTGAAGATCGCCACGCCGTTGCCGTACTCGTGCTCGGACGGTAGCCCGAGCGCCTCCTCGTAGTCGTTGGCCCGGACGATGCAGAGCACTGGACCGAAGATCTCGTCCCGGTAGATCGACATGTCGGTGGTGACGTGGTCGAACAGCGTGGGTCCGATGAAGTAGCCTCCCTCCAGGCTGACGTCGTCGAAAGTCAGGTCGTCACTGGCGCGTTCGCGGCCGTCGACGACGGCTTCGGCGCCAGCCTCGATGCCCTGGGCGATGTAATCCTTTACCCGCGCTAATGCCGCCGACGTGATCAGTGGCCCGTAATCAGCCTTCGGATCGAGGCTGTGGCCGACACGCAGGTTGTTGATCCTTTCGACCAGCCTGGCGCGCAACCGATCCGCGGTCTGCTCACCGACCGGGACCGCGACACTGATGGCCATGCACCGCTCGCCCGCGCTGCCGTAACCGGCGCCGATGAGCGCGTCGACAGCCTGGTCGAGGTCGGCGTCGGGCATCACGATCATGTGATTCTTGGCTCCGCCGAAGCATTGTGCGCGTTTACCGTTGGCGGCCGCGGTCGAGTAGATGTACTTGGCGATGTCGGAGCTGCCGACGAATCCGACTGCCTGAATGTCCGGGTGGTTCACGATGGCGTCGACGGCCTCCTTATCGCCATGCATCACCTGGAGGACGCCCTTGGGTAGTCCCGCTTCGAGAAACAGCTCGGCCAGCCTGACCGGAACAGACGGGTCCCGTTCGCTGGGCTTGAGGACGAACGCGTTGCCGCACGCGAGCGCGGGGCCCACCTTCCACAGTGGGATCATCGCCGGGAAGTTGAAGGGCGTAATGCCCGCGACGACGCCCAGCGGCTGACGCAGTGAATAGACGTCGATGCCGGCGCCCGCGCCTTCGGTGTGCTCGCCCTTGAGCAGGTGCGGGATACCGATGGCGAACTCGATGACGTCGATGCCACGTTGGATGTCACCGCGCGAGTCGGCGACCGTCTTGCCGTGTTCCAACGAGAGCAGTTCGGCGAGTTCGTCGGTTTGCTTGTTGACCAGGTCGACAAACCGCATCATCACCCGCGCCCGGCGCTGCGGATTGAAGGCTGCCCATTTCTGCTGCGCTTCGATCGCGCTCACCACGGACTCGCCGACCTCTGCGGCCGAAGCCATGGGTACCTGCGCCTGCACCTGACCGGTGTTTGGATTTAGCACGTCGGCCGTGCGAGCAGACCGGCCTGTTGTGCGCCGGCCATCGATGAAGTGCGGAATCAGCGTCGTCTGCGCAGTCATTCAGTCCGTCCTGGCCTCGTGTTTTTCGGGTTTGCGGCGTCGTGACGACTTCCAAGCGTGGGCGAAAGCTAGATAACCGAGGAAGTAGAGTATGCAATGCGATTTATGCTAGTCACTGGATGCTCTATATGAAAGTGATCGTCTACTGATGACAGCATCTGATGACCCGTGGCTGCCGCGGCGGACTTCCAGGCGCAAGGAAGCAATCCGTCTTGGAGCCAGCTATGCGGCTGGGCTGACCTCCGCGCATATCGTGGCCGCCGGCGCAGTCTCGTTGATGATCGTCTCGCTATCCCGAAATACCGGCGGGGACCCCGGCATCCTGTCCAGCAGAAAGAACTTGATCGCCTTGTGCGGTCTGGTCGCAATCTCGGCAACCGTTGGCGGTGTAGCGGGTCTCTTGAATATGGTTCCGTCCTTCCGTTGGTTCGCCGACGGCGTCGATCCGACGCCCGCTCAACAGCACGCAGCGATGCGCATCGCTGCCCGCCAGACGGTCGTCCAGTTCGGTATCTGGGCCGTCAGCGGGGCAGTATTTGTTCTGGTCAACCTTCACTCTGGCGGCGCCGTCGCCTGCGTCATTGGTACCGCCATTCTGTTCGGGGGTGCCGCCACCGCCGCCATGGGCTACCTGATAACTCAACGCGTCCTGCGGCCCCTCCTTGCGGCATCGATGAAGACCGCAACCCCGTCCGGCGAAATGCCGGGCGTGCTTGCGCGACTGATGATTACGTGGGGCCTCTTCAGTGCATTGCCCATCGCCGGAATCGCGGTGATCGTGCTATCACGCTCCAACGGCTGGTTCGGACCGAAGTCAGCGCCAATCGAAACACCGATTCTGGTGCTGGCCGCGGCGTCGCTCGCCTTGGGATCCCGGGCAATGATCTTGGTGGCCCGATCGATCTCGGACCCCGTTCGCGAAGTCGTCGTCGCCATGACCGAGGTGGAGCGCGGCCAGGGCGGGGTGCTCGTCGAGGTATATGAACCCTCCGAGATCGGGCGACTCCAGGTCGGATTCAACCGGATGGTGGCGGGTCTTGAGGAACGGGAACAGTTGCGGGACCTCTTCGGGCGCCACGTGGGCGCCGACGTGGCTCGCCAGGCACTTCAACAGGATGGCTCCCTGTCTGGTGACGTCCGGGAAGTCGCCGTACTCTTCGTCGATCTGGTCGGGTCGACAGCAATTGCCGCCGCCCGTCCGCCTGAGGAAGTCGCGGAGATACTGAATGACTTCTTCCGCATCGTGGTCGCGTCCGTGCACCACCGGCACGGCTTGATCAATAAGTTCGAAGGCGACGCCGTCCTGGCCGTGTTCGGAGCGCCCATCGAGATTGATGAACCGGCTTCGGCGGCGCTCGCGACGGCACGTGCGCTCGGGACAGAACTGAGGAGGCTACCACTCGTGGACTTCGGGATCGGAGTGTCGGCCGGGGCCGTCTTCGCAGGCAACGTCGGCGCCGAGAACCGTTACGAATACACGGTCATTGGAGACGCCGTCAACGAGGCCGCGCGCTTGGCCGATCACGCCAAGCAGTGGGACTCCAGAATCTTGGCGTCTGGCTGTGCACTCGCTTGTGTCCAGGCGGTAGAACGGGAGCACTGGGTCACGCGGGGGTTCGCGTTGCTTCGAGGCCGGTCGGCGATGACCGAACTGGCCGAGCCGCTGTTGAATGGCTGAGAACCTACGGCGAGGTGGCCTCGACCTCATCTATTTTGGAGGCATCCTGATCCCGCCGTCCACCCGGACGACCTCAGCATTCATGTAGGAGTTGGTCACCAGTTCGATGACCATCGAGGCCAACTCGTCGGGGTCACCCAGGCGGTGTGGGAACAGAACGGACTCGCCCAGCTTCGCCTTGAAGACCTCTGACCCCTCCCCCTCGCCGTAGATCGGGGTGTCGATCAGACCGGGAGCGATGGTGTTGACCCGGATCCCGACCGCGGAGAGGTCACGCGCAACCGGCAGCGTCATGCCCACGATGCCACCCTTGGACGACGAGTACGCGGCTTGTCCGATCTGACCGTCGAAGGCGGCGACGCTGGCCATCGACACGATCGCGCCGCGCTCGCCGTTGGCCAGCGGCTCGGTGCGGCCCATTGCAGTTGCGGCCAACCGGATGCAGTCGAAGGTGCCGATCAGGTTGATTGCGATGACCTTCTTGTAGCCGTCCAAGCTGTGCGCCGAATCGAACTGACCGTCTTTACCGATCGTGCGCTGTGCCCAGCCGATGCCCGCGGAGTTGACCAGAACACGAAGCGGGCCGAGTTCGGCTGCCGTGTTCACCGCCGCCTCGATCTGCTCAGTGTCTGTGACATCGACGCTGACGAAGGTGCCACCGATGCTTTCGGCAAGCTCTGCCCCGCGGTCTGCCTGTAGGTCGGCGACGACAACCTTCGCTCCCCTCGCGGCTAACTGTCGTGCAGATGCGGCGCCGATGCCCGACGCGCCACCGGTGACTATTGCGCTAGCTCCCTTGATATCCACGGCGTCAGGTTAGCCAACATGTCGCTACGGACTTCAGCCGAGCCGTCACAGCATCGTCGGCCTCCGCGCGCTTGGCCGCTCCTGCCCTACCGCTGGCCACAGGGTTGGGGCGACACCGGAACGTCTCGGTGAAGCCAACCGAAGCGTCCGGGGCCGCCGCAGCCGCAAGCGCCTGCGCCTTAAATACCCGCGCAGCGACGCTCAGCCGATGCTGTACCGAATCGGTCTTCGCGGCGACCTCTGCCGACCGTACTTCGCCCCACAGCGTCACTTCAGTCAACTGGTGATCGAGCGCCTTCAGTACGCGCTGCCGCGCTCGCAAGTCGCTGCCGAACAGATCTGTCGCGACCGCAAGGGCCTGCGGACGCGGACGAAGGTCCAGCGATCCAAACGCGTAGTCGAGGTCGAGCGTCTGGGCTCCGAGGATATGCAGTGGCCGCACATCGGCGTGGTCGGCGATGAACACAGTGACGTCCCACCCGGCCATCACCCGGTCGAACAACCACCCCCCAGCGCGGCTTACCACTTCGAGAACGCTCAGGGCAGCGACATCGAGCCGATAACGGATCTCCGGCACATCGTCGCGCATTACGACACCCACGCGAGTTCGACCCGTTGCCACCCGTTGAGCAATGCCGTCGGATTACGTTGCAGCGGAGCATCCGTCAATTCGAGGCGGTCGAGGTGGGGCAGTAGCCCGCCGATCGCCGCCCGCACTTCCTGGCCGGCCAGGTGAGCTCCCAGACAGAAGTGAATACCGTGGCCGAACGCCAGGTTCTTGGCGGCCGGACGGTTGATTAGAAACCGGTCGGGGTCATCGAAGCGCCGGGGATCCCGATTAGCGGCGGCCATGTGCAGTGCAACGATGGCCCCCTTCGGAATCGTCGTATCGGCAATCTCGGTGTCTTCGGTCGCCTCGCGGAACGCGAACTGGATCGGCGTCGTCAGCCGGTTCGCCTCGTCGACCGCGTTGGGTAACAACGACGGATCATCGAGCAATAATTTGAGCTGATCGGGATTGGCCAGCAGCTCGACCACGGTATTGCCGATGAGGTTCGTCGTCGTCTCGTTGCCGGCGACCATGATGGTGATCGCCACCATCAATGTTTCGACATTGCTCAGCGACTCGTTGTCGATCGCGGCCACCATCGCACTGACCAGGTCATTTCTCGGTTCAACTCGCCGCGACTCGATCAACGGCACGAAGTACGTGCTGAACTCCTTGATGGTCCCCAGCATCAATTCGTTGCGTTCGGCGGGGCTGCTGAAATTGCCGCCGGCAGCCTCGGCGAAAGCGTCGGACCAGCGCTTGGCGCGCCCGTACTCACTTTGGTCGATTCCGAGGATGTGACAGATCATCTCCACCGGCAGCGGAACGGCTAGCCGCTCGACAAGATCAAAGGTGGGAAGGTCGCTAATACCGCTTAGGCAACGATCGACGATCTCGGTGATCGCGTCGGCCATCTCCTTGATCCGCGGGGGCGTGAACCCTCTGCTCACGATTCTGCGCATCCGGGTGTGTTGGGGCGGGTCTGCGGCGGCGATGGTCTTGGCGGACACCATCTCGTTCATATCGACGGGAATCCCGGCGACCAGCGCCATGAGTCGCTCAACGACCTCGGGTTTCATCTCGGCATCCGCCGGTGTGGAATCTCCCTCGTAGGGGTTGGGACGCGAGGAGAACACCGCAGGATTCGACTGCACAGCCTTCACGTCATCAAATCGCGATACCACCCAGATGTTCGAAGCGCTCCGGTAGACGGGACACCGCTCTCGTAGCTCCGCGTAAACCGCCGGCAACTGCTCCGTGGGACCAGGCTTGAACGGCTCGAACTGCAACACACTTCCGTCGGCCGACAATGTCTCTCCTGTTCATTTGGCGAGCCCGCGGGCGATCTCCCACGCCGGAAGGCAGCTCACGCCGATACCGACATGTTCGCTATAGTAGGACGGTACTTGCATATGAAGCAAGGCTCGGTAGAGTTGATCAGCACCTATGGTCATCAACTGGTCGCCCAGCTGGGGTGCCGACATATCAGTGAGGAGATCAGATGGTGTTCGCTGCTCGCGTTGCGGAGGTAGTGATCGCCTCTCCCGACGACACCGATAGATTCCGCAACGCCGTTGGTCAGGCTCTGAATTGGTGGAACGCTGCGAGGGGGCAGCGCCACGAGATCGTGCTGATGCCCTCAGATGGACAACACCGCACCGCTGAGGCGCAGCGGTTCAATCCTTCAGAAGAATCTGCCCAGATCGTGGAGCGCGGCGACGTGTTCATCGCCGTGTTCGACCCGATGCAGCGCGATGTCGCGCAAGTGATGGTCGACGTAGATCGCGCAAAGCGCGCCGGCAAGTTGGTGCTCGCCTGGCTGCTCGCCGAGTCACCTTCGGATGGCCTTAGTGCAGACGACCAAGCGTGGCTTGGCGACGTGACACAGCGGCTGAGCAAGGCGGGGGTCATTCCCCGCTACCTTGGTCGGGGGGATGCCCACATCGAGGGCCGGCTACAGACAGCGATTACCGCCGATCTGACGCACCGCAATCTCGGTGCGCTGGCCAGTGAGTTCGAAAGGGCCTCCCCGGCGCGCCGATTAACGATCTACCGAACGCCTGTGGCGTTGCTCGGGCCCCAGATCTGGGCCGTGACGGTGGTGAATCACGGCGACGCTTTGGTCGTCGGATTGCAAGTCTCGGTGGACGCGGTCGACTCCGAGGGACGCGTTCGACCCGACGGTGCCAAACGCTCCAGGCAGGCGATCGCAGACGTCATCGCCAAGGTGACGGCTGGTCGGTGGCCGGACGAACACCACCCGCTGAGCGACCCACCCGGGGGGTTGCCAGCTCAGCAGCCGATCTTTCTCAGCAGCCGGATGGACCTGCTCGCTGCCCACAATGTCCTGGACTTCCCGCGCTGGCTACGACCAAACCAACACGCTTCCGCCCTTTATTCGTTGGAAGCTGACACTTCTCCCAACGTGCGGATCAAGTTTGAAGACGAGGCGGGCGAGATGTGGTCCGGAACGAATGATGCTGAGCCCAAGCGGGTTTCGTAATATCACCGGGTTACACTGAACTGCGCGGTTGCGCTATCGCCGGCGAGTAAAGCAACGGAAAGGCTCGCGTTGTGTCATCAAACACCTTTAGGTCCACCAACATCCCGCCCTACGAGGTGGTCGGTGATTGGGCAGATCTGGCTGCCGTCCCTGGTGCCGCGTCCTGTTGGGTGCACAACGCTGTCGTCGCCACCGATGGTGGGGAGATCATCGGTTTCCACGCCGGGCAACTCGTCGCGTTCGACACCGAAGGCCGTCTGCTCCGCGCGGTCGACACAGACCTCACCGAAGGTCATGGCATCACTCTCGTGCGCGAGGACAATGACGAATTCCTCTGGGTCAGCGATCCGGGATTCGTGTTCAGCTGTGGCGCTGACGACGGCGACCCCAACTGGGCTCCCATGTTCGGCAAGGGAGTCCACTGCCAGACCCGGTCGCCGCGAGTGGTGAAGATGACCATGAACGGACAGATCAGCTCCGAGTTGCCTGTCCCCCAACAGGATCCAGCCATCCCAGCCGGTCCTATGGGCCCGTATTGTCCATGTGGCTGCGCCGTGGACGAGGAGCGATTCGGCGGATCCGGCGACATCTGGGTGGCGGACGGCTACGGGTCGGGTGTTGTGCACCGCTTCGACAAGCAGGGAAACCATCGGTCGACGCTGACCGGCGAGGAAGTCGGCCAACGACTTGCATGCCCACATGCAATTTTCATCGATCGCCGCAAGACGGTCGCGGAGCTCTACATTGCCGACCGAGTCAACACCCGCGTACTCGTCTACGATCTCGACGGCCAATATCTGCGGACCTTCGGTGAGGAGTTCCTCAACAGCCCCAGTGATTTTGCGCGCTGGGGAGGCCTGTTGGTCGTCGCCGAACTCTATGGGCGACTGGCCGTACTCGATCCCGAGGACAATCTGCTCGGGTATATCGGCGACGACCCCGACGCGGTCCCAGGGTGGCCGACCCGGCCCGGATGGCCCAATGCGATTGCCGGCGACGGACATACCCAAATGCCAAACCTGCCCCGGCACGATCGCCTCAATTCCCCGCACGCTGTCGCAACGGACACCGACGGAAACCTCTATGTGTCTGAATGGTTGCTGGGCGGGCGATACACCAAGCTCACCGTCCCGCGCTGAGCGCTCGGCTCGAGCTAGATCCGCTCGACAACCAACGCTGAGCCCATCCCTCCCCCGGCGCACATCGCCACCACCCCGATGCGCGAATCGCGGCGTGCGAGTTCATGAACGATCGACACCGCCATCCGGGCACCCGTCGCGGCGATGGGGTGACCAAGACTGATACCGCTACCGTTCACGTTCACGATTGACTCGTCCAACCCGAGATCACGCGTGCACGCCACGGCCATCGTGGCGAACGCTTCGTTGATCTCGAAGAGGTCCACGTCGTCCAGCGTGAGGCCACTGCGCTTGAGCGCCAACGGGATTGCGGTCACCGGGGCCATTCCGGTGTGCTCGACTTCCACGCCGACGGATGCCCAACCCCGGATCCGTGCCAGCGGTGTCAGGTCGCGACTAGCTGCGAAGTCAGAGCTGCCGATGACCAGCGCGGCGGCGGCGTCGTTGATGCCCGCGGAGTTTCCCGCGGTGACAACGGCATCGGGTATCTCCGGGTGCAGGAGCTTCAGCCCGGCGAGCGTTTCGGGGGTAGTGTCCCGCGGATGCTCGTCGGTGCCGAAGAGGATTTGGCCTTGGTTGATGGGGACGGTGACGATCTCGTCGTCGAAGTACCCCTTGGCAATCGCGTTGAGCGCTCGCTGCTGCGAGCGCGCGGACCAGGCGTCGGCTTGTTCGCGGGTGACATGGTGTAGCCGGGCCGTGTTCTCGCCGATGGTGACCGACATATCGAAGGCGGGAATGCCGGGGGCATCCGGATGGCTCTGCGGCGACCATCGGGTTGGTTCCTGTGCACCGGGTGCCACCTTGGCCAACCGTGGCATGGTGCTTGCGCTTTCCGTTCCGCCGGCGACGATCACGTCGGCCATGCCGGCCATGATGGTGGCGGCCGCCAGCTGCACGGCGGTGGCGCCGGAGGCACAGTGCCGGTTGATTGCCGCCCCGGGCACGTTGGTCATTCCGAGGCGCACTGCGATGTTTCGGCCGATCACCCCGCCGCCCTGCAGGGACTCCGCGAGAAACAGGTCGTCGAGGTCAGCGACGGGGATCTGTGAGCGTTCGACTGCCGCCCCGATGGCGATCTCGGCGAGTTGGTAGGCATCGACTGACGTCAGAGAGCCCTTGCGAGCCCGGCCGATTGGCGTTCTGGCAGCGGAAAGAATGAAGGCGTCCGGCATGGTTTTCGCTTCCGTTGAAGGTTTGGGGTAGCAGATGACTGGTCATATGTCGGCTGCCTGCCTCGGGGCGAGCAGGTCGGCGAGGAGTTCGCGGCGCAGAACTTTTCCGGTGGCGGTTTGCGGCAGCGCGTCGCGGATGGCGATCAGCGTGGGCGTCTTTGAGCCACGCAGCCGGCTTCGAACCCATTCGCGTAGCTCTTCGGCGTGGACGATGCGGCCGGGTCGCAGTACCACCGCTGCGGCGATCTCTTGGCCCCAGTGCTCATCGGGCACTCCCACCACGGCGGCCTCGACGACCGCGGAGTGTTCTAGAAGCACATCCTCGATCTCGGCGGGTGCGATGTTCTCGCCGCCGCGGATGATGGTGTCGTCGGTACGCCCTTCCACGAACAGGTAGCCGTCCTCGTCGACCCACCCGCGATCACGGGTAGCAAACCATCCGTTTTCGTCGAGCGCACTTCCCGCGCCGCGGTATTCGCCGGACACTTGCTCGCCGCGTACCTGGATGTCACCGGCGGCGCCGGTAGGGAGCGCCCCACCCGGTCCGCGGATCTCGACTTCAATGCCAGGAAGGAGCCGACCAGCCGAGCCGAGTCTGGCGCGTGCGACCGGATCGCTGCCCAGCGCGGCACGGTGGTCGTCGGGGCCGAGGACGGCAATGGTGGAGCTGGTCTCCGTCAGGCCGTAGGCGTTGACGAAGTCGACTCCGGAGAAAAGCCGAATCGCGCGCTCCAGCACGGGAATAGGCATCTTGGCCCCGCCGTAGGCGAGAGACTTCAAGGTGGGTACGTCCGCGTTGGTCGCCCGATCAAGGTGTTCGGTGATCTTGGCGAGCATGGTGGGAACGAGCAGGGCGTGGGTAATGGCTTCGGCGCGTACGGACTCGAGCCATCCTTGCGCGGTGAAGGTCTCGAGATAAACCACTCTCCGGCCGCCGCAGATGTTGCTGAGCAGATTGGAGACGCCCGCGATGTGGTAGGGCGGGACGCTCACGATGACGGCTTCTTGTTCACCGGCTGCACCAAAGTCGACGCTGCCGAGTAGGTAGGACGTCAGGTGGCGGTGGCGCAGCACAGCCGCTTTCGGCTCGGACGTGGTCCCACTCGTGTAGAGCAGCACTGCGACCGCTTCGGGATCGTCAGACCACGGCGACGGACCGCCGGACCGTTCGGCACAGGCTGCCCGCCACTGCGCCACGGTGACGGTCGGAGCTGTCGTCGGCGGTTGCAGATCGGAAATGACCAGCGCGTTCGGATGGTGCGCGAGCAGCCTTCCCAGCGCGTCACGGCTGAGGCGGTAGTTCAGCGGAACCAGCGGGACGCCTGCCCACGCGGCGGCGAACAGCGCCACCGCGAAGTCGTCGGCGTTGACGCCCACATAGACGAGTTCCTCGGCGTTGCGCTCCACCAGCAGGCCGGCCCCGGACTCAGCCCGGTCGAGAAGCGCACCGTAAGTCAGTCCCGCCGGGGCGGCCTCGGGCTGCTGCAGGCGCCCGATGCCGACCCGGCCGGGCATACCCGTCGCCGCCATTTCCAGCAGTGTCAGAACATTCACCGACCGCGTCCCTCAGTCCGACGCCGGTAGTGCATTGGGTGCCTTGATGCTGAGTTGCCGTCCGTCTGCGCTGAGCACACCCGGTCCCGCCTTGGTGCACAACACTTCTAGTCCGGTGTCAATGTCGACATAGCGCTTACCAAGCACGGTGTCGTTCTCGATGGTTGACTCGCCGGCAGCCGCGGCCGCCAGGTCCGCCGCCATCGGTTGACCACCGCACGACAGCTCGACCGGGGCGGCTGGAGATCGTACGACGATGATCTCGGTGTCACTTACCTTGCTGCGCAATCGCTTTCCCGGTGTGAGGTCGGTCATCGATCACCTTTCGTGGTGCGCGCGGACGTTCAGGCCCAGAAGTTGTACACGGTGCGGGCATTGAGCTCCACGATCTTGCGTGCTTCGTCGTCGGGCACGTCGACCAGGTGTTCGGCGAGCAGCTTGCGGGTGTGCGGCCAGTTGGAATCCGAATGCGGATAGTCGCTTTCGAACATGATGTTGTCCACGCCAATGCGGTGGCGCTGCTCGATACCGGACTGGTCGGAGATGAAGCACCCGTAGATATGTTCGCGGAACAGCTCCGAGGGCAACTTGTCGGCGTTGATGTTGCACCAGTACTTGTGCCGGCCGAAGGAGTAGTCGATGCGCTCCAATAGGTAGGGCATCCATCCGATGCCGCCCTCGGATAGCGCGACCTTGAGTTTGGGGAACTTGTAGAACACGTCCGACATCAGCAGGTCGACGGTGGCCATCATCGAGTTCAACCCGAACAACGCGATGCCGATGAACAGGTCGCCGTCGGGGGCGAGCCCCAGCGGCATCCCCCCGGAGCCAAAGTGCATGGACAGCGGCAGTCCGGCTTCCTCGCAGACACGCAGCAGCGGATCCCAGTGGTCGGTGTGAAACGACGGCAGTCCGATCTTGTGCGGGGCTTCGATGAAGGAGATGGACTTCGCGCCCTTGGCCGCAGTGCGCTCGACTTCGGCGACCGAGGCCTCGATATCCCAGAACGGAACCATCATCAGTGGGATCTGACGTTCGGGGGCGTAGCCGCACCATTCGTCGAGGATGAAGTCGTTGTACGCGCTGATGCACAGCTTGGCGAAGTCCTTGTCCTTTGCCTTATGAAATGTGCTGCCGGCGAATCCGCCGAAGTTTGGGAAGGACAGCTGCGCCCAGACACCCTCGATGTCCATGTCCTTGATGCGGTCGGCGATTTCATGACACCCGGGCAACATGTCGTCGTAGCTGCGCGGGTCCATCCCGAAGTCGCGGGGATGCTTGCCCGCAACGGCGTTGAGGGCAAAGTTGCCTGATTGGCTGCCCTCGTAGAGCCAGGTGTCGTTGCCATCGGGCAGCTTCACAATGCGCGGAGCCACATCGGCGTACTTGGCGGGCACGCGGTCCAGCCACACTCGGGGGTGCTCGATGACGTGGTCGTCGACCGAGATGATCTTGGCGTCGTCGGGGAGCACGCGGATTCCCTCCTGAAAAGACCGGTACACGAGATCTCACGCCAGACGTGAGCTAGCTTCCCTCAGAGTAGAACGATAAGTTCAAATTCTGCAATCTTCATGTGCAGTACAGCGCTGAACCGGGCGCTGGGATCACTCCGCGAGTATCCGTAATGCCTGCTTCGGGCAGGCGGCCACTGCTTCGGCGACGGCCGACTCCAACTCCGGGGGCGGTTCCGGAAGCAGGATATCGATGACGTCGTCATCAACAAGGTCGAACACTTCGGGGGCGGCTGCCACGCATAACTCGTTGGCTTCACAAAGGTCGGTGTCGACTGTCACCTTCATGAATCGAGTAGACCACCACATGCTTTTGAAGACAACATAGGTCTCCCTCATCGCATGCCATAAGTTGCTTCTATGGCACACTGCCGTTATCGGATCCATCGATGAGAGGACACGATGACTGTGGACAACATCCTGGTGATCACCGGCGGTGCGGGCGGGATGGGGATGGCCTGTGCCCGCGCACTGGCCAACCGCGGGCGGCTGCTGCTCGTGGACGTGCGCGAGGACTTACTCGACCAGGCACGCAAGGCCCTGAGCGGTCACGGGGCCGACGTCGAGACGCTGCGCTGCGACGTGTCCTCCCCGGCAGATGTCGCGGCGGTCGCCGATCGGGTGCGCGACCTTGGCCGCCTGCGCTGCCTCGTGCACACCGCGGGTGTCTCACCGGAGATGACCGATGCAGAAACGGTGCTCGACGTGGATCTGGCCGGATCGGTGCGCATCACCGATGCCTTGTTCCCGTTAGTTAACCCGGGCAGCTCCGCGATCCTGATCGGTTCGATCGCCGGCTACAGCGAAGTTCCCGCCGCCGTCGAACCGCTGCTGGACGATCCGCTGGCCGACGGGTTTCTCGCTGCCATCGAAAAGGCCCTGGGCAAGCCGCTCGACAGTGCCACGGCCTACGTCCTGGCCAAACGCGGTGTGACCCGGTTGGCCGAACGCCTCGCCACGCCGTGGGGCAAGAAGGGCGGACGCACCGTCGCGATCTCGCCTGGCCTGATCGATACGCCGATGGGCCGGCTCGAACTGGACCATCAGGAGATCATCCCGGTGATGATCGAGGTGACCCCGGTCAAGCGCCCGGACCGGCCGCTGCCGGGGCGCCCCGAGGACATCGCCGGCGCGGTGGCCTTCCTGGAGTCCGATGCCGCGGCATTCATCTCCGGTTGTGACATTCGCGTCGACGGCGGACTCGTGGGTGCGGGCAAGCACCTGATGGGTGTCGGTTGATGGCGGGGACCGGTTCCGCTTGGATCGACCCGGAGATCGGCGAAAGTCTGCGCGGATTCCCTGATTTCGACTTCTCGCTCGACAAACTTCCGGCCATGCGCAGCGGATCGATGTTCGGGCCGCAGACCGCACCCGACGTTGAGCGCATCGAACTGACCACCGATGGAGATGGTGTCGCGCTGTCCGTGTTGCGATCCGTCGAATCCACCGACGAGCGGCCCGCCCTGTTCTGGATGCACGGCGGCGGAATGGTGATCGGCAACCGGCACATGGACGACGCGCGCCTGATCGAGTGGTGCCGCTCAATGGGTTGTGTCTGCATCAGCGTCGAATACCGGCTGGCACCCGAGGCTCCCTACCCCGCACCGCTGGACGACTGCGAGGCCGGTCTGCGGTTTGTCGTCGAGCACGCCCATGAACTGCGCATCGACCCAGAGCGGATCGGGATCGGCGGACGCAGCGCCGGCGGGGCGCTGGCCGCGGGCCTGGCCCTGCGATGGCGCGATAATGCGAACGCCCCCTTGACATTTCAATACCTGGAATATCCGATGCTCGATGACCGCGGCCTCACCGCTGCTAGCCGACTCGAGGGATTGCCGGTGTGGACCCGGGAATCCAACACGTTCGGCTGGCGCAGTTACCTCGGCGACCGGTGCGGGACCGACGACGTGCCGGCGGAGGCGGCGCCCGCGCGGGCGCGGGTGACCGAATTGAAGGGCCTGCCATCGACTTTCATCGGTGTCGGCACGGCGGACTGCTTGCGAGACGAGTCGATCGATTTCGCCGCCCGGCTGTGCCGGGCGGCGGTGCCCACCGAATTGCACGTCTATGCCGGCGCGGTACACGGCTTTGACATGTTCGCCGACACCGCGGTCGCCCATACCGCGGCGCGCGACAGTGCGGATTGGCTGGCCCGCCAGTTCAACCGGCCCACGGTCGCCTAGGCGGTAACCGATTCCAGCGCCGCCGCGAGCCGCTCGTGGTGCAGATAGGGGTCACCGAACAGGACCTGGTTCGCCTGGGCCCGGCGGTGATAGAGATGCAGGTCGTGTTCCCAGGTGAAGCCGATACCGCCGTGCACCTGAAGGGCTTCGCTGGTCAGCGCGGCGATAGCCGAAGAGGTGTAAGCCTTGGCGACGCTGGCGGCTTCCTCGGCGTCATCCGCATCGGCAGCCACGGCCATTGCGGCGTAATAGGTGGCGGCCTTTGAGCCTTGCAGCCACATCCGCATCGTGGCGCACTTGTGTTTGACGGCCTGGAAGCTACCGATGGGGCGCCCAAACTGGACCCGCAGCTTTGCGTACTGAACGGTCATCTCCAGCACGGCCTCGCCGACGCCGATGTTGTCAGCGCTGACAAGCACAGCGCCGCAACGGTTCTGGTATGCCAGCGCCGCTTCCGCAACTTCACCGGCGTGCAACAGCGCGGATGGCGCCACAACCACGTCGTCTAGGGCGACCTCGTCGAGGCACCTGGTGATGTCGAGGGTGCGTTGTCGCCGCACACTCAGTCCGGCGGCCCGCCGGTCGACGAGGAACTGCGCCAGCCGGCCCCCCAGGTGCGCGGCGACCAGAATCCAGCCGGCGCTATCGGCGTCTTGCACAGCGGTCTTGATGCCCTGCAGTCGGAATCCGTCAGCGTGCTCGGTGGCGACTGTGCAGATGCCGTCCGCGTCCCACGGCTGACGCGACTCCGCGAAGGCCCACGCTGCGACGCCCCTACCACTGGCAAGCAGCGGCAAAATCTCCGAGCACAGGTCTTCGCGTCCCGACTGTGAGATCGCCACTGCCGCAAGGGTGTTGCCGATGAGCGGGCCCGGCTGCACCGTCCTGCCGTGTTCTTCGGCGATCAGGACCACGTCCACCAGGTCGCTCCCTAAACCGTCATACGCCTCGGCGACGAGCAGTCCGGGCCAGCCCAGTTCCGCGCCCCGTTGCCACACGCGCTCGTCGTAGCCGCGATCGTCGTGATCCGCGAGTTCGCGCACGCGACTGATCGGCGATTCGCGTGCCAGCAACTTGCGGCTGCTTTCGACGAGCATCCGTTGTTCGTCACTCAAGGTGAAATCCACGACTTACCTCCGAAGATGTCAAGAACCGCGCGGGTCCCTGGGCAATCCGAGCGAGCGCTCGGCGATCATGTTGCGCAAGACCTCGTTGGCGCCACCGGCAATGGTCAGAGCCCGCGAATACAGGAACGCGTCCTGCCACCAACCGCCGGCGATCGCCTCGGGGTCGTCTTCGGTGAGCAACGCATCGGTGCCTTGGAGGCCGAGTCCGAACTCAGTGAGCGCGAGATTGCTCTCGCTGTAGAGCACCTTGGCCAACGGCGCGTCGCCGGGATCCGCCTCGCCGCTCAAAGCGCGCGACCGGTTGTATTGGCCCAGCCGAACATTGACCTGCGCGGCCGCGTACAGCCGGCCGATGTCTTGGCGGACCGCATCGTTGTCCAGCGCAGGGTGGGGTCCGCGCCGCAGCGACCGCGCCATCGTTACCGCATCGCGCACCGCGCGCAGCATGACGATGCCCGCGGTGCCCACACTGGAGCGTTCCTCGACGAGGCTGGTGGTGGCGACCTTCCAGCCTTCGTCGACTTCGCCGAGCACGTTGTCCTTGGGTATCCGCACGCCATCGAAGAAGACTTCGTTGAAGTCACTCGTGCCGGTGATCTCCCGGAGCGGCCGCACCTCGACGCCCGGACTCGTCATGTCCAGGATGAACGCGGTGATGCCGGCATGCTTGGGTACATCGGGGTTGGTTCGGGCCAACAAGTAGCCAAGTTGGGCGTGTTGGCCGTTGGTGGTCCACACCTTTTGGCCGTCGACGACGAAGTCATCGCCGTCGCGACGCGCGCGGGTGGACAGACTGGCCAGGTCGCTGCCCGCGCTGGGCTCGCTGAACAGCTGGCACCAGATGTCCTCGCCGGTCCGGATCCGGGGCAGGTAGCGCTTCTGCTGCTCGTGGCGCCCGCAGTGGATCAGGGCCGCGGCGGCCAGCAGACCGGCGCCGATTGGCGTGGGCACCCGCGCCCGCGCCATTTCTTCGCCGACGACGGTCGCGCGGAGCGCGTCTTGGGTGCCCACACCGCCCCATTCGGCGGGCCAGCCAGCGCCCACGTAACCGGCCTCGAACAGTCGTGCAGTCCATGACCGGAGGGCGGGAATGTCCTCGGCTTCGGGTGCGCGGGTCCCGGCTCTGCCCTTCGTGCGCACCGCCGGCCGGTGTTTCTCGAGGAAATCTCTGACCTCCGCGCGGAACTGATCGATCTCGGGATCCTGTTCCAGCTTCATACGTCCGTCCTCTGCATCAGTGCCCCCGTCTCAGCAGCAGTGCTCCCCCGGGGGTACCGCCGCCGGTCGTAACGACCGCAACCCGGGCGTCGGCGACCTGGCGCTCGGCCGCCTCGCCGCGCAGCTGGGCGATGGCCTCGGCCAAGAAGCCGAATCCGTGGGTACGTCCCGCCGACAGCTGACCGCCGTGGGTATTCAGCGGTAACTTCCCGTCCAGCGCGATCGTCGTTCCGCCGTCGAGGAAATCCGCGGCCTCCCCGAGACCGCAGAACCCGAGCGCCTCCAGCCATGACACGGCGTTGAAGGTGAATCCGTCGTAAAGCTCGGCGACGTCGACATCGTCGGGCCGGAGGCTGGTCCTGGTCCACAGATGCGCGGCGGGTCCAAAAACCTGCGGTTCGTGAGTGAGCGTGTCCTGGTCCCACGAGATCCGGTCGAGCACCTGCGTGCCCACCGCCTCAACCAGCACCGGAGGTTTCGGCCGGTCCACCGCCGTGTCGATCGATGACACGATCACCGCGATCGCGCCATCGCACGGCACGTCGCAGTCGTAGAGGCCGAACGGCGAGCTAATCATCCGTGCCGACAGATAGTCGTCCAGGCTGAGTGGATCGCGGTAGATCGCGGCCGGATTGCGCGACGCGTTCGCGCGCGCCGTGAGGGCGATGGGCGCCAGCGTCGAGGCGCGGTCGCCACCGTAGCGCCAGAAGTAATGCGAGGCGTTGACCCCAATCCAGTTGGCGGCCGACATTGCGCCGAACGGCGCGCGCCACTCGAACATGCCCGACGCCCGACCAGCCCCGTCCGCGGCCTTCGTCCGCCTGGCCAGGGTGGTATGCGTCGATTCCCACACGGTCCGAAAGCACAACACGTGCCTGCACAGCCCGGCCGCGACGGCGAGCATGGCGGACACGACACTGCCGCTGGGCCCGGGAACTTCGGCCCCACCAGCGATCCAGGTGGGTCGAATGCGCAACGCCTCCTCGACCGCCGTGACTCCACCCTCCGACATCCCCCCGGCAAGTCCGCCCGGATAGGTGGCCAGGCCGTCGATGTCGTCCAGCGTTAGGCCCGCGTCCGACACGGCGCGCAGGCACGCCGTCACGGTCAGTGACAACGGGTCGACCATGAGGCGACGCCCAATCGTGGAGCTCCCCACCCCGGTGAGCGCCACCTTGTCCTCGAACTTGCGGGTGGACGACATCGGCCGGACATCGCGAGTCAGATCACGGGGGCCTGGAACCGGCCCGGCCTCGGTGGCCTCGGGATCCGGTTCGAACAGTGGAATCCAGATATCGTCCTGCTGCTCGAACACCACCTTGACCTGCAGGCCAATGGCGACGTGTTCGGGTGCGCAGCCGACGATGTTCGTGGTGAGTCGGGCCGAGGGGTCTTCGGCGATGGCGACGACCGCGACCACGTAGGGCGGCGGGAATCGGGCCAGCCACTGCTGATGGTTCACGGTGAATCCGGCGACGGTCGCACGTCCCGACACCGGTGTCATCGCTACCTCGACGCCGCGGCAGTGCGGACAGATCGGGCGCGGTGGGTGGTGGTACCGGCTGCACGACTGGCATTGGGCGATCCTGAGGCGTCCGTCGGCTCCGCTCGTCCAGAACGCTTCGCTGCCGATGCTCATTTGGGGCAGGGGCCGCACAACCGGCTCGGTGGGGCCGGGCACTGTCATCACACCTCCGGTCACACCGACGAATAACCAACATGAACCGTAGCAGATTATGAATATGTCATCGGCCGCGGTAGTAGAGGGAGACTCTACTTTTGTGTACTGTGATGGCCTCGTGAGAGGACAATCAGTCATCACAGCAGACAGGGGTTCGCGTGAAGGTCAAGGGCAGCGCCGCGGTGGTCGTGGGAGGCGCCTCGGGCATGGGACGGGCGACCGCCGAACGGCTGGCAGAGCGGGGCGCACGAGTCGCTGTGCTGGACCTGCCGTCGTCGGACGGAGCCGCCGTGGCCAAGGAACTGGGCACTGGCGCGTCATTTCACTCGTGCGACGCGACCGATAGCGACGGCGCGGAGGCCGCGCTGGCGGCGGCCATCGAGAAGCTGGGGGCCCTGCATATCGCGGTCAATACGGCCGGGGGCGGGATATCGGCGCGCACGCTGTCCAAGAGCGGACCTCACTCCCTTGACGCCTTCCGGTCCGTGATTGAGCTCAACCTGATCGCCACCTTCAACCTGAACCGGTTACAGGCTTGGCACATGAGCCACAACGAGCCCGACGACGACGAACGCGGCGTCATCGTCAACACTTCCTCGATTGCGGCGTTCGAAGGGCAGATTGGCCAGGTCGCCTACAGCGCCGCGAAGGCTGCGATCGCCGGCATGAGTTTGACCATGGCGCGTGACCTCGGCAGCCTGGGCATCCGGGTTACCGCTGTCGCGCCGAGCCTGTTCGCGACCGGGATTACGTCGCGAATTCCGGAGAAAATGTCCGGTGAGCTGACCCGCGACGCCGCCTTCCCGCGTCGGATGGGCCGGCCAGACGAGTACGCCGCCCTGGCGCTGTCCATCGTGGAGAACCAGATGCTCAACGGGTCGACCATCCGACTCGACGCCGGCCAACGGTTCGCGCCGAAGTAACGGGAGGCGATTGTGGACCTAGGGTTCGCCGATGCCACCGCGGTCATTGCGGGGGGCACCCGCGGCATCGGACTGGCGACAGCGCTGTGCCTGGCCGAACAGGGCGCGCGGGTCGGCGTCATCGGCAGGAACGAAGCCCGGCTGACGCAGGCCGCGACGACGTTGACGGCCGCCGGCAGTCCCGAGGTGCTGACGTTGAACGCGGATCTGAACTCGGCGTCGGATGTCGAGGCCATCTTCGCGACAGTCGGCGTGCGCTGGGGCGGACTCAACGTGCTGGTCAATGCCGCCGGTCCGACGGGGGCCGGTCGCTTCGAGGACCTGGGTGACGCGCAGTGGACGGCGGCATTCGACCAGGGGGTGTTGTCCGCGGTTCGGTGTGTGCGCGCGGCGTTGCCGCTGCTGCGAGCCGCCGAGTGGGCCCGAGTGGTGAACGTGACGGCGATGTCAGTGCAGCACCAGTCGGCGGGATTGGTGAGCTATACCGCGGCCAAGAGCGCGCTACTCAGCGTGACGAAGAACCTCGCCCGCAGCCTCGCCGGCGATGCCATCTTGGTCAACGCCGTCGCCCCGGGTCCGATCCTCACCGATTGGGCGCGACCGGTGCTCGCCTCCGCCGGCATCGCTACGAACGACCCCGTCGGCGCCTTCGGACTGCTGGGGCGCGGTCACGGCATGTCGGTGGACCTGGGTCGGCTCGGGTTGCCTCACGAAGTTGCCGCGGTCATCGCGTTCTGCGCCTCACCCGACAACACCTATATGACCGGCGCCCACCTCAACGTCGACGGTGGCAGCGACTTCCTCTGAGCGCCTTGCCTTCTCGGCCTGTTGCCCTGGCCACGACCGTCCGTCACCGCCGTGGGCGGCTACGCGGAAATCCCAGACGGTTCTCCACGATGAGGCTGCGCAGCACCTCGCTGGACCCACCGTAGATCGTCGATGCGACCGCGCTGCGATAGTGCGCGTCCAGGCTGCCGTCCACCGCGCATTGCGGGTCCGTCCAGTCGATCATGCCCGCCGCCCCAGCGATGTCGATCGCCGCAGCTGAGGCGCGAACGTAGCTTTCCGGACCAAACAATGCTGATACGGGGCCCGGTTTGTCGCCGTCGGCGTCAAGGAAGGCCACCCGCATATCCAACAGGTCGGCCACCTCGGCTTCCATCGCCATCCGCGCCAGGCGCTCGCGGACCAGGACGTCGTTGATCAGCTCAGCACCGTCGGGTCCGTGATACGTGCGGGCGAATTCCAGCGCATCGTCGGCAACCCACCCCGTGCGCGAACCGGGCGCGACATTCTGTTCGGCCTCCAGCGCCGCCCGCATGACCGCGAAGCCTTCGTGCGCTTCGCCGACTCGGTTCGCATCGGCCACCCGTACGTCGTTGTAGAACACGATGTTGGTGCGCTCGTGCCCCATGGTGTGTACGGCCTGGATCTCGATACCAGGCGAGTCCAGGGGTACCAGCAGCATCGTCAGGCCCCGCGGACCCACCGATCCGGGCTGCGAGCGAGTGAGCAAGAAGCAATAGTCGGCAAGATGGGCGAACGTCGTGAAGATCTTCTGCCCGTTGACAATCCACTCGTCGCCCTCGAGCTGAGAACGGGTCGCGCAGGCGAACACGTCGGAGCCACCCGCGGGCTCGGTGTAGCCCAGGCAGATCAGAACCTCACCGGCCGCCACACCAGGCAGGACTCGGGCTTTGAGTTCCTGCGAACCGGTGGCGCGGATCGCGTTGGCCGGCAGCATGGTCGTACCGGGGCCGGCGGTCGGAACACCTCCCTTGCGTAATGCGTTCCACAGCGCGGCCGCCTCGAACGGATCCAGTCCAGCGCCACCCTCGGCGACCGGCCACCCCGACGCGATCCAGCCGCGCTCCCCCAGCTTCCGGGTCAGCGCTCGATCGGCGCCGTCGCCAGTCCGGCGCTCGTGCTCGATGACGTCGCGGGTGACATGTTCGGCGGTGAATTCCTCTGCCTCGCGGCGGATTCGAGTCCAGTTCTCTGGTTCGCTGAAGTCCATCGAGTCACCGACCTCCGGTCGTCACGGGGCCGAACCGTCGGTCGGCGACAGTGAGCAGCTCGCGTCGCGGGTCGGCGAATGCCGCCGCCCACGCTTTGGCCCTGCGGTAATACAGCTGGATGTCGTACTCCTCCATGAACCCGTATCCACCGTGGACATGCAGGCTGTGCGTCGTCGCCTGATAGGCCGTTTCGGCCGCGAACACGAACGCCATGGCCGCCAGCGCCCCAGCGCCGTCCTGCGCGGAATCCATTGCCCAACAGGCCTTTCGGACCAATAACTGGGCACCATCCAGTGCAGTGATCGCGTCGGCGAACGGATGCGCGACCGCTTGGTACATTCCGATCGGCTGGCCGAACGCCTCGCGCACGACCGCGTACCGGGAACCGATCTCCACCGCCTCGGAGGCCAACCCGACCAGCGCCGCCGCGCGGAGCACGCGTACCTCGTCGAGCGCTGTGTCGAAGATCGCGCGCGCCTCGCTGCCTTCGGCGAGCACCGTGACCGCACCCGGGGCATCCCACCGGGCCAGCGATAGCCCGCCCAGGTTGCGGTACGCCGTCTTGGCCAGGCCGTCCGGCCGGTTCACGTACATCAGTGAGTCTCCGTCGAGAGCCAGCACGGCGTCCGCGATCGCGCCGTCGACTAACAACTGCTGTGTGGGCGAGCCGGGCCGGGTGGCCAGTGACACGATGACCGATCCGCTCAGGACCGGCCCCAGCAATTCCTTCTCACGCAGGCGACCCAACACGCGCGCCGCGGCCGCGGTTTCGGCGACCGGGATCGGGGCGAGGCGGCGACCGGCCTCCTCGGCCACCAATGCCAGTTCGAGGAGGCCGCCGTCCCCGCCCCCGCAGTCCGAGGGCACCCCGATACCCAGCGCACCGACATCGACGTAGTGCCGCCAGAGCAGCAGGTCGAAACCTGTGGGCTCTGCACTACGCACCCGCTCTGGCGTGGCCTGTTTCCCGAACAAGGCCGCGAACGCATCGCGGAC
>DASYJS010000410.1:0-22866 GCA_035996225.1 Mycobacterium sp. | reverse complement strand
TGCTCCGGCGGTCCTGGTGCCGGCGTCGCCGACGATTTCCTCTGCGCGCGGGCCGGCCTCGTGCACCACGCAAACTCGCGTTGTCCGAGCAAGCTTCGACCCGATCGGGAACCACCAAACTCTTATCGCTCTTAGTTTTCTCTTAATGTTAGGCGGCGGCGCGCGGCAGACCAAATCTCAAGGTACCGCCGATTGCCCCCGGTACCGGCCACCTGGGTGCTGTGTCCCCTTGCCTAGCTCGCCCTGCGGACCGGCTGGCCCGCTGGCATCGTCTCGGGCCGACCGGCCGTCACCCGTGCTTGGGGTGTGGCGCGTTCTCGACGAGGCTACGCGCCCAGTTCAACGTCCAATCCGTGGCCGTGACGCCATCCAGGTTCCAGAACTGGGGTGTGGCGTACATGGCGTGGATCGGCTGGCCTGCACCACCGGCCAGCGTGTTGAGTGTATTCGGCAGGTTCGCGACGCTGAACGCCTCGTTCGGAGCGGCGCAGATCAGATCCCCGGGTGCGCAGATCTCGTTGGTCTTGCTGTTGAGGTCGCCGAAACCGCCGGGACGCGCACCGGTCATCGTCAAACCGAGCCCGGACAACATCGGCACCTCGTGCAGAGTGACCTCGGCGCCCTCACCCGGCGGGTTGGGCCCGACGTCGTTGCCGACGCCCTGCTGGCGGCGGCCGTCGGCGATCACCGTCACCCCGAGGACCAGGTCGTCGTCGACGGGTCCGCGGCCATTGCCGATGTCGCTGGCGATGTCGCCGGCGATCACCGCTCCCTGCGAGAACCCGATCAGCACATAGCTGGTCAACGGGCACTTGTTGTTCATGTCGGTCAGCGCTTGGACGGCCGCGCGGGTGCCTTCCGCCCGGCTCTGGTTATAGGACATCTGTGTGTCGGAGGTCAGCGGATTGTGGAACTGCGCCGTGTAGGGAACGGTGTAGGTGAGCACCCGCGACGGCGGAAACTGCTCGCTGATCGCCCCAGTCACCTTGTGCAGCAGGGCATTTGGAAACTGCATCGGGTTGAGTGGGTCGTCCTGCGGGGACGACTCCCAGGTGCCGGGAATCACCATCAATTCCACGTCGGGGCAGGAAGCATCCTGCGACGCGGGTCGGGGCTTGTGTGGATGGGTCGTCGTCGAGGACGGCGGCAGGACGCCCGGCGGTACCGCGCTGGGCGGTGATTCCGAGCTGCGCAGCATGGTCACCACGGCCACGATGACCAACAAGACGACCCCGGCCATGCTGAGCGCGGCAACCCAGGCGAGGATTCGACGGCGCTTCCGCCGCGCGGCGTTCGTGGTCATGTTCTCCTGCTAGCAGTAGTCGGTTCCTCGCAGCTTGAATAAAAACAAGCGGCCGTCCGCCCTCTGCTGCACCCAATACACCGTACCGGCTCGGCGCGCGGCGCCGTCCGTCCTGCCAGCGGGGCCGGGTGGCTAGCGGATGGCGCCCACGATGTCGCCCGACATGGCACCCAGCTGGCCCGACCACGAGCCCCAGCCGTTGTCGCCGCCGCCCGGAAAGTCGAAGTGGCCGTTGTGGCCGCCGACGCTGCGGTACTGCTGGTAGAACATCCGGCTGCTGCCCATCGCCTCACCGGCCTGGCCGATCATGGCGGCGGGATCACTGGCATCCATGGTCGTCGGGCTCCACACCCACACCCGGGTGTTGTTCTGCGCCAGCAGCGAGGCATGCACCCACGGGTCATGCCACTTCCACCGGCCCAACTGTGGGGCTCCCCACATTCCGTTGCCGTCCACGCCGCCGAATTGCTGCAGGCCGGCCAGGATGGAACCACCCGTGGTGGTGTTCGACGGATACAGGAAGCCGGACATCGATCCGGCGAAGCCGAACCGGTCGGGGTGGAAGGCGGCCAGCGCCATCGCGGCGTAACCGCCCTGGGAGGCCCCCACCGCGGCATGACCACCGGGTGCCAGGCCCTTGTTGGCAGCCAGCCAGTCGGGCAGCTCGCTGGACAGGAAGGTGTCCCACTGCTTGCTGCCGTCCTGCTCCCAGTTGGTGTACATGCTGTACGCGCCGCCTGCCGGCGCCACCACCGAGATCCCCTTGCCGGCCATCGTGTTCATCGCGTTACCCGCGGTGACCCAGTTGCTGACGTCGGGGCCGGCGTCGAACGCGTCGAGCAGATACACCGCGTGTGGCCCGCCGGCCAGGAAGGCCACCGGGATCGAACGTCCCATGGCCCCCGACGGCACCATCAGCGTCTCGTAACCCGCCGCTGCGGCCTTGCCCGTGATTCCGGCCGCCACGCCGCCCACCCCGAGTGTTAGCGCGGCAATGCAGAGCACCCGCAAAAGCGTTGACTGACCCCGCAAGCTACCCATGTCCGCCCTCCATCATGTAGTCGCTGTGTTTGCACAGTAACCAGGGCCGAACTAGAGCTGACCCGCAGGGTAGTGAAATGGACCACACCCCTCCGCGACCCCACAGACGGCTAACGGCGACGACCCTTGAGGATCGCCGCCGTTAGCTGTCTTGCTTGCTTTACGCTGCCTGACTACCTGCCCTGAGTGGACCCGGCGTTGGAAGCAGTAGCGGGACCGGCACCCGGCGTGGCGCCCAGCGCCGACTGCAGGTCTGGCTTCATGGCCTGCACCTGCGCGCCCCAGTACGGCCAGTCATGCGTGCCGTTGGCGTCGAAGTTCCACACGGCGTTGTGACCACCGGCGGCGTTGTACGCGTCCTGGAACTTCAGGTTGCTGGTCCGCACGAAGCCCTCCAGGAACTTGGCGGGGAGATTGTCGCCACCCAGGTCGGACGGCTTGCCGTTACCGCAGTACACCCAGATCCGGGTGTTGTTCGCGACCAGCTTGCCGACCTGCAGCGACGGGTCATTTCGCTGCCATGCCGGGTCGCTAGACGGGCCCCACATGTCCTTGGTCTTGTAGCCGCCGGCGTCACCCATGGCCAGGCCGATCAGCGTCGGGCCCATCCCCTGCGACGGGTCCAGCAGCGCCGACAACGAGCCGGCGTAGACGAACTGGTCGGGGTGGTAGGCCGCCAGGATCAGCGCCGACGATCCGGCCATCGACAGACCGACGGCGGCGCTGCCGGTCGGCTTGACCTGCTTCTGGGCCGACAGGTACTGCGGCAGCTCGCTGCTCAGGAAGGTCTCCCACTTGTAGGTGGTGCAGCCGGCCTTACCGCAGGCGGGCGCATACCAGTCGGAGTAGAAGCTGGACTGCCCGCCGACGGGCATCACGACCGAAATGCCCGACTGGTTGTACCACTCGAACGCGGGAGTGTTGATGTCCCAGCCGTTGAAGTCGTCCTGGGCGCGCATCCCGTCGAGCAGGTACAGCGCGGGCGAGTTGGCGCCACCGCTCTGGAACTGGATCTTGATATCGCGGCCCATTCCGGCCGAGGGAACCTGCAGGTACTCCACCGGCAGACCTGGGCGTGAGAACGCTCCCGCGGTCGCCGGCCCCCCCACGACGCCGATCAGACCCGAAAGCAGGGCCGCGCCAACGGCTCCCACCACGAGCCGGCGTGGCATGCGTGCCACGGCGCCGCGAAACCTGTCAACAAACGTCATCCTTGCTTCCTCATCTTCTCGGCGCACCCTTGATCAGGACGCGTCGTTGATTGGGGTCGCACTGCATACGATCCGGCGCAGCAGTGCTCTTGTAGTGAACCACACCAACTCACGCGCGCTCTCATCGAGGAGATCCCGCAAACCGTCCGCCAACGGTGATTTCTTGGGGTTTTCGGGCCGCATACGACGGCCGAAAGCGGCATTTCCGCATGTGCCGGACGGTGAACGCCCACTGGTGAAGCCGCAAATGTGAATTTGCTGTCAGTACCCGGACCCGACAAATTGTGATGCATTCGCGATCTGTGAGATTTATCCGCGCAATGTTCACTCGCGAGGCGGCGCAGGACTCGGCTCCGGCACCGGAAGGCCACACCTGGCGAGTTCGTAAAGCGGCACGCGGTCGATCCGGTAGGCGGTGAACTCGAAGGAGTGCAAGAAGTTTGAGAAGAACCGGTGCAGCGTCATCGGGGCGCGCACCGAGGCCAGCATCGCCTTGGTCCCTGGGCATTGCAGGGCCGCCACCGCCTGGGCGACCCAATTCTCATCCAGATAGCCCGGAATGCCCGGATACACCTTCACCCAGGGGCCGTCGGCGATCACCCAGTCCGGGAAGAGGTTCTTGTCGTGCCCGATCCTGCCGTGCGTCAGGCGCTGCGTGTGCTGGGCGAGCGGGTTCGCCAACCCGATTTGGTCAATCACCCGGACATCGAGCCCAACGTTCATGCCCAGCATGCCCAAGTTTGTGAAAAACACTGCATGCTGCGGCTTTTGCGACGATCTGCTGTCGGGAGGGCTGCCCGGGGCCGGCGCCGGCGGCTGCAGCATGGGCACGACGTCCCACTGAATGTAGTTGCCAGACGGCAGCAACAACGCGCCGTCCGGAGTGTTGTCCAGTGCCACCAGCACGGCCGCCATCCTCGGGTAATCCAGGTAATCGGCGGCGGTCAGCGGGTGTGCGTGGCCGGTGGCCTGGGCGTAGAAGCGCCGCTCGTCGACGATGCCGCTGTAGGTGACGTGGGTGGCGTCGTAACCCATCCCCGGCGAGTTTGCTGCCCACAGCGACCAGCCCGCGATGCCGAGCCAGAGCAGGCTGGCCGCACCGCTGAGCCAGTAACCGGTCTCCCGGGAGTAGTCCTGCCCGTCGGGGATCAGCACCGGGATCACCGCCACCGGGGCCAGCAAACAAAATAGCGGCGCCAGCAACACTCGTGCGTGCATGAAATCGCCGCCCTGCCGGATCCAGTAGAGCGCCTGCAGCAGTCCGCTGACGAGGACGAACGCCACCACTGCCGGCGGGCTTTGCACCGCCCGGGCCAGCCGGCCGTAATTGGGCGCGAGCATCGGGCGCAAGAACGACGGCCGGCGTCGGGCCGCCATCAGCAGCAGCCCCAGCGGCACCACCAGCAGTACCGGCAGCCACACGGCATAGGGCTCGATGAAGTTCGACAGGTACGTCATGCCCTGAGACCACTTGTCACCGGCGGCATCTTTGGCCAACGCGGTGCCGGGCACCAGTAAGCCGTAGTAGCCCATCCGGAAGATCTCGTAGGCCACCGGGAGGAATCCGCCGGCCACCACGATCAGCACCCGACGGCGCCAGGTCCGGGCCGCGATCAGCATCATGATCAGGGCCAGCCCGCCCATCAAGGCCAGCTCGGGGCGCACCAGAACGCTGAACCCCGCAACAAAGGCCAGCACGCCGAGGAACGCGTCGCTAGCCGGGCGGTTGCGCAGCGGCTGTGACCAGCAGACCATCATCCACCACAGCAACCCGAGATATGCCAGCGTCAGCCCGCTTTCCAACCCGGACGTGGCGAAGTCACGCGCCGGCGGCAGCGCGATGTAGACCAGCGCCCCGGCGGGCAAGATGATCGCCCGGCGTCCCCGCAAGCCTGGGGCGTAGAGCCGTCCGGCGCCCAGCATCAGCAGCGCCACGCCCGCCACGGAAAGCACCAGTGCCAGCGCCAGCGCCACGTACTCCATGCGCACCGGGCCACCGACCCAGCTTCCGACATACATCAGGTAGGTCCACGCGGTCGAGGTGTTGGCCTCCACGCGCTCGCCCTGGTTGAAAACCGGCCCGTTGCCGACCAACAAGTTGCGCACCGTGCGCAGCACGATCAGTCCGTCGTCGGCGATCCAGCGCCGCTGCCACGCGCCCCAGCCGAACAGCACGGCGACCACCGCCACGCTGATCCACAGGCTGGCCCGGACCACGGTGTCGTACGGGAATGGCGGCCGGCCACCCCGCCTGGCCCCCGGCCGGCGGCGCATCACCTCGCGCTTGATCGCCTGCAGACCAGGGCTAGCCGAAGGCAACCGCGGCACCCACTGTTGCGATCCACGCTAGAAACAGCAGCTGCAACACCCGGTCCCGCAGCGCGATGTCTTCGGGCTCACCGGCCAGCCCGCCGTCGACGTCGACCGCATAGCGCAGGATCGCGATCGTGAAGGGGACCATCGAGACCGCGAACCAGGACCCCGAATAATGATCCCGCTCGAACGCCCACATCCCGTAGCACAACACCACCGCTGTCGCCGACATCGTCCAGACGAACCGCAGGTAGGTGCTGGTGTAGCTTTCCAGCGATTTGCGGATCGCTGCTCCGGTGCGCTCGGCCAACTGCAGCTCGGCGTAGCGCTTGCCGGCCACCATGAACAGCGACGCGAATGCCGCCGTCAGCAAGAACCATTGGGACAGCGGGATGGCGGCCGCCGCACCCCCGGCGATGGCCCGCAGCAGATACGCCGACGACACGATGCAGATGTCCATCACCGCTTGATGCTTGAGGCCAAAGCAGTAGGCCAGCTGCATCGCGATGTAGACGGCCATGACCACGGCGAGGTTCGGCGTGAGCCACCAGGAAATCGCCAGGGACGCCGTACCCAGCACCGCGGCCAGCGCATAGGCCAGCCATTCGGGCACCACGCCGGCCGCGATCGGCCGAAATCGCTTGGTGGGGTGCTCCCGGTCGGCCTCGACGTCGCGGACGTCGTTGATCAGGTATATCGCCGAAGCCGCCAAGCAGAACACGACGAACGCCACGCCGACCCTGGTCGCCACGTCGGCGTAGTCGTAGCGGACTCCGCGGCCAGCCGCAGCCACCGGCGCGGCCACCACCAGCACGTTCTTCACCCATTGCCGGGGACGCATCGCCTTGATCACCCCGGTGATCAGATTCGCCGGGGGTCGTCCGGTCGCCACGTCTTCACTCATTTCGGTCACACCTATCTCGACTTTCTATCGAGCCAGAGTGCAAGGCGCGCGACCACGGCGCCGAGCGCCACGCCGAAGACAACGTCGCTGGGATAGTGCACGCCCAGCAGTATCCGCGACAGCGCCATCGGCGGAACCAGCACCACGGCGCCGATTCCAGAAGGCAGCCCGGCGGCCCGGCCCATCAGGAGGGCCGCGGCCGTGGTGGAGGTGGCATGCGCGGAGGGGAAGCTCAGCTGACTGGGTGTGCCCACATTGACCGCGACGGCCGGATGACGCGGACGCTTGCGCCGTACCAGCCGCTTGATCAGCACGGCGGCCGCGTGCGCGACGAACGTGCCGACCCCGGCCACCAGCCATTGCCGGCGTCGGGCCGGCGCCAGTAACGCGCCGACCAGCTCCGCGACCAGCCAGCCGACGCTGTGCTCCCCGAAGTGGGACATTCCGCGTGCGGTGGCCAGCACCCCGGGGCGGCCGGCCAGCGCCGATTGAACGGCCACCATCGCAGCGACCTCGCCGCTAGGCGCCGATTCAGCCATGCTGTGCTGCGGCCGGCAACAACGCCGTCTCCCACTTCTGCTTGCTGGACAGCACCGGCAGCGCATCCCGGTACACCCGGCGCATCTCGTTGAACCGGCTCAACAGCTGTCGCTGACGCCGCAGCGACTGCAGCAGCAGGGTGAACATCTTGCGCCGATCACGCTGCCGGTAGACCACGCCGCACCCGTCGGCCGTGGTGACGGTGACACCGTCGACGGTGCACAGCCGGAACCAGCGCGCATCCTGGGTCGGCACGTTGAACTCCGGTCGCTGGTGGCTTTTCGGGTCGACGACCTTGAGGTTGTGCACGATCCCCCGGGCCAGCCGGTAACCGATGGACACGGGGTTCACCGGGGGCTTCATCGCCTTGCTCTGGTACAGCGGCGCGGGCAGCTCGCTGGCCGCCGGGAGCACGACGGCGTCCGGGTACTCCTTGCGCAGCCGGTGCACTTCCGGCAGCCCCGATTCCAGAATCGAGAAAATGTGCTCCGGGCCGGCGAGGAAGTCGTCGATGGCTCTGTTCTGAATAGCGACCGTTGAATATTCAAGGCACGCAAGGTGTTTCAGTGTTGCCTTCAGGTGACTGCGGACCAGGCCGGTGATATCGCCGTCCCAGTGCAGCGCCGCGACCACCAGCCGATTGCGCAGATGGAAGTAGGCCTGCCAGTCGATCGCGTCGTCTTTGTCGCTCCAGGCCATGTGCCAGATCGCGGCGCCGGGCAACGTGACAGTCGGATACCCGTGCTCGCCGGCCCGCAGACCGTATTCCGCGTCGTCCCATTTGATGAAGAGCGGCAGCGGTTGTCCCAGCTCCTCGGCGACCTGCCGCGGGATCATGCACGTCCACCAGCCGTTGAAGTCGACGTCGATGCGCCGGTGCAGCAGCGCGCTCCGATCGTTCTTGTCGCCCAACGGGTATTCGGCAAAGTCGTGGTCGTACTCGGTGTGCGGCGCGGCGGTCCACATGAAGTTCGACTGGTTGACGACCTCGCCCATGATGTGCAGGTGCGACGGCTCCTGCAGGTTGAGCATCTGACCGCCGATCAGCATCGGAGTCTTGGCGAAGCGGTTCATCGCCAACACCCGCAGAATCGAGTCCGGCTCGATGCGGATATCGTCGTCCATGAACAGAATCTGTTGACAGTCCGTGTTTTTCAGCGCCTCGTACATCACCCGGCTGTAGCCGCCGGAACCGCCGAGGTTGGGCTGGTCGTGAATGGAGAGCCGACTACCCAGACCTGCGGCCGCTGCCGGAAAGTCCGGGTGATCGCGCACCTTGCGCACGCCCTGATCCGGGACGATCACCGCACCAATTACCTTGTCCACCAATGGATCTGTGGTGAGGTCGGCGAGCGCGTTGACACAGTCGGCGGGACGGTTGAACGTCGGGATGCCGACGGCGACGTTGGCCGTGCCCGGAGCGGATTCGGTTGCGTACCAGCCACCATCAAGCAGGGTGACCGCGGTGTCGGTGGTGATGTCGAACCAGATCCAGCCGCCGTCCTCGAAGGACTTGAGCGCCAACTCGATCTCGACGACGGCCGGCTGATCGTCGGTGCCGACGAATTGCCGGCCCTCCACCGAGATCCGCACCCCGGTGGCCTTGGTCCGGTAGAGATCGACGCGGCCGGTTCCGGTCAGCTCGACCCGCAGCACCACCGATTTGCAGATCGACCAGCGCCGCCAATAGCTCGCCGGGAAGGCATTGAAGTAGGTGGCGAACGAGACCTCGGACTCCTTGCCGATTTCCAGCGAGGTGCGGCTGGTCGCGTGCGCACGCCGGGAGTTGGTTGTCGACTCCTCGAGGTACAGCTTGCGTACGTCGAGCGGTTCACCCGGCCGCGGCAAGATGATTCGGGACAGCAGGCTCACGGCACTCATCCGCGCACGCCTTCCTCTTCGACTAGAGCGGCACCGTCGCGCAGATGTGGCGCGATTGTGTTGTCGTACATGTTCAGTGCACTGGCAATCGCCATATGCATATCCAGATATTGATAGGTGCCCAGCCGCCCACCGAAAAGTACTTTCGAAGAAGCGGTCTCGGACTTCGCCCTCGCACGATAGGCGGCCAACAGGGCGCGGTCAGCCTCGGTATTGATCGGATAGTAGGGCTCATCGTCGTCCGCGGCGAACCGGGAGTACTCCCGCATGATCACCGTCTTGTCGGTCGGATAGTCGCGCTCGGCATGGAAGTGCCGGAACTCGTGGATGCGGGTGAAGGGCACGTCGGGATCGTTGTAGTTCATCACCGGTGTGCCCTGGAAGTCCCCGACGGGCAGGACCTCCAGCTCGAAATCCAGGGTGCGCCAGCCGAGCCGGCCCTCGGCGTAGTCGAAGTAACGGTCCAGCGGGCCGGTGTAGACAACCGGGGCGTCGGGGCAGTCGGCGCGCAGTTGGTCGCGGACGTCGAACCAGTCGGTGTTCAGCCGGACCTCGATGCGGTCGTCGGCGGCCATGTTCTCCAGCCATGCCGTGTAACCGCCGACCGGCAAGCCCTCGTAGGTGTCGTTGAAGTAGCGGTTGTCGAAGGTGTAGCGCACCGGCAGCCGGGTGATGTTGGCTGCGGGCAGCTCCCTCGGGTCGGTCTGCCACTGCTTGGCGGTGTAGCCCTTGACGAATGCTTCGTAGAGCGGCCGGCCGATCAGCGAGATGGCCTTTTCCTCGAGGTTCTGCGCCTCGCCCGTGTCGATCTCGGCAGCTTGCTCCGCGATCAGCTGCCGCGCCTGCTCGGGGGTGAAGTACTTGCCGAAGAACTGCGACACCAGGCCCAGACCCATCGGGAACTGGTAGGCCTGCCCGTTGTGCATCGCGTACACGCGGTGCTGGTAGCCGGTGAAGTCGGTGAACTGGCGCACGTAATCCCAGACCCTCTTGTTCGAGGTGTGGAACAGGTGCGCGCCGTACTTGTGTACCTCGATGCCGGTTTGCGGCTCGGCTTCCGAGTAGGCGTTGCCGCCGAGGTGCGGGCGCCTGTCGACGACAAGCACACGCTTTCCGAGTTGGCTGGCCACGCGTTCGGCGATGGTGAGCCCGAAGAATCCGGACCCGACGACGAGGAGGTCAAAACGAGCAGTCATCGGTTGCTTAGGGTATCCGACACCGCGGGAGAAACCCCATCCGACGAGGCTGACGGGTTCGGGTTCGGACACGTGAAGACTTGTTTGCAGTGACCCGAATCGCACGTAACGCGCAGAGTCGCAAAAACCTCACGATTCAATATCACCACTCTAGTAACACCCTTCTCACTCGTACCATCGACTTTGTGCGGTTCCCAACCGATTACGACTGGCGGGGCCCGCCGACACAACACATAGATTGAGGAGCCTTCCGTGCCGAACCGACGCCGTCGCAAGCTCTCGACAGCCATGAGCGCGGTCGCCGCCCTGGCAGTGGCGAGTCCTTGCGCATACTTCCTTGTTTACGAATCGACCTCTGGCAGCAAGCCGCCGGAGCACCACGAGTTCAAGCAGGCAGCGGTCATGACCGACCTGCCCGGCGAGCTCGTCGGCGCGCTGACCCAAGGCCTGTCCTCGTTCGGGATCAACCTGCCACCGGTGCCCGCCCTGGGCGGTGCCGGTACCGGCACGGGTCTGGGGACTGGGGGCTTGGGGACTACCGGTCTGACCAGCCCCGGTCTGGGAACTTCTGGTCTGACCAGCCCCGGCCTGGGAACTCCTGGCGTGGGCACCCCGGGTCTGACCAGCCCGGGTCTGACTAGCCCGGGTCTCACCGCGCCCGGTGCGCTGCCGACACCTGGCGTGCCGACTCCCGGCATGCCGACGACGCCGGGTATGCCGACGACGCCCGGCGCAGGGCTGAACCCGGCCCTGACCAGCCCGGCCGGACTCACTCCGGGCGGTCTGGGCGGCGCCAACGAGGTGCCGATCAGCGCACCGATGGACGCGGGTGCCGACGGCTCCTATCCGATCCTCGGTGACCCGTCGACGCTGGGTGGCGGGTCGCCGCTCGGCGGGGCCGGCACCGGCAGCAGCGGTAGCGGCGGGCTCGTCAACGACGTGATGCAAGCCGCCAACCAACTCGGCGCCGGTCAGGTCATGGACCTGCTCAAGGGCGTGATGATGCCGGCGATCACGCAGGCCCAGCACGGCGGCGCGGCCCTGCCGGGTGCCGCTGGTGCCCTGCCGGGTGGTCTTGGTGCCCTGCCGGGTGCCGCAGGCGCCCTGCCCGGTGCCGCAGGCGCTCTGCCGGGTGGCCTAGGTGCCCTGCCGGGTGCGGCCGCAGCTCTCCCGCCGGCGCTGCCTCCCGTCTAGAACTTCGGGGGTCCTGTCACCTGACGGCACCGCAGAGTCACCAAAACTCTGCGGTGCCGTCAAACAGTTCTGGCGAGTTTGGACACGGAGAAATTCGTGTCGCCTCATAAATAACACCAGACACACACGTAACATCAGCTGGTGTCGTCCCGTAGCCGTGCGCCAACGACGATGCTTACTGCCATCGCGGCCACGGTTGTCATCGTTTCGGCGGTGGCGCACTTAACCCGCGAACGCGGCGCCCCCGACGCGGCACCGCCGGCTCACGACACCCAACTCACCGAGCAGCCGCTGATCGGGCTCGGAGGCGGCGTCACGGTCCGCGAACTCAGCCAGGAGACGCCGTTTTCTCTGGTCGCACTCACCGGCGACCTGGCCGGCTCCTCCACCCGGGTGCGCGCGAAGCGCCCCGACGGTTCGTGGGGGCCCTGGTATCAGACCGAGTACGAGACCGCGGCACCGGACAACGCCTCGGGTGGCGAATCCGGCGAGCCGGCCGGACCGACCGAAGGACCCCGCAGCACCGACCCGGTGTTCGTCGGCACCACGACCACCGTGCAGATCGCGGTCACCCGCCCGCTGGATGCCGCGGTGACCCAACCACCCGCGACGCCGTCCCGCGACCTTGGCGGCCTTGGCTATCGGCCGGCTTCCAAGGAACAGCCGTTCGGGCAGAACATCTCCGCGATCCTCATCTCCCCGCCGCAGGCGCCGGTCAAGACGCAGTGGACGCCGCCGTCCGGAGTCATGATGCCCGGCCAGCCGCCCGCCATCATCAGCCGCGCGGAATGGGGCGCCGACGAATCGCTGCGGTGCGGTAGTCCGCAGTACGACAACGGGATTCGCGCGGCTGTCATTCATCACACCGCGGGTAGCAATGACTATTCCCCGCTCGAATCGGCGGGGATCGTCAAGGCCATCTACACCTACCACAGCAAGACGCTGGGCTGGTGCGACATCGCCTACAACGCGCTGGTCGACAAGTACGGCCAGGTGTTCGAGGGCAGTGCCGGAGGTCTCACCAAGGCGGTCGAGGGCTTCCACACCGGCGGATTCAACCGCAACACCTGGGGTGTGGCGATGATCGGCAACTTCGATGACGTACCGCCGACGCCGCTTCAGCTTCGCGCGGTGGGACGGTTGCTCGGCTGGCGCCTGGGCCTGGACGGCGTCGATCCCAAGGGCACGGTGACATTGGAGTCCGCGGGAAGCCACTACACCACATTTCCGGCCGGTGCCTTCGCGACCTTGCCCACCATCTTCACCCATCGCGACGTCGGGAACACCGACTGCCCCGGCAATGCCGCCTACGCGCTGATGGACGAAATCCGGGATATCGCATCCCATTTCAACGACCCGCCCGAGGAGTTGATCAAGGCGCTGCAGGGCGGCGCGATCTACGAGCACTGGCAGGCGATCGGCGGCATGAACAGCGCGCTCGGCGCGCCGACCTCGCCGGAAGACGTCGCCGAAGGCGATGCCCACTACTCCACCTTCGCCAAGGGCGCCATGTACTGGTCGCCCGAGACCGGAGCGCAACCCGTCACCGGCGCGATCTATGACGCCTGGGCCTCACAGAGTTACGAACGCGGTCCGCTCGCCTTGCCGACCAGCGCCGAAATCCAAGAGCCGCTGCAGATCACGCAGAACTTCCAGCACGGGACCCTGAACTACAACCGTCTGACCGGGGACGTCGACGAGGTCCTCGACGGAATCACGACGCCGCTCTCGGCGCAAACGCCCAGCGCCCCGACCGTCCCCCCGGAACACTTCTCGTTACCGACGCACCCGGACGCCTGACCGGCGGCCCCGCGCACGGCGCCGCCTCGCGTACTAGTCTGCGACCTGTGCCCGAGACACCGTATCTGAGCATCGATCTTGGTCAGGTGCGCAAGAACTTCCGGGCGCTGCGCACGGTTTTTCCCGAGGCCCAGATCCGCTACGCGGTCAAGGCGAACCCGGCCGAACCCGTCCTGCGTCTGCTGGCGACGGAAGGGTCCGCATTCGATATCGCATCCATCGGCGAGATCGACACGTGCGATTCCGCCGGCATCGAAGCCCGCCTACTGACGTTCGGAAACACCATCAAGAAGCCCGCCGACATTGCCCGGGCATATGCACGCGGTGTTGCGCGGTTCGCGTTCGACACCGAGCAGGGTATGACGGCCATCGCCGAGCACGCCCCGGGCGCGGCGGTGGAATGCCGCATCGCGCCGAAGTTTCCGTCGTCGGTAACGCCGTTCGGAGACAAGTTCGGTTGCGCCCCGGATGCGGCTGCGGGACTGCTGAGGAACGCCCAGCGGCTAGGACTACGTCCGGAAGGCGTGTGCTTTCACGTCGGCTCACAACAACTCGACCCAGGGGCGTGGGAGCTTGGAATACGTAGTGCTGCATCAGTTTTTGATGCGTTCAACGAACTCACCACGATCAACGTCGGCGGCGGGTACCCCCTTGCGTATGCGCTCGGCGCGCCGGACCTCGAGGCGGTCGCCGAGGTCATCACATCGGCGCTGGCCCGTCATTTCGGCGCGAACCCACCGCAGCTCGCCGTCGAACCCGGGCGGGTGATCGCGGGTTCGGCGGGCACGATCAGCTGCCACGTGGTCTCGGTGCGGACGGGCACCGATGGCCGGCGCTGGGTGTACCTCGACATCGGCCGCTACGGTGGTCTGGCCGAGACGGAGAATGAGTACATCCGCTATCGGCTACGGACCGACCGCGATGGCGACCCGGTCGATGAAGCGGTCGTCGCCGGGCCGACGTGCGACGGCGACGACGTGCTGTACCAACGGTATCCGCTTCCGGTCACCCTGCGCCCCGGCGATCGGGTCGAGATCGACGAGGCCGGTGCGTACACCGCGAGCTACGCCTCGGTAGCGTTCAACGGGTTTCCAACGCTGCCAACGTATTTCGTGGATGCGCCCGACAAAAGCAGGTGCCGGGAGATCGTCGAACCGCTGGCGCCGGGCCTGACGCGTACCTGGCAGCTCGCCGAGGTCAGCTGCGACGTGGACACCGAGTTCCAGAACCTGGTCATCGGCCGCACACCCCAGGGCGTCGCGCTGTTCAGCGACGGCGAACGTCAGAGCACCGAATTCAGCCAGCTCGTCTATCACGAGGCGCTGCTGGTGCCGGCGCTGCTGCTGGCCGGCGAGGTCGACCGGGTGCTCGTCGTCGGCTCGGGCGAGGGCGTGGTCAGCCAGCTGGCGGTAGCGGCGGGGGCCACGCAGGTCGATCATGTCGACATCGATCGCGAAGCAGTCCGGCTGTGCGCGCAGCACCTTCCCTACGGCTACACGCTGGACGAGCTGCGCAGGGCGGAAGAGGGATTCGGGCCGGTCGCCGTGCACTATTGCGACGGCTGGGAATTCGTAGACCGGTCCACCACGTCATACGACATCGTCGTCATCGACCTTCCCGACGAGCGAACCGAACCCGTCCAGCACAACCGGCTCTACGACACCGACTTCCTGCAGCGCTGCCGAAATATCGGTCGCGTCGTGGTGGCTCAGGCCGGCTGCCCGACACTGTGGCGCAACGAGTCGCTGCGCTTGTCGTGGCAGCGTTTTCGCGAAACGTTCGGCACCGTCGTCTATTTCGGCAGCGACGAGCACGAGTGGGCGTTTCTTTCCGGGCTGGCCGACGCCTGCGACGATCCCGTCGCGGTGATGTCGGCGCGGTTGCCGACGCTGCCCTACCGGCCCCGCACCCTCGACGCGGACTCGCTGATCGCATCCACCGTGCGGCCGAAAAGCTTGCGCACTCCTGGTTAGATCGTTGCGTTAGAGAATCGCGACCGCTACCACGATGCCGAGCGCAACCTGCGCGGCCGCCACCATCAGTGCCTCGTGTTTGAACTCATCGGCGTTGAACAGCCGGTCCATATCGATGCCGATCACCATGGTCGCGATCCGCATCATCACCACCTGGGCGATGATTCCCACCAGCCCGAAGACCGCGGACCCCATCAGCCCTTCGGCCAGCTTTCCGGACGACGAGTAGATCGCCAGCACCACGATGAACGCCATGCTCACCATGCCCGCGGCGGACACGATGATCGCGTTCGGCTTGCCCTCGTCGACCATCTTGCGCAGCGGTCCGGGTGTGGTCAGGTCGATGGCGTAGAACCCGACCAGCATCAGCACCAGGCCGACGACCGCGTACAGGACAATGGCGCCCGCACCACGACCGAGCACCGCCCAATAGCCGGCATCCCAGTAGCCTGAATTCAGCGCCACGATGGTTGTTGTCATCGATGATCAACTCCGTTCACTCGCGGGAAGTTCACTTTTGGGGGATCCGGTGTGGGACAAAGGCTGCGCCATCGTCGGTGATCAGTCCCGCGGTCTCGCGGATGCCGAGTCCGGCCGCCGAATCGCCGACGATCCAGGCACCCAACGCGGGTCGCATGTCGTCGAATTCCGGCAGCGGATCCAGCAGCTGATAGACGTACCCCTCTTCGCCGTAGACCCCACCGGTGGCGGTCTCCATGCCGGCGCCGACGACGGTAATGTTCGCTCCTTCCCGGCCAAGCTTGGGTTTACGGACGTACTCGGTCAGCTCGTGCGGATCATTGAGGTAGGCGGGCAACAGATTTGGGTGGCCCGGATACATCTCCCACAAGATGGCCAGGATCGCCTTGTTGGACAACAACGTCTTCCACAGCGGTTCAATCCACGCCGTCTGTGGCAGGCTGGACGCCACGTGTTTGCCGAACTCGTCGTCGAGCACCCATTCCCACGGGTAAAGCTTGAAGACCGCGTGAATCTGTGACTCTTCCAAATCGACGAAGCGCTCCAGTGCGGAGTCCCAGCCGAGGTCCTCGATCGTCAGCCCGACGGTCTGAAACCCCGCCTCCGCCGCGGTTTCCTGCATGTAGGTGGTCGTGATCTGGTCTTCACCGGTGGCTTCCACACCCGACCAGCTCAAGTGCAACTCGTCGCTGGGCAGCAGATCCCGCAGCTGCTTCCAGCGGTCGACCAGCTGTTCATGCAACGAGTTCCACTGGTCGTCGCCGGGAAAAACGTCCTTGAGCCAATACCATTGCAGGATCGCGGCTTCGAGCAGCGTCGTCGGGGTATCGGCGTTGTACTCGAGCAGCACCGCCGGGCGTCGCCCGTCGTAGCGTAAGTCGAAGCGCCCGTACACATGTGGGTCGGAGCGGCGCCACGACTCGGCAATGGGCTGCCAACTCCATTCCGGCAGACCGAAATCCGCGAAGCGCTCCATCAGAACCACCTGCTCGACGGCATTCAGGCACATCGAATGCAGCAGTTCGACATCGGCTTCCAGCGCCAGGACCTCGTCCATCTCGAACTCGTAGTGGACCGATTCGTCCCAGTACGGCCGGTCCCGGCCCCTCGCGTCGCGCGCCGGCGCGCCATACACCAGGCCTTGCGATTCCACGATCGATTGCCACTTCGGCCGCGGCTGGTGCCTGGCGCGCTTCACGAGCCGCTGCCCTTGCCGCTGGATGAGCCGCCCAGACCGCCTCGCGAAATGCTGGTTCCGGACTTGGTGGTGATGTTTGCACCCTTGGGCGCGGACGTCGTCCCGCCGCTCGGCCGCGAACCCACCGACCCCGAACTGCCGTAGTAGTAGTGGTATTGGTGCCCGCCGAAATAGTAGAACCCGTTGAGCCCCTCGGTGTGACCGGTGCAGTAGCCGTCCGGCACGATCACCGGCTGTCCGCTCGGATCTTCCTGGACGCATTGGGCGGTGACGTTCGGCGTCGACAATGCCCAGTAGCCGAGGCCGGCCACGACGCCCACCACACCGACAGCGGCCGCGGCGCCCATCAGCACACGGCGCTGGCGGCGCCGCTTCGCCTCAGCTTCCAGGCGCGCCTCTTCGAGCTCCTTCTGCTTTTTGGCGTACTTGTCCCGCGCCCGCAATTCGGCGGGGGTGGGAGGCCGCGGCTTCGTCGTCGCAGCATCCTGAAATTCGATGCTGCCGCCGGCCGAGTATTCGGCCTCGCCGTCTCCGGGTTGCTCGGCCTCGCTTTGCGTCTCCGGCTCGGACTTGTCGTCCGCGGGCTCGCCACCCTTCGGCGGCTCTTCTTCCGACGCCACTACCGGTCCTTGAACCCGGACGAATTGCCGCGCGCGGGGCCCTCGTTGTTCAGGCAAGCGAACACGCGAGGGCGGGCGACGAGCCGGAAGGCGGGCACGCGGGCAGTCTGCCACATTTGCTACGGCTGCGGCAGAGGACAGCACCGGCTCAGTCCGCTAGCCCCACCAACGCTCCAGCACGCGTCCCACCCCGTCGTCGCTGTTGGCGGCGGTGACCTCGTTGGCGGCGGCGAGCACCTCAGGGTGGGCATTGCCCATCGCCACCCCGTGACCGGCCCACCGCAGCATCGGCAGGTCGTTGGGCATGTCCCCGAACGCCACCACCTGGGCGCTGACGATCTCCAGCGGCTTGGCGATCTCTTGGATGCCGGTGGCCTTGCTGATTCCCCGCGGCACGATCTCCACCAGCCCGTTGTTGGTGGAGTAGGTGATGTCGCCCTGGACGCCGACGTGCTTGGCCAGTTCGGCGGCCATATCGGCGCTGCGGGCACCGGCCTGGCGGATCAACAGTTTGATCGCCGGGGCGCTGAGCAGATCTTCGATCGATACCTCGGTGTTGTCCGGGTTCAGCCACGCGTGCTTATAGCCCGGCGAGCTGACGAACTGCGGAGTCGCCGTGTCATGGGCGCTTTGGCCGATGCGCTCGACCGCCAGGCCGGCACCCGGGATGACGCGGGTCGCGAGCTCGGCCAGTTCGGCCAGGGCGTCGACGGGCAGCGTGCGCGCCGACACCACCCGGTCGCTGGCGGGGTCGTAGATGACGGCGCCGTTGGCGCACACCGCCATCGGCGCGAACCCCAGCTCCTCCACGATGGGACGTATCCAGCGGGGCGGGCGGCCCGTTGCCACAACGAATTTCGCGCCACCGGCGACCGCAGCGCGCACCGCGTCACGAGTACGCGGAGTGATGGTTTCGTTGTCGTCGAACAAGGTGCCGTCGACATCGCACGCGATGAGCGCCGGCTTCGAAGTCGGCCCTGTCATTGAGCCGTCACTGCGATGATCCGCCCGCGCAGCCAGCCGCCCTCGTCAATGCCGTCCGCTTTGCGGGTCTCCCGGCCGAGTCACCCCGTCGGTGCCGTACTTGGCAATCCGCTGTTGCAGTTCGGCCAGCCGGATCGCCTGGGAGTCTTCCCGATTCGGCGCGCTGCCACCCAGCCGGCGCGGCACCCAGTACTCGCCCTCGGGGTGCGGGTACTCCTCCTGCACCTGGTAGAGCAACCCGTTCATGGCTTGGCGTAGCGCGACGTTGAGTTGTTCGACGTCACCACGCGGCGGAATCGGCCGTCCGACGGCCACGGTGATCGGAACCTTGTTGCGGAACACCTTCTTTGGGTGATCTTTGGGCCAAATCCGGTGGGCGCCCCAGACAATTACCGGGATGATCGGTACCTGTGCTTCCAACGCCATCCGCGCTGCCCCGGTCTTGAATTCCCGCAGTTCGAAACTGCGGCTGATGGTGGCCTCGGGGTGCATCCCGATCAACTCACCGGCCCGCATCCGCTGCACAGCCAACGCGAAGGCGTCGTGCCCACTTCTGCGGTCCACCGGAATGAGCCTGGCGTGCTTGATCACGTAATCGACGGCCTTCACGTCCGCCATTTCGGCCTTGATCATGAAGTACATGCGCCGGCCCCGTTCCCGCGCGGCGAGCAGCGGCGGCAGCCAGTCCAGGTAGCTGGTGTGGTTCTGCGCGAGCAGCGCGCCACCCCGCTGCGGAATGTTCTCGAGCCCGCGGAAGGTGAACTTGGTCCCGTTCATCGCGACGAGCGAAGGGACGACCAATTCCCCGAACCGGTAGAACGGCTCTGCCATGTCGTCTCCTTCGCCTAACGCTACTGGCGCGGGGTGCGGTTCGCCGCCTTCGCGGCGGCCTCGTCAGCCTCGATCTGTGCCGCCTCGGCCATTGTCGGCGCACTTCCGCCCAGCCGGTTCGGCACCCAATACTGCCCGGCCGGGTGCGGGTACTGCTGCTGCGCCTCGCACAGCAGCTTGGTCATCGACTCGCGCAGCGCGGCGTCGGTCGCTGCGATGTCATCGTCGGCATGCAACGGCGGGCCGACCTGCACGGTGATCGGCACCTTGAGACGGCCGACGTTTCGTGGATGGTCCTTGGTCCAGATCCGCTGCGCACCCCAGACGATGACGGGGATGATGGGGACATCCGCTTCGCGCGCCATGCGCGCGGCACCCGTCTTGAACTCCTTGAGCTCGAAGCTGCGGCTGATGGTGGCCTCCGGATACACCCCGACCAGTTCCCCCTCGCGTAGCCGCTGCACGGCCACCGCGTAGGCAGCCGCCCCGGCGCCGCGGTCCACCGGAATGGTGCGAGTCCGTTTGATCAGGAAGTTGACCACCTTCACCCGTTGCATCTCGGCCTTGATCATGAACCGCAGCCGGCGGCCGCGGCAGTGTATCGCCAACGCGGCCGCTAGCCAGTCGACGTAGCTGGTGTGATTGATCGCGACCACCGCACCCCCGCGCTCGGGGATGTTTTCAACCCCGCCGTAGGTGATCCGGGTGCCCGTGGCCAGAACGGACAGCTGGGCCAGGATCTCCAAGGTGCGATAGGTCGGCTCCGCCATCGGCAGCTACTCCGGCGCTCCCGCGGCTTGAGCCCGCCGAGCCGCCCGCGCGGCCGCCTCCTCGGCGTCTAGGCGCGCGGCGTCAGCCAATGATGGGGCACCGCCGCCCAGCCGGTGCGGCACCCAGAACTCCCCGGCCGGGTGAGGTCCGTACTGCTCTTGCGCCCGTTCCAGCAAATGCTGCATCCGGGAGTGCAGCAGTCCGCGCAATTCCGGCACACCCAGTGTCGGTTCGATCGGCTCGCCGACCAGCACCGTGATCGGCACCTTCGGGCGAACGAGCTTTTTCGGGTGGTCCTTGGTCCAGATGCGCTGCGCACCCCAGACGATGTGCGGGACGATCGGTACCCCGGCCTCGACCGCCATCCGCGCGGCACCGCTCTTGCATTCCTTGATCTCGAAGCTGCGGCTGATGGTGGCTTCGGGGTAGACGCCAACCAGCTCACCGTCCTTGAGGTTTCTGACGGCCGCTTCGTAGGACGCGGCCCCGTCTTTTCTGTCCACCGCGATGTGCCGCAGGCTGCGCATGATCGGCCCGGTGATCTTGCCGTCGAACACCTCTTGCTTGGCCATGAATCGCACTTTGCGACCCAGCCCCTGCTTGAAGGCGGGCAAACCGGCGAAGGTGAAGTCGAGGTAGCCGGTGTGGTTGATCGCGATGACCGCACCGCCACTGGCCGGCAGATGCTCGACACCCGTGACGGTGATTTTCAGGCCCTGCATGCGCCAGATCGAGCGAGCAAGCAGGAGCACAGTGCCGTATACCGGTTCCACAGCTTGCCAGCGTAGTGCTCCCGGCTGTGAGCCGCCTGAAGTGGTGAAAAGAGGCCCCGTGACCTTCCCGTCGCCGCAGCCGCCGGTGCCCGCGGTCGTTCGCCGGTTGGCCGATGGCAGGCCCGTGCGCGCGGTCTGGGTCAACGAGGAGGGCGGCGTGACCTTCCGGCTGGGCTCGGGCGGCTCCGGTCGCGACTTCGTCAAGGTGGCTAACGCGCGCGGCACCGACTTCGCCGCCGAAGCTCCGCGGCTGCGCTGGGCGGCTCGGTACGTGGCGGTCCCGCAGGTGCTGGGATTCGGGGTCGACGCAGATAGCGCCTGGCTGCACACTCGCGGGCTGTCGGGCCTGTCCGCGGTGCACCCACGCTGGCTGACGGCCCCGGACGTGGCGGTGCGCGCGATCGGTGCGGGGCTGCGCGCCCTGCACGACCGATTGCCGGAGCGCACATGTCCTTTCGAGTGGTCGGCGACCAGCCGGCTGGATGCGTTGACGCCGGCCGCCCGCGCGCGCCTGGGCGAGCCGCCGCCGATCGACCGGCTGGTGGTCTGTCATGGCGACGCGTGTGCACCCAACACGCTGATCGACGACGGCGGCCGTTGTTGCGGGCACGTCGACTTCGGCGAACTCGGTGTGGCCGACCGATGGGCCGATCTCGCGGTGGCGACGCTCTCGTTGGGCTGGAACTATCCCGGCCGGGTACGGGAGGCGGAGTTCTTCGCCGCCTACGGCGTCGAACCAGACCCGGCCCGTATCGACTACTACCGGCGGCTGTGGCAGGCCCTGGATCGCACCTCACGCTAAACTCGAAACGATTCCAAGAACCCCTTGAAAGGCATCTGTGCAGGTCACGAGCGTAGGCCACGCTGGATTTCTGATCCAAACCCAGGCCGGCAGCATTCTGTGCGATCCCTGGGTGAATCCGGCCTACTTCGCATCGTGGTTCCCCTTCCCGGACAACACCGCCCTGGACTGGGACGCGCTCGGCGACTGCGACTACCTGTATGTCTCGCACCTGCACAAGGACCACTTCGACGCACAGCATCTCCGCGATCACGTCAACAAGGACGCGGTGGTGCTGCTGCCCGACTTCCCTGTGCCCGATCTTCGAAATGAGCTGCAGGAGTTAGGGTTTCACCAGTTCTTCGAAACCAGCGACTCGGTGAAACACCGGGTCAGCGGGCCCAAGGGCGACCTCGACCTCATGGTCATCGCGCTGCGCGCACCCGCCGACGGCCCGATCGGCGATTCGGCCCTGGTCGTCTCTGACGGCGCGACAACGGTTTTCAACATGAACGACGCTCGGCCGGTCGATTTGGACATGCTGGCTTGCGAGTTCGGGCACATCGATGTGCACCTGCTGCAGTACTCCGGCGCGATCTGGTACCCGATGGTCTACGACATGCCGGCCCGGGCCAAGGAGTCGTTCGGCACCCAGAAACGGCAGCGCCAAATGGATCGTGCTCGCCAGTACATCGCCCAGGTGGACGCGACCTGGGTGGTGCCGTCCGCGGGACCGCCGTGCTTTTTGGACCCCGAGCTGCGCCACCTCAACGACGACCACGGCGATCCGGCCAACATCTTTCCCGACCAGATGGTCTTCCTGGACCAGATGCGCAGCCACGGGCACGATCGCGGCCTGTTGATGATTCCCGGTTCGGTCGCGGATTTCACTGGCAAGTCATTGAATTCGCTACAGCACCCGCTGCCCCTCGACGAGGTAGAGGCCATCTTCACCAGCGGCAAGTCTGCCTATATCGCCGAGTACGCCGACCGGATGGCGCCGGTCCTGGCGGCGGAGCGAGCGAGCTGGTCCCCCGCCGCCGGCGAGCCGCTGCTGGAACCCCTGCGCGCA
>DASYJS010000409.1:0-2611 GCA_035996225.1 Mycobacterium sp. | reverse complement strand
TTGAAGTCCATCGACCTCGGCGCCAGTGGCAAGCACGCGGGCGACCCCCTCTGCGCCTGGTATGTGGGGCAGGGGTGGTCGCGCCAGCATGCCGGTGACAACCAGTAGGTCGTGTTTGTTCAACGGCGAGACCTCAACGCTTACCAGAACCTCATGCGGTCCCGGTGGCGGCGGCTCCTCGATGTCGACGACGCGGAGCACCTGTGCGGGGTCGCCGAACTGTTCAATCTGGATGGCGCGCATATCGATTCCTCTCCATTGAGGATGAGGCCGCTGTGTGAGCGGCTGCCTACGGAGCCTACGACGTTGGCACCATTTGGTGATTCGAATCGAGGGTCGGCCTTTGCCGGGCGCGCGCACAAGCTGTGTGAGCGTTTGCCCGTAGCTCGCCGGTACACCGCCTCGGTTTGCGACTGCCCGACCACGCGGTAGCTGCGCTGGCCACCCACGTCGCGGCCGATCTCGAACGTGTCCAGGGCCGTCTCGCGGCAATCATCGAACTGGCCCGACAGCCGCGTCATTTACCTGGCCTAGCCGGCTCCGCATCGTTGGATCCAGTTGCCGCACGGGCGATTTAGATGGAGAAGTCCTCGCCGTGCCACACTCCGGCTTCCGGCGGCCGGATGACGCGGCCAGTCTGTGGACTGTCGCTCTGAGCCTCCAGCCTGGCCACTCGGGCGAGCAGCTGTTGCAGGCTGACGCCGACCAGGTCGGGCATTGAATCGTCCTCGCCGGCCGGGCCGGATCGGCTCACGATCTGCCCGGGCACCCCGACGACCACACTGCTTGACGGAACTTCTTTGACCACAACGGCATTGGCGCCGATCCGGCTGTCATCGCCGATTTTGATCGGGCCGAGGATCTTGGCTCCGGCACCGATGATCACCCGGTCGCCGATGGTGGGGTGGCGTTTCCCGGGATCCGTGCTGATGCCGCCGAGCGTCACGCCGTGGTAGATCGTGACGTCATCGCCCACTTCGGCGGTTTCGCCGATCACTACGCCGGTGGCGTGGTCGATGAACAACCTGTTGCCGAGCACCGCGCCGGGGTGGATTTCGACCCCGGTGAAGATGCGGGTCAGTTCCCCGACGACTCGTGCGGTGACCCGCGCGCCACGGGTCCACAGCCAATGGCTGATCCGGTGGCCCCAGAGGGCGTGCACGCCCGGATAGGCGAAGATGACTTGCAGCGCCGTCGGCCGGGCCGGGTCGCGCTCGGTGGCGGCCCGGATGTCCTGCCGTATCGCCGCAAGCATGGTTTATTCGGCCACGTCGTCAAACAACGGCGTGCTCACATACCGCTCGCCGAAGTCGGGGAGGATAACCACGATGAGCTTGCCGGCGTTCTCGGGCCGCCGTGCCACCTGCAGGGCGGCCACGGTGGCCGCACCCGAGGAGATGCCGACCAGCAGTCCCTCTTCGCGCGCCAGCCGCCGGGCCAAGTTGACCGAGTCGTCGTTTCCGACGGTGATGATCTCGTCGACCAGATCCAGATCGAGCACGGGCGGGATAAATCCTGCGCCGATGCCCTGAATCGGATGCGGGCCCTTCTTGCCGCCGGAGAGCACCGGCGATGCGGCCGGTTCCACGGCCACGATCTGCACCGATGGCTTGCGCTCCTTGATGACCTGGGCCACCCCGGTGATGGTGCCGCCGGTACCGACTCCGGACACGAAGATGTCGATCTTCCCGTCAGTGTCGCGCCAGATTTCTTCGGCGGTGGTTTTGCGGTGAATTGCCGGGTTGGCCGGGTTCTCGAATTGTTGGGGCACGAAATAGCGCTGGTCGGTCTTGGCGAGTTCCTCGGCCTTGGCGATGGCGCCGGGCATGCCGTCTGGGCCTGGAGTCAGGATCAGTTCGGCACCGTAGGCCAGCAGTAGTTTGCGGCGCTCAATGCTCATCGTCTCGGGCATGGTCAGCACAATCTTGTAGCCGCGTGCCGCGGCGACCTGCGCCAGCGCGATGCCGGTGTTTCCGCTCGTCGGCTCGAGAATGATGGTGTCCGGCTTGATCAGACCGGCTTCCTCGGCCGCGTCAATCAGGGCTACCCCGAGCCGGTCCTTCACGCTGGCGGCCGGGTTGAACGATTCGAGCTTGGCGACGACGTCCGCGCCGGCGCCATCAGTGACCCGGTTCAACCGGACCAGGGGGGTGTTGCCGATCAGTTGCGTGATGTTCTCAGCGATGCTCACAGTCGCCATTCCAGCGAATGTCGACGTGGATTGCAACGTCGGCGGGCACGGCGAGGGCCACCGGAGTGAATTGTTCCGGCGCCTCGGGTGCCACTCCGGTCAGTACTCTGCCGGTGAGTCGCTGCGGAGTCGTTGCGGTCAGCGTTGCCGCCGAGGTGCCCGGCGCTGGGCGCAGGTAGAAGTCGGTACCCGGTTCGACGATCCCATCGATGGCGAAGCCGTCGGCGTCAACCAGCGAGTGACCGTCGGCAACGTTGAGCGTCAAGGGGATTCGCACCCGAAATGGCCCCACGAGCTCGGGTCCGGCGGTGGCCTCGGTATCGACGAGGGCGGGCTCGTCGGTTTCCTGCGGTGGCTTCAGCGCTCCGGACAGTAGGTAGTTGTAGAGGTGCACAACGCGATCGGCATTGCGGTAGTGGC
>DASYJS010000408.1:0-4239 GCA_035996225.1 Mycobacterium sp. | reverse complement strand
AATTGAGGTTTTCGTACGTCACGCGTCCGATACTGACCGCCACCGAACTGGCCCATAACGGGCCTGCCCACCCCCTCGGCGAGCGACTGCAGGAATGCTTCCACGCGCTGACCGGCCACGCCATGAACCTTTGACAACTGGATAAGTTTGCGGCGCAGCTGTTTTCACAAGACCTCCCGACGTGACCCGCGGCGATGGCTTAGCTGAACGTCAACACAAACTTGCGGCCACCGGTGGTCGAGGTGGAGACGCCTTCGAATGCGGCCACTGCTTCTTGCAGTCTGATGGATTCTGCATTGAGGACAAGCTGCCCGGATGCGACCAGCTCGGCAAGCTGTTCGAGTTGCGCGCCGTTGGGTTCCACATAGATATTGCCCGATTCGATTCCGCGTTCGGATTCGGGGGCATCACTGGTCAGGGTCAGCAACCGTCCCCCGTCGCGCACCAATGCGATTGCGGCAGCGCCGGTGCGCGGTGCGGCGATCAACGCTACATCGAACGATCCCTCAACGCCGGCAAGCCAATCGGGCTGGTGGTAGTCGATCACCTGCCGTGCTCCGAGTCGTGTGAGTCGATCACGGTGCTGCGCCGAGGCGGTGGTGGTCACCGATGCACCGGCGGCGGCCGCTATCTGGACCGCCGCGGCGCCGGTGGCACCCGCGCCGCCGGTGATCAGCAGCCGAGAACCCGGGCCGATCTTCAACGCATCAATCGCCTGACGCGCCGTGAGACCGGCGATAGGCAGTGCGGCCGCGCTGACCCAGTCCAAGCCTGGCGGGCAGTGCGCCACACTTGCCGCACCGACGAGTACTTGTTCGGACCAAAAGCCGCTGCCTCCCGGCAGGGGGGCCTCGTGCGCCAATACGCGATCACCCACCTGAAAGCCCGTCACTTCAGGTCCGACCGCCAGCACCGACCCGCTGCCCTCCACGCCTAACGCGGCAGGAAGCTGCAACCCGACATCCCAGCCACCGGTGTAGAGCAGCCGATCCCAGGGGCCCATCCCGGCTGCGACGACGGCGATCGACACCTGACCCGGGCCCGGTTGCCGCGGCTCTGGCAACTCGAGCACCTTGACATCGCAGTCGGCGCGATCAACTCCCAACGCGCGCAGTGTCATCGGCCTAACCTTTCTTCCCGACTACTTGTCGATTATCTGATGCCCACGCGTTGGGCGAAAGCGGTTGCAGCGTGGCCGCATCCGCCCGCGCAGCTACGAACGTTCTATATACCGCCGGCGCATCGCTGTGGCGCACGGTACTGCCGGCGGCGCCGATCACAAGGATGGTCACGGTGGTGTTCTTTTCAACGGGTGCGCGATCACTGCGGAGGGGATGGCTCGGTCGCGGCCGAGGGACTGCTGGCCAGGGCGGGTTGTACACCGGGCCGGTCGCGGCACAACGCCGCGATGTCGCAGGGAACAGGCCGGCACCCGGCGGGGAGATTGGTTATCAACAGCGCGGCGCCCAATGCGCCCAGGGCGAATAGTGCGGCGCTGACCTCTAACGCGTGGGCGAATCCGGTGGCGCTCGGTGCTCCAACGCTGATCAGGCCGATGGACCCGATCGACATCAGCGCGGCGAGCCGCGAGACGCCGTTGTTGATCGCCGACGCTAGGCCGCTGTATTCGATCGGCACCGAGGTCAGCGTCACCGACATCAGCGGTGTGACAGTCGCGGCCAGCCCGATGGCCAGCACGGTCATCCCAGGGACCAGGTCCGTGATCGCGTGGAATCCGTTGGGTTTTGGGCGGATCAGGAGTAACCCGATCCCCGCCAAGGCGGGTCCCGCGATCAGGAACGCACGTGGACCCACCCGCGCGGCGATGCGGCCGACGTGACGGGCGAACACGAACGACACCACCGGGATCGGCAGGGTGGCCAGTCCGGCTGCGGTGGCTGAGTATCCGCCGATTTCTTGTGTGTAGAGGGCGATGGCCAGCGATCCCAGCGTCAACGCGCCGTAGACGAACGCGGTGACGAGGTTGGCGGCAGCGAAGTTGCGGAAGGTGAACAGCGGCAATGGAACCATGGGCGACTGGCTGCGGTGCTGCCAGCTCACGAACCCACCCAGAGCGGCAATCCCGATCACCAATGGTGTGATGACCATCGGATCGGTCCAGCCATCGCGTTGCGACTCAATCAACGCATACACGGTCGCGGACAGCCCTACGGCCGATAGGCCTACCCCCGGGGTATCGACACGGGCGCCTTCGACCCGCCCCGCCATCGGGCACAGCCAGAAAGTCAGCGCATATCCGACCGCCATAGGCATGGCGGACAACACGAAAATCCAACGCCAGCCGAGGAAATCGACGCACATCCCGCCCAGCAGCGGGCCCAACGCGAAGGCGGTTCCCGTCCACCCGGTCCAGACGCCGATCGCCGCGGACTGGTGTGCTTTGTCGAACACCGTGTTGATCAGCGCCAGCGATCCCGGCACGAGGAACGACGCACCCAGGTCCTGGATGAGGCGCGCGGCGATGAGCATCGCCGGTGAGGTGGCAACCGCCGCCAGAACCGAGCCCGCCCCGAAAGCCAACAGCCCGAACCGCATCACCGGAACGCGTCCGAACAGATCCGAGATGGACCCGCCGGGCAGAATCGCGGCCGCCATCGCCAGCAGGTAGCCGTCGACAATCCATTGCTGCAGCGCCAAGCCGCCGCCGAGGTCGTGCTCAGTGGCTGGCAAAGCCAGGTTGATCACAGTGGAGTCGAGGAACGCGACCATCGACACCATCACCGCGACCACCATCGCGCGGCTGGTCGGTGCCGTGCCGCGCAACGTCATTGCGTGGTCCGTTCGGCGCGTGAGGATGATTGGGCACCAGATCCGTTGCGTACGTCGGTCATCGGCGTTGCCTTAGAGCCATGGTTGCCCTCCTTGCAATTTCGCTCGCGTACAGCTGATCGGCCGGCTTCGGTGGGCTGCTCACCAACGGTCGAAATGCAGCACGTCGTCGAGCGGAATCCTTCGAGCGCAGCGGAAGGTCGTGCCGGTGTAATAGGCGGTGGGGATGGTCGTAGCGTGATACACGTTGTCGGGCAGGCCGAGGATGGCCCGCATCTCGTCGTCGGCCATTATGGTCACCCCGGTCCACGTGGTTCCCAGGCCCCGAGAACGCGCGGCGAGCATGTAGCTCCACGCGGCGGGCATGATCGAGCTCCAATATTGGTTGGCGTTTTCGTCCGTCAGCGTGCCGTCACCGTCGATGACTTCGACGCACGGGATCATCAAGACGGGGACCTCGCCGAAATGCTCAGCGAGAAAGGCCGCGCTGTCGGACACCTTGCGCTGCTCGCGATTGCGCGCGGCGTCATCCTTGAACCGATCGGCGACCGCGAAAGGCGACGTGACGATCCAGTCCCATGTGCGGCGGTACACGTCGCCGATCGCGCGACGCTGTTCGGCGTCGGTGACGATGATGAAGCTCCAGTTCTGCACGTTGCCCGACGTCGGTGCCTGCACCGCGATCTCCAGACATTCCCGGATCAGGCCGATGGGAACAGGTTTGGTCAAATCGAGACGTTTGCGCACCGAGCGCGTCGTGGTCAGCAGTTCGTCGGTGGTCAAGTCGACGACGGGGTAATCGCTCATGCCGGCAGGATGGCGGTGACTTCGACTTCCACGCGCAGGTCGGGCCACACCAGCCCGTCGATGATGCTGAGCATGGCAGCGGGTTGGTGGTGGATGATCTCTTTGCTCACCGCCAGGTAGGCGGACACGTTGTCACGGCTGGTGAGCCATTGGCGCATGTAGACGATGTCGGTGAGCTGGGCGCCGGCCCTGCCGAGCGCTTCTTCGACATTGGCCCAGCACTGCCGGGCTTCGTCAGCGAAGTCCTCAGGCGGAGTGCCGTCTTCGCGCAGCCCGGGCGTTCCCGAGACGAAAATTTGTGTGCCGCCGCCGGATACGGCGACCGCGTCGGCGTAGCTCCCGATGTGGGCGGCCACTCCGGTGACGGCCGGGGTAATGGTGGTCATCTCGAGACTCCTTGGTGCTGTGAGGTTTTTCCAGCATGGGGGGATGGCACTACGGACGCTCTGCCGGAGGCGGCAGCATGCTCGAGGGGGACGAAGTAGATCATTGGGTTTCCTCTCAAGGACCGAGGTCTAACGGGTTTGGTAAGTAAGGGAATTCGCTTGTGCGCTGTCCTGTACTGCCTGCCCCCCGTTGTTGCGCAATGAGGAGAGCTCGGACTCTTGAGCGAGCAGCGGATCCCAGACCTGATTGACCGTT
>DASYJS010000407.1:0-3307 GCA_035996225.1 Mycobacterium sp. | reverse complement strand
CTGCGGTTATCGTGCACGACGAACTTCTGAGGTACTGATGGACCAACAGACCACTCGCACCGACATCACCGTGAACGTCGACGGCTTCTGGATGCTCCAGGCGTTACTGGACATTCGACATGTCGCTCCGGAGCTGCGGTGCCGGCCATACGTATCTACCGACACCAGTGACTGGCTGAACGACCACCCCGGCATGGCGGTGATGCGCGAACAGGGCATCGTCGTCGGCGACGAGGTCAACGAAGAAGTAGCGGCGCGGATGCGGGTGCTCTCCGCGCCTGACCTAGAGATCATCGCGTTGCTGTCGCGAGGCAAGCTCCTCTACGGCATCGTCGAAGACGACAATCAGCCCCCGGGTTCGCGCGATATCCCGGACAACGAGTTTCGGGTGGTGTTGGCCCGCCGCGGCCAGCATTGGGTGTCCGCGGTTCGGGTTGGTGCCGACATCACCGTCGACGACGTGGCAGTCGCGGACAGCGCGTCGATCGCAGCGCTCGTGCTCGACGGCCTGGAGTCGATTCACCACGCAGAACCCGCGGCCATCAACGCGGTCAACGTGCCGCTGGACGACATGCTGGAAGCCACGAAGTCGTGGCAAGAGTCTGGGTTCAACGTGTTCTCCGGGGGAGATTTACGACGAATGGGTATCAGCGCCGCCACGGTAGCCGCGCTGGGACAGGCACTTTCGGATCCGGCGGCTGAAGTTGCTGTGTATGCGCGCCAGTACCGGGACGACGCGAAGGGGCCAAGTGCTTCGGTGCTGTCATTAAAGGACGGTTCGGGCGGGCGTATTGCGCTTTACCAGCAGGCGCGCACCTCGGGTTCGGGGGAGGCCTGGCTCGCCATCTGTCCGGCGACCCCCCAGCTGGTGCAAGTGGGCGTCAAGACCGTGCTGGACACGCTGCCTTACGGCGAGTGGAAGACCCACAGCAGGGTGTGACGAGAATGCGAAATGTTAAGGCTTGTAACAGTTTTAAACTCAACGTGCGGCCAGGCCGCGAAAGCGTCATACTGCTCTAATAATCAGCAGCAAATATGAAAGTCAGTGTCACCGGAATCACGAATCGCGAGGCGGGGCAAATGGAATTGGAAAACGTCGAACTGCTACTCACCGGCACCTCGGTGAGTAGATCGACACAGCCCTCCGCGCGACTGGCGACCCGGAGTCACACATTCACCACGACAGGGGGTGCAGCCCGATGACTGCGGTAGCTGACGCGCTACAAGCTGATCTTGAGGGAATCTCACAGCCACGGGCAGTCGTAGTCGGCATCATGGCCGGTGAGGGCGTCCAAATCGGCGTTCTGCTGGATGCCAACGCCCCGGTCTCGGTGATGACCGACCCGCTGCTGAAGGTGGTCAACAGTCGACTGCGTGAGCTCGGCGAGACTCCGCTGGAGGCGACGGGACGCGGCAAGTGGGCGCTGTGCCTGGTCGACGGCTCGCCCTTGCGCGCCGCCCAGTCGCTGACGGAACAGGACGTCTTCGACGGCGACCGCTTGTGGATTCGGTTCGTCGCCGACACCGAGAAGCGTTCGCAGGTCATCGAGCACATTTCCACCGCGGTGTCGCAGAACCTCAGCAAACGGTTCGCCGCGATCGATCCGGTCGTTGCGGTGCAGGTCGGCGCCTCGATGGTGGCCGGTGGCGTGGTTGTCGCGTCGTTGTTGCTGGGTTGGTGGCGCTGGCACCACAACTCGTGGCTGACAAGCATCTACGCCGCGGTCATCACCGCGATCGTGCTGGGCGTTTCGATGATGCTGCTGATGCGCGCTCAGACCCAGAGCGATCGACGCGTCGCCGACATCATGCTGGTGAGCAGCCTCGGGCCGTTGGGGGTCGCCGCGGCCGGTGCGCCGCCCGGCGGGGTCGGGTCGCCGCACGCGGTGCTGGGCTTCGGTGTCCTCACCGTGTCCGCGATACTGGCCCTCCGGTTCACCGGGCGCCGGCTGGCGTTGTATACCGCGATCATCACCGTCAGTGGGGTGGCAATGGTTGCCGCCCTGGCGCGGATGGTTGCGCTGACCGGCGCGGTGACAATGCTGACCACCATCGTGCTGGTCAGCGTCATCGGTTACCAGAGCGCACCAGCCCTGTCCCGCCGACTGTCCGGCATCCGGTTGCCGGTCTTCCCGTCGGCCACCAGCCGCTGGGTTTTCGAGGCTCGACCGGACCTGCCCACCACCGTGGTCCGCAATGGCGGTGGCCCGCCGGTCCTGGAAGGGCCCGCTTCGGTGCGCGATGTGCTGCTGCAAGCCGAACGTGCCCGGTCATTCCTGACGGGCCTGCTGACCGGGCTGGGCGTTTTGATGGTGGTCTCGCTGGCCGGACTGGCGGATCCGCACACCGGGCAGCGTTGGCTGCCGCTCCTGCTGGCCGGCTTCAGCGCTGGCTTCCTGATGCTGCGCGGCCGCTCGTACGTGGACCGCTGGCAGGCGATCACCCTGGCCGGGACTTCCGTGTTGATCATTGCGACGATCGTGGTGCGGTACGCGCTGGTGTTGGAGTCGCCGGTCTCGATGTCTGTCTGCGTGGGGATCCTGGTGCTGCTGCCCGCGGCGGGCCTGATGTCTGCGGCGGTGGTGCCAAACAGCATCTACAGCCCGCTGTTCCGCAAGTTTGTGGAATGGATTGAATACGTCTGCCTGATGCCGATCTTCCCGCTGGCGTTGTGGTTGATGAATGTTTATGCAGCAATCCGGTACCGGTAACGGCAAGGTGTGGCGTGAGCGCGCGTCCCGTGCGGCGATGGCCGCACTCTTGCTCACTTCGGGTGCACTAGCCGGCTTACCTCCCGCGTACGCCATATCGCCGCCGACGATTGATCCGGGCGCGGTGCCGCCCGACAGTCCGCCCGGACCGCCCGCGCCGATGAAGCAGAACTCGTACTGCACCGAGGTTGGGGTGCTGCCCGGGACCGATTTCAAGCTGCAACCGAAGTACATGGACATGCTGAACCTGCAAGAGGCATGGCAGTTCGGCCGCGGCGCTGGGATCAAGGTCGCCGTCATCGACACCGGTGTGAGTCCGCATCCCCGGTTTCAGCATCTGATTCCCGGCGGGGACTACATCATGGGTGGCGACGGATTGTCGGACTGCGACGCTCACGGCACCATCGTGGCGTCGATGATCGGTGCGGCGCCGGCGAACGGTGCGCCACCGCCGCCGGCGGCGGGACCACGCAAGCCGGTAACCATTCCCACCACTGAAGCGCCGCCGAAAGCTCCGCCGCCGCAGACGGTGACGCTGTCGCCGTTGCCGCAAACGGTGACGATGGTGCCGTGAGCGTCGCAGTCCGACAATCCGT
>DASYJS010000406.1:0-5449 GCA_035996225.1 Mycobacterium sp. | reverse complement strand
CCGTTGGCTCGACTGAGGGCCAGCGGCGAGCTTTCCGAGGTGCGAACCGACGATCTACGTTTCGAAGCTGGTGAGGCGGACCATCTGCTGAACGATGTCCTGGGCCTGGATTTGGCCCACGCAGATGTTCAACTGTTGCACCGACGCACCGAAGGGTGGGCTGCCGGCCTGTACCTAGCCGCCCTCTCGCTTGCCGGGCGAGCGGACCCCGCCGCGTTCATCAAGACGTTCACAGGCGATAACCGTCATATCGTCGACTACTTGATGGCCGAGGTGCTCGACGGTCAGCCACCGGACCTGCGCAGCTTTTTGCTACGTACGTCGGTCCTGGGACGACTCAGCGGTGCGCTATGCGACGCGGTGCTGCAAACGTCCGGCTCGGCCTCGGTCTTACAGAAGATCGAGCGCGAAAACCTGTTTGTGGTGCCACTGGACACGTCGCGTCACTGGTACCGCTATCACCAGCTGTTCGGAGACTTGCTGCGCACCGAGCTGCGCCGGACAGAGCCCGATCTCGTCGCCGATCTGCACCGACGGGCCGCGACGTGGTTCGAGGCCGAGGGGCTCATCGATGAGGCGGTGCGCCACCTGCTCGCTGCCGGTGACATCGCGCGCAGTGCTGACCTGATCGCCGCGGACTGGGCCGACGAATTCAACGCCGGTGGCCTATCGACCATCTCCGGCTACCTCGATCTGCTTCCCGAGGAGACCGTCCTACAGGATCCGCGGCTGAGCGTAGCCCGCGCCTGGATCGCCCTAAGCGTTGGTGAACTCGATGACGCCGCCGAGTGGATCGAGGCGGTCGACACCCGATCCGCGGCCGACACCGCAGACGACGGCGCCATTAGCGCTCAAGTCGTCGTGTTGCGGGCGGCTCACTTGTTAAAGACGGCTGAAGTCGCCGCAGCGCTTGAGACGGCTCGCCAGGCGATCACCCTCGACTTCGACGATGCACCGCAGGCCTTGTCCGCTGCTTACTGCATCTATGGATCCGCGCTGTACTTTTCGGGCAGCGCCCACGAGGCGCAAGCCACCTTCCGGCGGGCCGTGCCGCTGGCCGAGAAGATGGGCGATCGTCGCGCCCGCATCTACGCATTGGGGCATCTGGCACTGATCTCGGCTGAACATGGTCAGCTCGCGGACGCCGAACGTCAGATCCGCCGGGCTTCCGGCAGCCCCCGGGACCTGGCGGATGCGGAACACCTCGTGGACGTGATGGTGTCGCTTGCCACGGCCGAACTCCTCCGTATGCGCGGCGACGCGGCTGCAGCGTTGGCCGCCGTCGACATGGCCGTCATGTCGGCCCGCCAAGGTGGAGCGGCCCTCGAGGTGGCCAGGACGATGTTGGTCAGAGCGGAGATCTTCGAGCATCTCGGCGACCACCAGACTGCGAAGGCCATCCTCGAAGAGGTTGGCACCCTGGTGCGCGGTTGCGCGGACGCTGGCATCGCGTCGACGCTGCTCGCTTCAGCCGAGCGGAGCGCCGGCCTCGCGGCGACTTCGCGCAACGAGGGGTGCGCGATCGGTGAGGAGCTGACCCCCAAGGAGCTTGAGGTTCTTCGCCTGCTCCCCACCCGTTTATCGCGACGTGAGATCGCTGCGCGGCTATACGTCTCGCTCAATACCGTGAAGACGCACCAGCGCGCCGTGTACCGCAAGCTCCGCGTTGAGCACCGCGGCGCGGCGGTCAGCCGGGCGCAAGAACTCGGCCTGTTGTAAATCGCCTGCGTGGGGCTTGCCGGACGGTGTCAATTCTGAATCGTCCCGCGTGAAATCGCGTTACTCACCTGGGCGAATCGGCGGTAGCGGTGATGACAGCTCACCCGGCCTGGCTCCATCGTTGTTGCCAACAGACCGGGGCGGGCGAGGCCACGAAAAAGGGCCACTGCGCCAATAGGCGACACGGTCGCCGTGCACTTCGAGACATTTCAGCTCATTCATAGATGTACGCGTCTCCCATTTGATGTGGGTTGGGGTAGGCGGAGCGACGCAGTCGCAGTGTCGCCGGCGTAAAGCTCACGCAGTGCGGTGCGTAGCCCTCGCCGTCGGCGGGTGTCGGGATCGACACCGATGCTTTCGCGGACGCCTGCGCGGATCCGGAATTTAAGCTCTGAGCGGGTTTCGGGTGCGTCGTCGCAGGATGCTAGGAGGAGCTTATTGGGGACGGAGAGCTTGAGGATGGTCCGGGCCGTCTGCAGATACTGCTGGGCCAGGGATCCGGTGGTGTAGGGCAGATCGTACTTGTCGCAGAGGGCTTTGATGCGCGTCGATATTTCGGCATACCGGTTGCTGGGCAAGTCGGGGAACAGGTGGTGCTCGATCTGATAGCACAGGTTGCCGCTCATGAAGGCCAACAGCGGGCCCGCGCGGAAATTCGCCGAACCGAGCATCTGCCGCAGATACCAGTCGGGCTTGGTCTCACCCTCTAGCACGTCGGGAGTGAACTTCTCGGCTCCGTCGGGAAAGTGGTTGCAGAAGATGACCACGTACGTCCACAGATTGCGCGCCACGTTGGCGGTTAGGTTTGCTGCCAGGGTGCGTCGCCAGCCCAGCCCGCTCAGCGCCGGAAAGAAGAGGTAGTCCTTGCTGGTCTGGCGGGCGACCTTACGGTACAACGCTTTAGTGTGTAACGACTTCTCGGCATCGGTTGCGACGCGGTCCTGCTCGGAGTGCAGGTCGTGCCTTGCGATGCCCCACTCGAAACCGATGGCCAACAACAGCATTCGCAGCGTCTGCACCAGGTGGCCGGGCTTCCACTGCTGATCGCGGGTGACCCGCAGCACACCGTAGCCCAGATCCTCATCCATGCCGAGAACGTTGGCGAACACGTGGTGACGGTAGTTGTGGGAGTACCGCCACTGCGACGAAACACCCACCATGTCCCATTCCCAGGTGTTGGAGTGGATCTCGGGGTCGTTCATCCAATCCCATTGGCCGTGGACGATGTTGTGCCCGAGTTCCATGTTTTCGATGATCTTCGCGACGGCGAGCATCGCCGTCCCGACGATGCAGCCGACCCTGTTCCTGCTCGCCCACAGCAGGAGTCGGCTAGCGGCGGCTAACGCGCGCTGCAGCTGGATCGTCCGGCGCACGTAGCGGGCGTCTCGCTCGCCCCTGGACTCCTCGATATCGGTTCTGATCGCGTCCAGTTCGCGGCCCAATTCCTCGATGTCGGTCTCGGTGAGGTGGGCGTACGCCTTGATATCGGTGATCGCCATACCCGTTCCCTAAGAAGTTTCCCTCAGATGGTGATGGTGCAGTCCCCGGCTGCCGCGGAGATGCAGGTCTGGATTCGTCCACCTGGCCGTGCCACGACGCCACGTAGCTCCCGCACCAACCACAGCGGAGTGAGCAGTTTCAGGTAATCGTCAGACAACAGGGGCGTCGTCTCCCGGGCCACCAACCCCCGCAATACATGGACCCTCGAGGACGACGCGGTGTCGACATTCTCCGCAGGCGCAGCACCCCACCGCGCCACGTCTCGCATCCTCAAACCCTACCGACTCCATCACTCCGTATGGGCCCTGCAACCCCTCCAGCTCCGACCCCAATCGGCCGGAACAGTCCAAAGCCCGTGCCACGCCTGAAGTGCCCCGTTCGGCTTTGCACCAAACGTCCTGTGAACTGGATCTGCAGATGCCACCAACTCGCCGCTCGGCCGGCCTGGGCCCACCCGCCGCGCCACCCCACCTGCGACCATCAACGACGTCACCAGCGCACTTGAAAGCATCGAGGTACTAAAGGAATCCCAACAAGCGCCGCCGCCATAAATTCGACGGTCATTCCTCGTGAACCGCCTCGGGAGCGCCGCGCTGGGTGCCGTAGCGGGTGTCGCAGTCATGACCTGACGGCCAAGCCCGTGCATGTGGGCACCTAACCGGTTGCAGACGTCTTGGAACTTCAGCGCCTCAGCATTGTCGTTGAAGCTAGACGAAGTCTGCTTTACGTCGAAGGGTGTACAGCACCGCTGCGTAGGTGGCGCCGTCCTTGCGTGCCCGGACGCGAATCGACGCCATGGACCGGGAGGAGCCTATACCCAAGATCTTGACGGGACGCAGCTCCGGTGTCCGGTGCTTTATCCCTTTGACTTGCAACTATTCAGTGGAACTGCCCGGAATCGAAACCGATGCTCTACCAGGCAATTTGGTTGCTCAACTGCCGTTTCGTTCCATGTCGGTCCAACTCAGTAACGCTCGTTACCTGCGGTTTCGCTTTCGAGTCTTAACGGCGTCAATGCTCACGATCTACTGCCCGGGCTCGCAGGACTCGTAGGACTGGTCGGGTTCGTAGGACTCGTCGGGCTCGCAGGAGTCGTCGGGCTCGCGGGACTTGTCGGACTCGTAGGACTCGTAGGAGTCGTCGGACTCGGAGGACTCGCGGGCGTGGGACTCGCAAGGCCTGGGCCTTCGCCACACCAGTCCGCCACATCTTTCGGGTACTGCTCGAGCGGTAGAGGACAACGCTGCCCTGGCGGGAAGTTGGCGCCGGCGTTGAGTAGATCGCAGGGCACATAGACCTGCTTGCCTTTGGGGGTGTTGGTCAAACACTTCGTCGGCGGATCGGCATGGCCCTGGGCAGGGACGATGATCGCCACCGCCAAAGCGGCGAGCACCCCGATAGCAAGGCGATAGATCATGAGCACTCCTTGATGCAGAGCCCCTGTCAGGATTGAACTCTCCTGACGGCCCAGCAGGGGAGGGCGAAACCCACCCTAGCAGCGAAAATTCATCACCAAACATCACTCTAGATGCCTGTGACTGTAGGCAGATGGTGGCCAGTGTGTGGCATCCACGCGGCGGCGCAATTAAAGGGACCCTAGACGACGTTAGCGTCGTCGAGCTACTGCACGTCGACCTATAGCTACACGGCCGTCGCTCCACTTTGAGTAGCGGAACAACCGTCGGGCTCAACACGAAGGTGCTCAGCACATCTTGACGAAAAGAAAACTGGCCAGAGCCTGTGGCCCTGACCAGCATCTTCTCTGTGGAGCTGCCGGGAATCGAACCCGGGTCCTACGGCATTCCCTCAAGGCTTCTCCGTGCGCAGTTCGCTATGTCTCTACTCGGATCTCCTGGTCCCGCGAACTAGCCAGGATGACGATCCCAGTCGCTGTGAGTGTCCCGATGAGTCCCGCGACCGAACTCATCGGTGGATCCCTCTAGCTGATGCCAGGGTCCGGGCCGAGGGAGCTCCCGGTCTGACAGACACGCAGTCGCTTAGGCAGCGAGTGCGTAGTCGCGCTGATGTGAATCGGCGCTTATAAGGTTGCAACGACGCTTACGGTGGTCTCTTGCCTGCACCGGCACGCTTCCCTTGATTCGATGCGCGAAGTCGAAACCGTTCAGCCCCTTGTCTTGTGTTTTCGCGCTTTGTCTTTTCGAACCCACCGATTCCTCGGCAGGACACTCCATTGTACGGCCCTACCAACCAGCGGCAACGTAATTATCTT